>JAFLDE010000120.1 GCA_017302655.1 Burkholderiales bacterium
GCACACAATGGTCATGGGCTTCCCCTTCCGAGTGAGTTGATGAGATTCGCAACCCCATCGTGGCACTTCGATGCCGTTTGCCGCTACGTGCGGCTAGCTCGGGACGGGGAAGTCCCTTTCATTCGTTAGGCCGCATAGGACACGCATGCGCGATATCGAAGGCGTCGAAGACGTAGTTAGGTCAAAGCTGCACTTCTCTCAGCGCTGAGCGCTTGTCGCCGCCTTGGGTCTGTACCCCTTGCACCCAGGCAGTCGATGGGGCCAAGTCCCGACACGCATCGTCATGTGCGAGGCCTGCCGGGGTCCGCCAGCCCAGCGATCAGAAGGGCGTGGTCCCCGCCATGTTGCCGCCCATCGACACCGCTCCAGCTGCCACGTTGAGCTTGTTGTCTACGGCTCGCACGCCTCGGAGGGCGGTGCCGTTGCTGTGAACGCCGGTGTGACCGTTGCCGGTGGCAAGTGAATCGAAGACCACACCAGACCCATTCACGGCCATCCCAAAGGCGCCGTTGTTGATGGCCTGCACTTGATGAAGCTGGTGAGGGCCGACGACATACAGCCCGTACTCGCCATTGAGCATCGCCGTCACCCGCTCCACGCGAATGCCGCCGTCATTCCAACTGGAAGTCAGATGCGCGCCCATCCGGTTCTGGCTCAACGTCAAGTCTTGCAAGTGGACGCCGCGTTCATGGGACACGACACCGTGATCAAAGCCGACCAGCGTGCCGTTGCGGATCTGCACGTTCACGGCGTTGACTCGGACGCCCACACCCGTGTGGTACGGCGCGCATGCAACCATCCCTTTGGAGGAAGCGCTGCAGATGCTCGGCCCGGCGATGCGGTAGCCGTTGAGGTCCAAGGTCACGTTCGGCGCGTCGATCACGATGGCGGGCTTGTTGGCTGGCACCGTCAAGGCGCTCGTCAGCACGTAGTGGCCCGGCTCAGAAAGCGTGACGGGGTAGCCGGCGGTGTCGCCAGGCGTCACGCCACCGGCCAGCGCAGCAGCGTTGTTGATGGCCTTCTGCGCCCAGGCGCTGGGGGTCAAGCCTGCGGTGATCAGCGCGGCAAGCAGGGGAAGAGACTTGAACATGGTGGACTCCGTGGTGTTGAGAACGACGCGCTTCATGACTCGGCATCGGATGACGCGACGGCCAAACTTTGAGCCGCGCGGGTTTCGCCCGTGCTTCAACGCAGAGGAAGCTTGTTTCAACCGTTTCAACACTCGGAGGCGTTTCCACGCCGGAGGTGCCACCGGCGGCGTCTTGGCGGCAACACTTCGTTCCGCAGACGTGGCGTGGCCAGCCTCCATTTCACGACGACCATTCGCTCAAGCCGGTGGCGCGGCTGCTGCGGCGGCGCCTTGCCAGCCTCAAGGCATGAGCACCAATTCGCTCTTCGCCGCCGCCTGCCACAGCGGCAGGTACTTCACGTCCAGCCAGGGCTGCAACTGGTCGCGGTAGTGGCGGCTCCAGGGCAGGCCGCTTTGGCCGGTGGAGATGATGGCGCGGGATTGCTGGGGGTCGGCCAGGTCGTAGAGGGCGCGGTAGGCGGGGCCGTGGTCGTCGGTGTAGAGCTCGCCGGCCCAGTCGGCCGAGAGGCGCACGCGGGCCACGTTGACCGTGTAGGTGTCGCCGCCCACCGGGCCCTTGACCTCGAAGAAGGGGCGCAGCAGGGGCACGCGGCTGAAGGGTCGGTGTTCGCCCTTGGCCTGGTGCAGTTCGCCCCAGCGCCAGCGCTGCGGGTCGGGGCCAAGGCGCTGGCTTAGTTCGTCCATGGCTCGCTGCAGGGCGAGCTGGGCTTGTTGGCTGCAGGTTTCCACGGCCGGGGTGCGGCGGTCGTCGCACCAGGGCTGCTGCTCGTTCTTCAGCAAGACTTCGAGCGCGCTTTGGAAGCTGCGGCCGGCGCCCAGGGTTTGCTTGGCCAGGGGCTCGCCCAGGTCGTCCTCGAGCACGGCCAGCGTGAGCTGGCGCACCCAGGCCCAGTAGATCGCCGGAGCGGGGCTGTCGGCCTGCATGTCGCCGCTGAAGCCGCGAAGCACATCGAAGGCCTGCTGGCCGTGGGCGCGCGCGGACTTCTGCAAGAGCGGCAGCAGCTTGGGCACGCTGAGCGACTTCTGGTCGGCGTGCAGGGCGGCGAGGCTGTCAAGGTCGTGCTGCGGGCGATCCTGCAGCCATTGCTCGATGCGCTGCTGGCGGTGCGGCAGCGCCCATTCGTGCGAGAGATGGTGCGGGTAGTCGGCGCCGTGGATCTTCTGGTTGGCGGTGGCCAGCCAGCCGCGCGTGGGCTGGCGCTGACTGGGCAGGGCCTCGAAGGGCAGGTAGGGGCCCCAGTCGTAGCGGGCGTCCCAGCCGGGCGCGGGGGCCAGGCCGTGCAGGCGGTTCTCGCTCGAGCGTGTGGGCACGCGGGCGGGGGCCAGGTAGGCGATCTCACCCTGGGGCTTGCCCTCAGCGCCGCGCTCGGCTACGAGCATGTTCTGCTGCGGGCTGTGCCAGCCGCGCATGGCTTCGAAGAAGGCGTCCACGCTGCTGGCGCGGTTCACGCGCAGGCTGGTGGCGGTGGGGTCTTGCTCCACGTCGAGCGCGGCCCAGCGCAGGGCCAGGGCGAAGCGGCGGCCGTCGCGGCCTTCGAGCAGTTCGCGCCCGGGCCCGGCATCGGAAATGAGCGGGCCGTGGCGGCTGGCGCGCACCTGCATGCGCTCTTCGCCGCCGCCGCGGATGCGGATGACTTCCTCGCGCGTGCTCAGCGGCGCCCAGCCATCGGGGGTGCGGGCCTCCCATGGGCCGCCCGCGCTTTGGCGCAGCTCTTCCAGGTAGAGGTCCTGCGTGTCGGGCCCGGTGTTGGTGAAGGCCCAGGCGATGTGCTCGTTCTGTCCGAGGGTGATGAAGGGCAGGCCGGGCAGCATGGCGCCGGCCACCTTCAGGCCCGGCGCCTGCAGGCGCGCCAGGTACCAGAGCGTGGGGGACTGGAGCTTGAGGTGGGGGTCGTTGGCGAGCAGGGGCTGGCCGGTGCTGCTGCGCGAGCCGGCCACCGCCCAGTTGTTGGAGCCGGCGCCTTCGACGCCGGACTCGGCGAAGCGCTGCGTGGCCGCCGCCACCTGGGCGAGCTGCGTCTGCGCCTGCGCGCCCAGGCCGAGCGAGGCGTAGAGCGCCGGGTAGTCCTCGGTCTCGGGGTGGCGGTCGCCCGGGTAGGGGGGCAGCAGATCCTGGATGCGCTGCAGGCGCTCGCTGCCGGGCAACTGCAGGGCCAGGCGCAGGCGCAGCAGCTCGGTGTTCCAGTTGGTGCCCAGGTCCCAGGCCATCATCAGGGCCCAGGCCAGGGAGTCGACCGGCGTGAATTCCTCGAAGGAAAGGCCGAGCACGACCATCTCGGGCGGCCGCGCCTGGCTACGCCAGCCGGCGTTCACGCCAGCCGCGTAGGCCTGCAGCGCGGCGCGGGCCTCGGGGTCGCCGTGCCTTTCTTGCCAGGCCCATTGCGCCTGCGCCACGCGGTGAACCCCCAGGGCGCGCAGGAAGCGGTCGGTCTCCAGCGCCGTGGCGCCGAAGGCTTCGGCGAGCCGGCCCTGGCCGATGCGGCGCTGCACTTCGAGTTGCCAGCCGCGGTCTTGCGCGTGGCTGAAGCCGACGGCGAAGGCGAGGTCGGGGATGGACTTCGCCTGCACCGTGGGAACGCCATGCGCGTCGCGTTGCACGCGCACTTCCTGCTTCAGACCCGGGGCCTGCAGCAGGCCCTGGTGGCGGGGGCTGGCGCGCCAGGCGTAGTAGGCGGCTGCCAGTGAGACCAACAGCGCGACGAGCAGCATGGCCTTGGCCATGCGGCCTAGCCAAAGACGAACGGGAGGCTTGCGGGGAGTCATGTGGACGAGCCTACCCGCCCGCCATGGCGCGGCCCGACCGGTTTATCCCGAGCGGCTCAGGAGAAGCTGTCGGCCATGAGCGCGCGGAACCAGGTGCCCATGTCCTCGAAATGGTCACCGCTCCAACCTTCTGAGGCTCCGCCTGCATCCGCCACCGGCACCATGACCCGGTTGGCCGCGTCGTACTGGAACACGGCGTTCAGCCAGCTGGCCTGACGCTGTGTGATGGTCGAGAAGCAGGCCGAGTTGGTGACGGGCGCGGGGTCGGGCGCCAAGCCTAGGAAGCTGCGCACCAGCGCATCGGCGCACACCTTGGCCTCCTGGTTCGCAATGTGGCCGGCCTTGGGCTGCGTGGTGTGGCTGGCATCGCCCAGCACATGCACCTTGGGCGCCCGCGTGCTGGCGTAGCTCAGCACGTCCACTGCAGCGAACCGGCCGTCCGGGCTGTTCAGGAGGCCGGCACGGCCCAGCAACTCGGGCGCTCGCTGGCGCGGGATGAGGTTCACCACTTCAGCCTGCACCGGCCCGAGGGGTGTGTAGACAGTGCGAGTGGCGAGATCCACGGACTGCACCTCAGCATTCGGTCGGTAGTCGATGACCCCGGCGTGCAGGCCGAAGAAGGCACGGCTGAAGTTGTCGCGTTCCACCACGAAGTCGGCATTCGCGTCCAGCACGGCGAGCCGGCTGCCGGGCTTGTTCTGGCGCAGCCAGTCGGCCAGCAGGCAGGCGCGCTCGTAGGGGCCAGGGGGACAGCGGTACGGCACCTTGGGGATGGTGAGCACCACGCGACCGCCCGGGCGCAACGCCTTCAACTGGGCGGCCAGGGCTTGGGTCTGTTCACCGGCCTTCCAGGCGTGCGGCATCGCCAGCGGGTCGGTCAGACCTTGCACGGCGTCGAAGGCCATGCCTGGCGCGAGCACCACACGGTCGGCCGTGAGCCAACGCCCATCGGTCAGCTGCACGCCGGGTCGCTCGGGGTCGATGGTCTCCACCTGTGCCTGCACGAGCTGAACGCCGTGCGTCTTGACCAAGGCCCCGTAGCTGAAACGCTGGCTGTCCATGGTGCGCTGGCCGGTGAGTACCAGGCTGCTCATGATGTGACTGGTGTAGACCGGGTCGCGCTCCACCAGGGTGACGGCGATGCGTCGGTTGCTCCATAGGCGCAGGTACTTGGCGAGGGTGGCGCCAGCCATGCCCCCTCCAACGATGAGCACGCTGCCCAGGGGCACTGGGTTCGAGATGGCCGCTCGCGCAGGCAGGCTGGCCAGTGCGGGCAAGGCGGTGAGGGCGGTGGCGCTTTGCAGCAGTTGACGGCGACGCATGGCGCGATTCCCTTCAGCGTTGTTTGGAGAGGTAGTCGGCCAGCGCACGCAGCTGAGCGTCGCTGTAGCCCATCGCATGCTTGGTCATGAGGCCCTTGCCCTCCTTCCCCGACTGCATCTCCTTCATTTCCTCGTAGATCTCGCGCGCCGACTCGCCCGCCAGGCGCTCAAAGCCGGGGCCCTTGCCGTTCGTACCGTGGCACTGTGCGCAATTCGAGGCGAGCAGCCGGCCGTTCGGCGGCGGGGGCACGGTCTGGGCGCTGGCGACCTGGGTCAGCAGCAGGAGGACAACAGGAAGGGGGCGCATGGCGGGCTCCGAAGGGGAATGCCCGCATGATCCGCAGCCGCCTGAACGGCAGCTGAATGGTTCACCTTTGCTTGCGTTTCAGGGCGGGGAGCAGGCTTGCAGGTGCAGCGTGGCCACGAAGCCGCGGCCCGAGGGGCCCGGCGACTTCAGCTCAAGGCGGCCATCCGAGTCCTGCGCGATTCGCTTCACCAGGGCCAGGCCGACGCCGGTACCGAGCAGGGGGCGCTTGGTCGTGCCGTGTTGCCACGGCTGCCCCAGGGAGGCCAGGCGATCGGGCGGCACGCCGGGTCCGTCATCCTGGACGCGGAGGCCGTCGGGCAGCACCAGCACCAGGACTTCGCCCCGGCCGTGGCGCAGGGCGTTGTCGATCAGGTTTCGCAGCGCGATGGCGAGGCCGTCGAGGTCGGCCATCACCCAGACTGGAGTCTCCGAGGGCAGCAGCAGCAAGCGATCGGCGTCTCCACCCACGGCTTCTTCGATCACCAGCGCGGCCAGTTGATTGAGGTCGACGGGTTCGCGAAGCAACGCCAGGCCCGCCTCGACGCGCGACAGCTGAAGCAGGCGCGTGCAGAGCGCTCCCATGCGGTCCAGTTGCTGCAGCGCCGCGTGCAGAGGCGCCTGCGCCTCGGGTGATGCGCAGTCCACGGGGCGTGCTGCTCCAGAGGCCAAGCGCTGCAACTGCGCGCGCGCGGCGGCCACCGGGGTGCGCAGCTCATGCGCCGCGTGCGCGGCGAAGGACCTTTCGGCGTCCAGCAGCCGGCGCATGCGGGCCATCAGTTCGCTGACGCTGTCCACCCAGGGCTGCAGCTCGGCCGGGATGCGCTGTGTGTCGGTCGGCGGGCTCAGGCCGGGCAAGGCGCGTTGCAGCCATTGTTCCCGCACGCGTTCGAGCTGGCCGAAGCCGCGGTGCAGCGTCCAGTCCACGACAAGCGCGGCCAACAGCAGCAGGGGCACCAGGGTGGCGAACAGCGCCAGCAGCATGCCGCGCGCCAGCGCCAGGCGGTGCGCGTGGGGCTCGGCCACCTGCACGCGACGCGCGCCGTCGTGCAGCGTGAACAGGCGGTAGCCTGCGCTGTCACTGAGGCCGGTCGGCGCGTCGGGGGCGATGGCCTGATCGGGTGCTCGGTGCGAGCGCCAACGCAGCGTGCCGGCCTCGAAGACCTGGTACAGCACGTGCTCGCCATGCTCACCGCTGCGCGCGAGCAGCTCGGCGGTGTCCGGCTGCTGGAAGGCCGCGGCAGGCAGCAGGGCCAGGCGCTCGCCGGTTTCCTGCAACGCGCTGTCCAGCACGGCGCCGGCCTCCCGCCAGACCCAAAGGCCGCTCACCAGCGCCGCTGCCAGCCAGAGCATCGCAAGCGTGCTGAGCAGGCGGCGGCGCAGCTGCCGCTGCAGACTCGCGGCATGGGCGCGGTCAGGCAAGCGAATACCCCAGTCCGCGGTGCGTCACGATGGCGTCGCTGCCGAGCTTCTTGCGCAATCGGCTGACGATGACCTCGAGCGAGTTGCTTTGCCCATCGGCCAGGCCTTCCGTGGCCAGGCGATGCTCGATCTCGTTGCGCGTGTACAGGCGGCCCCGATGCCCGGCCAGCACCTCCAGCAAGGCCCATTCCATGCGCGTGAGGGACACGGCTTGGCCGTGAAGGCGCACACTGCGCTGGACAGAGTCGAGGTGCAGCGCTTCCGGCACCGGCAAGCGCCGACTGCGCCGCGCCACGGCCTCGATGCGGGCGAGCAGTTCGTCGAGGTCAAAAGGCTTGAGCAGGTAGTCGTCTGCCCCTGCCTGCAGCCCTCGGATGCGGTCGCGCACCTGGTCACGTGCAGTGAGCACCATGACGGCGCGTGCCGGCGCTGGGCGATCGGGGCCTAGCAAGTCCAGGCCGTCGCCATCCGGCAGGCCGAGGTCAAGCAGCACGAGCTCTGGTCCACCGTTGCTGCCCGCGAGGGCTACGCCAGCATCCAGCGCCTGGCGCGCTGCAGCGAGGTCAAGTGCCCACTGCACCGAGTGGCCGGCGCTTTCCAAGTGCGCGGCGACCGCCTGGCCCAAGACGGGGTCGTCTTCCACCAGCAACAGGCGCACGACGAATCCTTTCAGGGACCTTGAAAGCCGCCGCTGCGAAGGGTGATGACCAGGGTGTCGCGGTGGCCGCCGGCGGCAGCGTCCAGCGGTTGGATGGGCGTGGCTTCGTGGATGACGCGGGGGTCGTCCAGCAGCAGCAGGGACCAGGGCTCGGTGAGCGTGAAGCGCTGGCCGCGCGGGCCGTCGGCATCGAAGACGCGGGTTTCGCCGCCTTTGATGCCAACGCGGGCGAGCAGGAACACGGCGACCAGGTCCACGCCGTCGCGGTGTGCGCCCTCGGGGGTGGGGCGGCCGATGCCGTCGGTGGTGTCGATGCGGAAGGGGTGGGCTTCGACCGCCCAGGGCTGCGTGCCGCGCAGATGCGAGGCGCTGCGGGCCAGGCGGCGCAGGATGGCTTCCCAGGCCGGCAGCGCGGCCATGGCCGGGGCGATGGGCTCGAACCAGCGCTCAAAGCCGCCGTGCAGGGCGTTGTAGTCCAGGCTCTGCCAGTGCGCGCGGTGCGGCTGCAGCTGGCAACTCTCGCCCTCGACCATCCAGCACGAATGGCGCCGCCGGCGGTAGCGGCCGCCGTCCTTCAGATGCGGGTCAGGCGGCAGATCGTTCCAGAAGGGCAGCAGGGCCTGCAGCGCGGCGAGCGGCTGGCCCAGGTAGGCCAGCGTGGCCTCGGGGGCGAGCACGGCGCAGCCTTCGCGGGCGAGGCGTTCGTCGGCCTGCGAGGCGGGGCAGAAAGGAGGCGGAAACATCAGTGCTTGTCGGCCTCGGAGGTAAAGGCGTCGGCGAAGAAGCGCTCGGGGTCGAGGCCGCCGAGTTGCACGAAGTCGCGCTGGGCGCTTTCCACCACGATGGGCGCGCCGCAAGCGTAGACGGCGTGGCCGGCGAGGCTGGGCAGGTCTTCCAGCACCGCCAGGTGCACGAAGCCGACGCGCCCGCCCCAGGCGTCCTCGGGCTGGGCGTCGCTGACCACGGGCACGTAGCGCAGCCAGGGCAGGCGGGCACAGGCTTCGCGCACCCAGGCGTCGAGGTAGAGGTCGGCCGGACGGCGCCCGCCCCAGTAGAGGGTGGCGGGGCGCTGGTTGCCATCGCGCTCCAGCTGTTCGATGAGCGCCTTGATGGGCGCGAAGCCCGTGCCGCTGGCCAGCAGCACGAGCGGTTCCTGGCCCTCGCGCAGGAAGAAGCTGCCGAAGGGGCCTTCGGCGCGCAGGATGTCGCGCTCCTTGAGCTGGGAGAAGGCGTGGTCGGTGAACTTGCCGCCGGGCATGTGGCGGATGTGCAGGTCGACGAAGGGCGGGCTGGAGGCTCCCAGGTCGCCCGGCGCGTTGGCCATGCTGTAGGCGCGGCGGCTGCCGTCGCGCAGGATGAATTCGAGGTACTGGCCGGCGTGGTACTGGAAGTTCTGCGTGGCCGGCAGTTGCAGGCGCAGCACCAGCACGTCGGGTGCTGCGCGGGTGAGCTGCTGCACGCGAACCGGCATCTTCAGCACCGGGTGCACGCCTTCGGCCGGCACGCCGCGGGCTTCGATGACGCAGTCGCTTTGCGCGCTGGCGCAGCAGGTGAGGATGAAGCCGGCGGCTTCCTCGGCTTCGGACAGGGCCTTGCTCTGGTGTGCGCCGTGCACCACACGGCCTTCCAGCAGGCGGCTCTTGCAGGAGCCGCAGGCGCCGTCCTTGCAGCCGTAGGGCAGGGCGATGCCCTGGGCGATGGCGGCGGCGAGCAAGGTGCCGTCGCGCTCGACGCTGAAGTTGCGGCCGGAGGGTTGGACGGTGATGGTCAGAGGCATGGAACGGGCGGGCGCCGGCGGCGGGCGAAAGCTTGGACGTTGCGAAGGGGCGCGATTGTCACGCGCGAAGATGCAGGCCTTTGCGGGAGGGGGCGATGACCAGGCTGTTGGTGGTGGGCTGTGGAGACGTGGGGCGACGGGTGCTGGCGCGCCTGCCGCCGGCAGTGGAGGTCTGGGTGCTGTCGCGCCGCGAGCGGCCCGATCTGGATGGCTTGGGCGTGCGCTTGTTGCGCGGCGATCTGGATGCGCCAGCGAGCCTGCGCCGCCTGGCCGGTGCATTCGATGCCGTGCTGCACTTGGCCCCCCCGCAGGGCGAGGGCCGTCAGGACCGGCGCACGCGCGCGCTGCGGGCGGCCT
>JAFLDE010000121.1 GCA_017302655.1 Burkholderiales bacterium
CGGTGCAGGTAGCTGGGCAGGGTGTGCGGGGCGTCCTCGGCTTGCGCGCTGGCGCCGGCCAGCGCGTCGAGCGCGCCTTGCAGCTCGGCGTCGAAGGCGACGACCGCGCGCAGCTGCTGCTCAGCGGCGGCCAGGCGCGACAGCACGGTGTCCTCGCCTTCGCTGACCGCGTCCAGCGCCAGCCGTCCGGCGTCGATGAGCGCCTGCGCGTTGGACAGTCGTTGATGCTCGGCGTTCAGCTCGGGCCATTCTTGGGCGCCTGGGGCCAGCTTGCCCAGCTCGTCCAGCTGCCATTGCAGGCGCTCGCGCTCGCGTGCCAGATTGGCCTGCGCGGCGCGGGCTTCGTCCAGGCGCTGCTGGGCCTCGCGCCAAACGGTGAAGGCGGCGGCCAAGCCCGCGGCGTCGACGCCGGCATGGTCGTCCAGCAACGCGCGCACGCTCGCCGGCCGGGTGAGCTTTTGCCACGCATGCTGGCCGTGGATGTCGACCAGAAACTCACCTGCCTGCGCCAACTGCGCCACGGTGGCCGCGCTGCCGTTGATCCAGGCGCGGCTCTTGCCTTGGGCGTCGATGACACGGCGCAGCAGCAGGGCCTCGCCGGCCTCGAAGCCGGCATCCTCCAGCCAGGGCAAGAGAGCCGCCGGCGTGTCGAACTCAGCGCTCAACTCGGCACGCCCCGCCCCGTCGCGCACCACCGAGGCCTCGCCCCGGCCGCCCAGCAACAGCTGCAAGGCATCGAGCAGGATGGACTTGCCCGCGCCAGTCTCGCCGGTGAGCGCGGAGAAGCCTGCAGTCCATTCCAGTTCCAGGCCGGGGACGATCACGAAGTCCCGAAGATCGAGTCGCTTCAGCATCTTCTAGTCAGGAATTGCCTTCATACCAACGGAGCTTGCGGCGAAGGGTTGCGTAGTAGCTCCAGCCCTCGGGGTGGAGGAACAGGCTTTGATGCTCGCTGCGCCTCACCGTCACGCGGTCGCCGAGCTGCACATGCGTCAGCGATTGCATATCGAAGTTGACGCTGGCGTCGCGCCCGGCCACCAGTTCCAGGCGCAGCTCGGCGTCGTCGGGCAGCACGATGGGGCGGTTGGACAGGCTGTGTGAGGCGATGGGCACCATCACCCAACCGGCAATCGAGGGGTGCAGCAGCGGGCCGCCGGCGCTCAGGCTGTAGGCGGTGGAGCCGGTGGGCGAGGCCACCACCACGCCGTCGGCCCGGATGTTGGCCATGAAGTCCTCGCCGACGTGGATGCGCAGCTCCACCATGGCGGCGGCGGCACCGCGCGCCACCACCACGTCGTTCAAGGCCACCCCAGAAAAGATGGACTGTCCGTCGCGCCACACCGCGCCTTCGAGCAGGCTGCGCCTCTCGCTGGCGTGGCGACCCTCCAGCATGGGCGCCAGCGCCTCGCGGAACTGCTCGAAGGGGATGTCGGTGATGAAGCCCAGCCGGCCCTGGTTGATGCCCACCAGCGGCATGCCAAAGCGGGCCACTTCGCGGGCGAAGCCGAGCATGGTGCCGTCGCCGCCCACCACCACACCGAGGTCACAGGCCTGGCCAAGTTCCTCGGGTTCCATCACCGGATAGCCCTCGATGCCGGCGGCCTCGGCCGAGCGCCGCTCCAGGGTCACCCGTAGCCCATGCTGGCGCAGGAAGTCGCGAACTTGCTCGATGACCGGCCCGATGCCTGGGGCAGGCTTGCCCACCAGGGCGACGTGACGGAATGCCATGCGAAGCATGTTCGCACAGGGGTTTGTCAAGATAAGCAGGGTGCGCCCCGAGCCGCAAAATGCGGCCATGCTCGATGACCGTTCGCGTTCACTGCTCAAGACTCTGGTGGAGCGCTACATCGCCGATGGCCAGCCGGTCGGCTCGCGCACCCTGTCCAAGGCCTCGGGCCTGGAGCTTTCGCCCGCCACCATCCGCAACGTCATGTCCGACCTGGAGGAGCTGGGCCTGATCGCCAGCCCGCACACCAGTGCCGGCCGCGTGCCCACGGCCCTGGGCTACCGCCTCTTCGTGGACACCATGCTGACCGCGCGCCCGGCCTTGTTCGAGACCGAGGTGCAACAGTTGCAGGGCCAGTTGTTGCCCGACCAGCCGCAGCGTGTCATCGCGCATGCGGCCCAGGTGCTGTCCAGCCTGTCTAGCTTTGTCGGCGTCATCACCGCGCCGAGGAAGCCCTCGGTGTTCCGCCATATCGAGTTCCTGCGCCTGTCCGAGCGCCGCGTGCTGGTCATCCTGGTAAGTCCGGACGGCGATGTGCAGAACCGCGTCATCGTCACCGCGCAGGATCACTCGCAGCAGGAACTGCAGGAAGCCGCCAACCGGCTCAATGCCCAGTACACCGGGCTCACGCTGGAAGTGGTGCGCGAGCGTCTGCGTGCCGAGGTGGAGCAACTGCGCGGCGAGATTGCCACCTTGATGAGCGCCGCCGTGCAGGCGGCCGACCCCGAGGGTGGCGAGCAGGTCGTCATCAGCGGCGAACGCAATTTGCTCGCCGTGCAGGACTTCGGCCAGGACCTTGGCAGTCTGCGCCGCCTGTTCGGACTGTTCGAGGAAAAGGCTCAGTTGATGCGCCTGCTCGACACCAGCAGTCGCGCCGAGGGTGTGCGCATCTTCATCGGGGGCGAGAGCCAGGTCGTGCCCTTCGAGGAGCTGAGCATCGTCTCCAGCCCCTACGAGGTCGACGGCCAGGTGGTCGGCACCCTCGGCGTCATCGGTCCCACGCGCATGGCCTACGACCGCATGATCCAGATCGTCGACGTGACCGCCCGCATGGTCGGCCAGGCGCTCTCCACGCGCTGAGACAATGCGCCCTGGGCGGGCCGCTAGCTCATGCTTGGTTAGAGCAGCAGACTCATAATCTGTTGGTGCCGTGTTCGACTCACGGGCGGCCTACCACACCGAGGTTTAAGGAAGTCCGAGAAAGTGCAAAAGCCCTAAGCGAATCAACCGCTTAGGGCTTTTTTCATGTCCGCCGACGTGCGGGTAAGTGCGCCGCCTTCCGGCCATCGCTGCGGGTAACTTTGCGGGTAACTGCCCCGATGCGGGCAAGTCGGGTCTAGAGTTACCCGCATGGCGACCTCCGACACCCTCAGCGACAAGGCCATCCGTGCAGCCCTGGCGCGAGCCCGCAAGACCGGCACGGCCCACAAGCTGAGCGACGGCAGCGGCCTGCACCTGGACGCGCGGCCCACGGGCGTGGGCTGGTGGCGGCTGCGCTATCGCTTCGAGGGCAAGGAAGGGATGCTGAGCCTGGGCACCTACCCGGACACCGGCTTGGCCCTGGCCCGCGAGCGCCGCGATGACGCGCGCCGCCAGCTCGCGGCTGGCATCAACCCGAGCGACACCCGCAAGGCCGACAAGGCGGCGCGCGAGCAGGCGGCCGAGGTGGCGCGCCTGGTGGAGGCTGGCGAGCCGGTGCCGGGCACCTTCGCCCACACGGCGGCCGATTGGTTCCAGTACCGCCGCGCCGGCTGGTCGCCCCGCCACGCGGACAAGGTGCAAGCCCTGCTGGCCAATGACCTGGTGCCCTTCATCGGCCTGCGCCGCCTGGCCGAGCTGACCGCGCCGGAGATGCTGCAGCAAGTGCGCCGCATCGAAGCGCGGGGCGTGAGCGAGACCGCTTACCGAGCCCTGCGCGTGGCCAGCGCTGTGTTCTGCCATGGCGTGCAGCAGGGCCTGTGCGAGAGCGACCCCACCCGCGACCTGAAAGGCGCCGTCAAGCTGCCGCTGGCGGCCAACCGCGCCGCCGTCACCGACCCGGCCAAGCTGGGCGAGCTGCTGCGCGCCTTCGACGGCTACAAGGGCACGCCCACCGTGCGCGCCGCCCTGGCCCTCACGCCCTTGGTGTTCCTGCGTCCGGGCGAGCTGCGCCACGCCGAGTGGGCCGAGATCGACTTGGACGCGGCGCTCTGGACGATCCCGGCCGCGCGCATGAAGGGCACGCTTGAGGCCAAGGCCAAGAACCCGCCGCACCTGGTGCCCTTGGCCCGCCAGGCCGTGGCCGTCCTGCGTGAGCTGCACCCGCTCACGGGGCATGGCCGCTTCGTCTTCCCGAGCCCGCTCACGGACGAGAAGCCCATGAGCGAAAACGCCATCCTGGCCGCACTGCGCCGCATGCAGTTCACGCAGCAGGAAGTGACCGGGCACGGCTTCCGCGCCACGGCCCGCACGCTGGCCGTCGAGCGCCTGGGGCTGGATGCTGAAGTGTTGGAAGCTCAGCTCGCCCACAAGGTCAAGGACGCCCTGGGCCGGGCCTACAACAGAACGACCTATCTGCAGCAGCGCCGCGCCCTCATGCAGGCCTGGGCCGACTACCTGGACAGGCTGCGCCAGGGCGCCGAGGTGCTGCCGCTGCGGGCCAGCGCCGGCCGCTGATCGCCGCGCAGCTCGCCGCACGCCAGGCAGCCGGGCACCGGCTGCCTTCAACTCATCAAGCCTTGACCCCGTGGCCACGCGCTGGCCTCGCGGGGCTGCTGGCTTCGGCTGCCGATAGATCGGGCGCCGATGGATCGGCGGCAGAAAACCGCGCCGATGGATCGGCGGCCGAATGCGTGAGCCCTCAGCGTGGCCAGGCCAAGGGCTGGCCTGTGTGCGCCGCCGCGCAGGGGGCGGGGCGGGTACCCCTTCGCGCGGGGTGAATTGGCTTGAATGCCCCGCACCAGCGAATGCAGGCCCGTAGCGCCGTGCGGCCATTCGGGTAGGGCAATGGCTCAGTCGCCTTGCGTTCGGCCCTGTGCGCGGCCTCCTAGGGGCAGGGGGGGTGCAAAAGTCTGGGGGTTGACCCCTCCGGACCGACGGGTCCATCGGTTTTTTGCGCGCGCAGGTTTTGAGGGAGGGGTGGGTTAAAGACATTCAAAGTTGGTGAAAAGGCAAAACGACCGGGAACAGACGGGAACAGACCGCGCTTTCATAGAAGAAAGGCAGCTCCAGGCGACCGGGAACAAGAGCGGGAACAAAACGGGAACAACGGGAACAGACTCACTCTCTCCCTTCCTCCTTCCCTTGGCCTTGCCGCCCGGCTGCCGCCCCTGCCTGGTGCTGCACTTCCTCGGAAACTGCGCGCGTGAAGGCAGCCCCGCAGCCCACCTTCGCGGGCCGCTGGGGTTCTACACAAATGGTCTTCCTGCCTACGATGGCCAGGCATCGCACCGCTGGCGGCTGATCCCCGCCAGTCAGGCCGGCAGCCCTGCCCGGCGGGTGCGGTGCGCCTCACTTGGTTGGCAGGGCGTGCAGGGCATGCCATGAACCGCGTTGAACTTCCCCACGACAAGGCCCGCTTCGGGCCGCTGCGCGCCGCCATCGACGGCCGGCCAGAGCTGGTGCGCCTGGTCGCGTTGGTCAGGGCCTATGCCGACGCTGAAGACCGGGCCTTGTCAGAGGCCGCCCGCCTGGTGCTGGATCGGCTCGTAGGGCTTGAGCTGTTTGAGCTGCAGGCGGGTAGCGATGCGCAGCGCGTGGAAATGCAGCAAGCCTTCAATATCGCCTACGCGAGCGGCTGGCCGGTGGCCTACTACGTGGGCCATGTGGAACCGAAGGAGAACTTGCGGCATGGCCTGGCCGGCGCCTTGCAGGCCATGCGCCGCCACTGGGCCGAAAGCCCCGAGCGCGATGCCGAGTGCCCAAAGACGGGCTGGGACACCGACCAATGCGCCGGCCTGGCCATCCTGCGAGCCGATGCCGAGGCGCTGTTCCCCGAGGTGTTTGGCCAAGTCGAGGCCGTGCAGGCGCCTGCAGTGGCTCGCCCCAAGCGCGATCCAGAGCCCACCGTTGAGCAGCTCGCGCCGCAGGCCGACTTTGAGGTGAGCAAGCCCTGGCGCCCTGCAGACGTGAGCCGCTTCGGCCAGGTGTACGCCCTGGCCAAACGCAGCATGAAGAAGCCGGCCGCGCTGGACGCATTGGCCGCTGCGGGTTGGGCGCGCGCGGGGCCAACATTGGGCAAGCGGATTACTCAAGCGAACAAGCTTTCGCAGTCGCGGGTAGCCCGCCAGGCCGCGTGAACCGAAACATGGGAACGCCGCCCGGAACCACATCGGAACCGCGTTCCGCCTAGACCGTTCCGGCCATCGGTGCCGATGCTCCAACCCGTCGCAACCGCACGCCATGGAGTCCCGATGCACCTCGCCGCCGTCACCCCCGAGAACCCGCCCCGCACGTCGCTGTCGCCGCGCCTGCTGCGCCTTCCTGACGTGGAGGCCCGCACGGGCCTGAAGAAGTCCACCATCTACGCCGCGATCCGCGCCGGCACCTTCCCCCAGCCTGTCATGGTGGGCGCTCGCTCCGTGGCATGGCGCGCTGCCGAGGTGGACGCCTGGTGCGAGAGCCGGCCGACCAAGGAAGGCGCTGCCGAGGTGGACGCCTGGTGCGAGAGCCGGCCGACCAAGGAAGGCGCTGCCGAGGTGGACGCCTGGTGCGAGAGCCGGCCGACCAAGGAAGGCGGTGCCGCGTGAGCGCCGGGGCGTACGCAGTGCCGGGCGCGCGCACTGCCTTTCAGGCCCGCCGCCTCATGCTGGAAGCGCTTGCCGATGGGGAGCGCAGGGCGCTCAAGCATGGGGGCGAACACGCGTTCACGGCCGACATGCTGCCGGTTCTTGCCCAGCGGCGCGCCGCGCTCATGGTGCAAGCTGAGAACGACCGCCTGGCAGCGTTGAATGAGGCGCGGCCCGAGCTGCTGAAGGCGGCCAAGCGCACGCAGCCGCATGGCCGCGATGCCTGGCGCTTTCGCTTTGCGGGTCGCGCCTATCTGGCGGCCAGCAGCACGTCGAGGCTTCTCGTGCGGGATGCCGAGTCGGGCGCCTTCATCGTGGAGGGGGAGTTGGACGCGAACGGCGTGCCTGTCATGCGCACCAGCCGGCCGATGCAGGACGCAGATGGGCAGCCCTACCCATGAGGCGAAGTGCTTTCGGCGAGCTAGACACGGTGCTACATTGGCCCCGCCGCTGCGAACCAGCGGCCGGGGGTGAGAGCCCGAAGCAAGAGGCGCGCGGCCGCCTGAAGAGCGGCCTTTTTCATGCGCGCAGCCATGCCTTGGTGCAGCCGGTTTCTATGGCGGCCCGGGCGGGGGAGCCTTCGGGCTCGCCGGTACCTTTTGCCCGGTCTCTCAACCCCGCTTTGGGCCGCCACCCTCGTTTGAGAGCGAGGGCGGCGGTTGACGAAACCGCAAAAGGAGCCTTCACCATGGCTGGTCAATCCCTGGGCGCACAAGCCCAAGCCCTCGCGCACGCCGCAACGGCTGCGCCTCTCTCCCTTCCCGCACTGCCCCTGCGCAGCCGCACCCGCCGCCTGCATGCGCTGCTCGCGCTGGCTGGCGACACCGCCGCCAGCGTGCATAGCACGCGCCGTAGCGAGCACTCGCGCGGCGTCACGCTCACGCTGAACAGCGGCGAGCAAGCCCAGGCCGTGGCCCTGGTGCCCACCGAAGCCCGCGCCCTGGCCTGCGCCCTGCTGAGCGCGGCCGAGGCCTTGGAGCTGGTGCAGCGGCACCAGCAGCGGCCGGCCGCCGAGCTGATCGGGGGTGCAGCATGAGCCCCGCAGAAAGGCAACGCGCCGCAGGCCTGCACAGCCTGGGCTTGGGTACCGCCGCCCTTCACATCGCCGAGGACGCGCCGCCGTTCGCGTTGATGGAAGACCTGCGCTGCATGTTCGACACCGGCATGGGCGCGCTCGAAAACATCTCTGAAGTGGTGGCTTGCCTGTCCGACACCCCTGCCGAAATCAGGGAGCGCTGGTTCGCCATGCTCTACGTCATGAGGGCCTCTCAGGGCATGCTGCATCGGCTCTATGAAGTCATGCCGCATGACTCGGCGAAGGCCGTGCTGGGGGGGAGGACATGACCGCGGCTTATGTCGTGTTCGTCAGCCTTGGACTGCATCCGTCCGTGGAGGCTTTGTGCAACGCGCATGGCGTGCCGCTGGCCCTGGTGCAAGCGCGCATCGCCGAGGCTGTGTCGCGCGGGGACAGCGTTGCCGAAGTCCCGGATTTGCTGCCATCTGCAGATGAGCTGCATAGCGCTGTTCTTATGCATGCGAACGGTTTTGAGCTGGGCTTCGTCCTGCATGGCCTGCCCTTTGGTAGTGGCGAAGAAGCGGCTTCTGCGGGCTTCAAGTTGGCGGAGGCTGCCTCGCGTGCTGGATTCGGCAAATGCTTCGTGCGTGTGATGTCGGGTGCTTTGGCGCCTTTGCAATGACGCCACCACACCGCCGCGCAGGCGCCTGCACAAGCTGGCGGCCAGGTGCCTGCCGCCTTGGCCGCTGTTACCGCTTGGCAGGACGCCTGCCCAGCGGCGAGGCCCACGGCCCGTGAGGCCAGCGGGTCGCCGCCGCTCTGTCCCCCTGCCCCTGAGCCGAGCCCGGGCGTCCTGCGTGGCGCCATCGGGCCGGCCCTTGCCACGCCCGAACCCTACCGCCCATGGCCACCAGCAACACCCCCAAGCCGCCTCGCATCGTCACCGCCGCCCTTGTGCGTGACGCCCTGGCCAGCATCCCGCCCGACCTGGACCGCGAAACCTGGGTGCGCCTGGGCATGGCCATCAAGGCCGAGCTGGGCTTGGACGGCTTCGACGTGTGGGACGGTTGGAGCCAGGCCGCCAAGGGCTACCGCGAGACGGACGCCCGCGACACCTGGCGCAGCATCAAGGCCGGGGGCCGCGTGCGCATCGGCACGCTGTTCCACCTGGCCCAGCAGCACGGCTTTCGCTTCCCCGACGACGCCACCACGGCGCCGCCCACGGCGGCGGAGCTGCAGAAGATCGAGGCGGCGCGCGTGAAGCGCGAGCAGCAGCGCCAGGCCGAGGAAGCGCAGTACCGCCAGCGCGCCGAGCAGGCCGCCCGCGATGCCGCCAAGCTGTGGGCCGAGGCCGCCGAGCTGCAGGCCGGCATCGAGGGCGCCAGCGCCAGCCCCTACCTCGCCCGCAAGAGCGTGCAGGCCCACGGCGTGCGCCTGCTGCCTGGCCGGGTGCTGGCCGTGCCCATGCGCGACGAAGCCGGCGAGCTGGTGAACCTGCAGCGCATCGCCCCGCAGCGGCCCACGCCCGAGGATGAGGCGGCGGGCGCCCGGGAGAAGCGCTATCTGTCCGGGGGCCGCAAGAAGGGTGCGCGCCACTGGCTGGGCGACCCCGCTGCCAAGCTGCTGAGCGCCGCAGCAGCCGGGGAGTCTGGGGCCGGCCCCGCCGTGCTGTGCCTGGCCGAGGGCTACGCCACCGCCGCGAGCTGCCATGAGGCCAGCGGCTGGCCCGTGGCCGTGTGCTTCGACAGTGGCAACCTGGCCGAGGTGGCGCGGGGCCTGCCGGTGCTGCTGCCAGGCGCGGCATTCCTGGTGCTGGCTGACGACGACGCCGCCACCGCCGAGCGCACCGGCAAGAACCCCGGCCGCGTGGCCGCTGCGCAGGCCGTGCGCGCACTGCGCAAAGCCGGCGCCCTGGCCTGGGCCGTGTGCCCCACCGGCCACGCGCCGGGCAGCAATGCCGACTTCAACGACATGCACCAAGCCCAAGGCCTGGATGCGGTGCGCACCGCCCTGCAGGCCGCCCGTGCCGAGCTGCTGGGCGAGCCCGCGCAGACCGCCAGGACGGGCGCAGAGGCCCCGATTGAGGCCGGGGCAGGGGGCAGCAGCC
>JAFLDE010000122.1 GCA_017302655.1 Burkholderiales bacterium
GCATTGAGCAGGGTGCGCGCCGCCGCCCGCGCGGCGCCGCTGCCGCTGGCCGGCAGGGCGATGAGCAGGCCCAGCAGCGCCGCCAGCAGAGTTCCCACCAGGCTCATGGCCAGCGTTTCCCAGGTGGCCGGCAGCAGCTTACGCAGGAAGGCCTCGCTGGTGTCGGGCGGCCAGAACTCGGCGGCGAACCGCACCATGCTCTGCAAAGCCTCGCTGCTGAAGAAGGCCGCCCACTGCAGATCCAGGCTCCAGAAGCTGGCCAAAACGAGCAGCAGCAGACCGGCGCTGATCCAGCAAGCCTTGCAGCGCGCGTCCCACAGCGGCGGCGGCAGCAGCGCGTCGTCGCTCCCGTCGTCGTGGCGTTTCATGCCAGCGCCTCACGCAGCCAGCGGCTCAAGGCGTCGGCCAGCGCCACCAGCCCCATGAAGACCAGCAGCATGCTCGCCACCTCGGCGCCGTTGAACATCTTCATGCTGCTGTCCATGGACTGGCCCAGGCCACCGGCCCCCACGAAGCCCAGCACCACCGAGCTGCGGATCGCGCATTCCCAGCGGTACACCGTGTAGCTGGCCAGCTCGGCCGCGTGGCTGGGCAGCAGCGCGTAAAAGAAGGCCTGCAAGCGCCCGCTGCCATTGCGCAAGAGCGCCTGCGCAGGCTCGGCTTCGCCGCTTTCAAGAATGTCGGCGTACACCTTGCCGAGCAAGCCACCGTAGGTCAGCGCGATGGCCAGCACCCCGGCCGTAGGCCCGAGGCCGACCACGCGCACGAACACCAGCGCCCACACCAGCTCGGGGATGGAGCGCAGCACGATGGCCAGCCAGCGCGCCAACTGGCGCACCCGCGCCGGCAAGCGCGCCATGCGGCCGCTGAGCACGCTGATGGACAGCCGGTCCACGGCCAGCAGCGTCAGCGGCACGGCCAACACGAAGCCCAGGGTCAGCCCTGCAGTAGCCATGGCCACGGTACGCCAGCTGTCCTGCGCGAGCTGCAGCAAAAAGGGGGCATCCCACCGCAGCGGCCAGAAGCTGGCGAGGAACTGCCCGCTGACCTTCAGAGCCTGCGGCTCCAATAGGGTAGCTGGGTTGAATTCGGTGGCGCGAAGCAGCGGCCAGGCCAGCAGCAGCGCCGCCAGCAGCCAGAAGACGCGGCCCAGCCAGGCGGGGTCGTGTAGGACGGGGTCGCTCGGCTTCGTCAACGGATCGTCGTCAAGTCATCGGCAAGTCATGGGCACAGCGGCCGGCGCGCTGGGCTGCGGCTCGGGGCTGGCGACGGGCTTGTGCAGCTCGCGCTCGTGCTGTGCGTAGAGCGCCTGCAAGTGTGCCGGGGTGACTTCGGCGGCGGGCAGGTCGAACTGCAGCGCGCCGTCGCGCAGGCCCACCAATCGCGGGAAAGCGCGCAGCGCCAGATCCACATGGTGCAGGCTGGCAATCAGCGTGACGCCGCGTTCCTGCGCCGCCTGCCGCAGCACCTGCACCGCTTCCTCGGCGCGCGCCGGATCCAAGGCTGAAAGCGGCTCGTCGATCAGCCACAGCCGGGCCTGGCTGACCAGCGCGCGCGCTAAGCCCACGCGCTGGCGCTCGCCGCCCGAAAGCCGGTCCACCCGCTCCCACAGCTTGTCGGCCAGGCCCAGGGCTTGGAGCGCCGCCAGCGCCAAGCCTGCTTCTTGCGGCCTAAACAAGGACCACAAGCTGCGCGCCAGCCCCCACTGCGGCAAGCGGGCTGCCAACACGGTGCTGACCACGCGCTGGCGCGGCGGCAACGGCGGCGTCTGCGGCGCAATGAAGAGGCGGCGGCGCACATGCTGCAGGTCACTCGCGCCCAGGGCCCAAGGGTCGGCGCCGTCGAGCAGCAAGTGCCCCTGCGTGGGCCGCTGCGCGGCGCCCAACAGGTTCAGCAGGCTGGTCTTGCCGGCGCCCGACGGCCCGATGAGCGCCAGCGCCTCGCCCGGCTGCAAGGCGAGCTCGATGTCGCGCAGCGTGTCCGGTGCCTCGGGGCGCAGGGCAGCGTGCCGAGCGTGAACTGCCTGCAGCTCAACGCGCATTCAAAGCAGCCCGGCCGCCTTGGCTGCTGACTCGATGCCGATGTAGTTCTCCACCTTGCTTGGCACAAAGCGCGTGGCGCGCTGCAGCTTCAGGATCTCGTCGGCCTCCGGCGCGCCGGGCCGCAGGGCCAAGAAGGCGGCCGTGAGCTTCTCGCGCGTCGCGGCGGGCAGGTCGGCATGCACCGTCCAGTTGTAGTCGAAATAGGCCGGGGTCGTGTAGATCACGCGCACCGCGGCGGGGTCGACTTTCTTTTCGTCCACGAACTTCTGCCACACCGAGATGTTCAGCGCCCCGCCCGCCACGCGGCCGCCGGCCACGGCAGCGATGGTGGCGTCGTGCGCACCGCTGTAGGCCACTCGGCGAAAGCTCTTCTCGGCGTCCAGACCCTGCTGGGCGAGGAAGTGGCGCGGCATAAGATGGCCGGAGGTCGAGCTTTGCGAGCCGAAGCTGAAGTCCTTGCCCTTCAGGTCGGCCAGGGTCTTCACGCTGGCATCGGCAGTGATGACGACCGAGCGGAACTTTTCATCCTCCTCCCGCTGCACCAGCGGGATCGCCTTGCCGCCCGAGCGGATCTTGGCCTGCACGAAGGTGAAGCCACCGAACCAGGCCAGGTCCACCTTGCGGTTGACCAGCACCTCGACGGCGGCGGCGTAGTCGGTCACCGGTGTGAACTCGACCTTTTGCCCGAGCTGCTTCTCCAGGTAGGCCACCAAGGGCGCGGCCTTCTTGGCCAGTTCGGTAGGTGCCTCGTCGGGAATGGCTGTGACACGGAACACCGCAGACTGGGCTTGCAGGGTGGGCGCCGCAACGGCGAGCAGGGTGATGAGTGCAGCGCGTCGATCCAGATGCATGGGTCACTCCAAGGGGTCAGGGCCTGCATTGGAGCCGAAGACGGGAGACCCGGTGACACGATCCACCGCTACATTGCGCCGGCCATGCGCGAACCCCAATTCCATGCCCTCAGCCAACCCGGCGACGCAGCGCAGGCCGCCCGCGAGGCCGCCGCCGGCCTGCTCGCCCCGCAGGCGCACAGCCACCCCAAGTGGTTCTACGACCGCCTGGGCTCGCACCTGTTCGACGCCATCACTGAGTTGGTCGAGTACGACCTGACACGCAATGAGGCCGAGATCTTCATCCAGCACGGCCCAGCCATCGCCGGGGCGCTGCGCGAATGGCTGCCCGCGCGGCCCACGCTGATCGACCTGGGGGCCGGAAGTTGCGCCAAGGGCGAGCGCCTGTTCGCCTTGGCCGACCCCGGTCGCTACGTGGCGGTAGACATCTCGGTGGACTTCCTGCGCCACAGCCTGGCCTGCCTGCAGCGCGCGCACCCCGACCGAGAGCTGCACGGGGTGGGGCTCGACTTCTCCTCCCAGCTCGCGCTGCCTGACTCCCTGAGCAGCCCCGGCAGCCTGGTCTTCTACCCGGGCTCAAGCATCGGTAACTTCGCGCCGGATGACGCAGGTCGCTTCCTGCACGAGGCGCGACAGTTGGCGCGCGGCGGCGCCCTGCTCATCGGCGTGGATCTGGTGAAGGACGCGGCCGAGCTGGAGGCGGCATACGACGACGCGATCGGCGTCACGGCAGCCTTCAACCTGAACCTGCTGCGCCGGCTTAATCACCTGCTCGGTGCCGACTTCAACCCGCGCCATTGGCAGCACCTGGCGCTGTGGAACGAGCAGGCGCAGCGCGTGGAGATGCACCTGGAGGCACGCGAAGCGCTCACCGTGCGCTGGCCCAGCCACGAGCGCGCGTTCCTGAAGGGCGAACGCATCCACACCGAGAACGCCTACAAGTGGACCCTGGCGGGTTTCGAGGTCCTGCTGCGCCAGGCCGGCTACGCCCGCCTGCAGCCCTGGACCGACGCGCGCGGGCGCTTCGCGCTGTGGCTCGCCGCCTAGCCGTTTTCCTTCTGAGCCTGCTGCCGCTGCTGGCCTGGGGCCAGCCGGTGCAGGTGGGCAGCAAGCGCTTCACCGAGAGCTACATCCTCGGCGAGATCGCCACCCAGACCCTGCGCGCTTCGGGCGTGGCGGCCGAGCACCGCCAGGGCCTGGGCAACACCGCCATCCTGGCGCAAGCCCTCGCGCAAGGCGAGGTGGCGGTCTACCCCGAATACACCGGCACCATCGCGCGCGAACTGCTGAAGCTCGACCACCTGCCCGAGCCGCCCGAACTGGACCGTTTGCTGGCCGCGCGCGGCCTGCGCATCGTGGCTCGATTGGGCTTCAACAACAGCTACGCGCTGGCCCTGCGCGAGGTGGACGCCGAGCGCTGGGAGCTGCGCACGCTTTCCGACCTGGCCGCGCTGTACGATCCCAAGCTCCGCGTCGGGCTCTCGCACGAGTTCCTGGTGCGTGCCGACGGCTGGCCGGCGCTGGCGCGCAGCTACCGGCTGCCGCAGCAGCCCGGTGCCGGGCTCGACCACGGCCTGGCCCTGAAGGCCCTGGCCCAGGGGCAGATCGACCTCACCGACATCTACACCACCGACGCGCCCATCGAGCGCCTGCAGTTGCGCGTGCTGAGGGACGACCGCGGCTTCTTCCCCCGCTACGACGCCGTGCTGCTGGCACACGCCGACCTTCCCGAGCCCGCGCGTCAGGCGCTGGCCGAGCTCGAAGGGCGGCTGAACGAGCGCACGATGGTGGCGCTGAACGCGCGGGCCGAGATCGACGGCCAGCCCTTCGCTGCAGTGGCGCGCGGCTACCTGGCGCAGGCTTCAAGCGCGGTGCCCACCCAGCCGCCGGCACCCAATCGCCCCGGCTTCCTCGCCAGCCTGTTTGCCCCCGACCTGCCGCGCCTGCTGGGTGAACACTTGATGCTGGTGCTGGGCTCGGTGCTGCTGGCCCTGCTGCTGGGCGTGCCGCTGGCGGTCTGGGCCGAGGCGCGTCCACGCGCTGTCGGGTGTCTGCAAGCAGCGGTAGGTCTTCTGTAAACCGTGCCCTCGCTCGCGCTGCTGGCGCTGCTCATCGCACTGCTGGGCCGCATCGGTTTCTGGCCGGCTCTGCTCGCGCTGGCGCTCTATGCGCTGCTGCCCATCGTCGCCAACACCGTCGCTGGCCTAAGCGGCGTGCCACGCGGTCTTCAGGATGCCGGCCGCGCGCTGGGCCTCAGCGAAGGCCAAGTGCTGCGCCACATCCGCCTCCCTCTCGCGCTGCCGGTGCTCTGGACCGGCGTCAGCACGGCGGCGGTGACCAACGTCGGCACCGCCACCGTGGCCGCGTTTGTGGGGGCCGGCGGCCTGGGCGAGCGCATCGTGGCCGGCTTGGCCGTGAACGATGCGGCGCAAATGCTGGCCGGCGCCCTGCCGGCGGCGGCTATGGCGCTGCTGGTGCAGGGAGGGATGGGGTGGGTGGGGCGGAGGCTCGCTGCAAGCCCGTGATACCGCGTGTCTCATCCAGACCGGTCAGCGGCCTTGGGGCTTGCCAGAAACGCCACGCGCGCCGCGAAGCGCCCGTGGTGGCAACCGTGCCCAAAGGTCCAGCCCAGCCGCTCACGGATGACTTTGTCATCCACCGTGGCGTGCTGGGTGCCGGGCAGGCGCTGCGCTACTTGAAGGAGCTGACGAGAAGGAACTCGCAGCGGCTCGACGACCTGCATGCGCTCAATCTGCGGGTGGACTACCGGCGCCAGCTCGGGCCGGTGGACTGGTGACTTTCCTCGACGTGCTCAACGTCTACAGCGGGCCTAGCGGCGGCTCGCGGGAATTCGATCCGCGCCGGGGGGTGAACGTGGCCGACAAGGGTGAGGCCCTGCCCAACTTCGGGCTCATCCTGGAGCGCTCTTGGTGATGAGCCTCCAACCCGCGGGCTGCCGTGACCGGAGCTTTCGCGCTCGACACCGCGGTCGCGCGTCTCGGCCCGAGCTGAGCGGCAGCGACCACTCTCGCCAACACGAGCGACTTCATATGCGAATATGCGGATACACATAGCACACTAGACCGCCGGCACGTCGTGCCGACTCGGTGTTGCCCCCGGCGCGGCACCATTCGCGGCTCGGGATCCTCCATGTTCATCCAACGCAGCTCGCACCCGATAGCTGGCGCTCTCACGCTGGGGCTCCATGGCCTGGTGCTGGCGCTATGGGCAGGCCACATGCCGTCGGTGCCTCAGGGCAGCATCCGGCATGGGGCCCCGATGCAGTTGCTGCTGTTGCGAACCCCACCGACCGCTGCCGAGCGAAACCCACAGGACCAGCGAGAGGCTGCCGCCCCACCTGCGGTGAAGCAGGCCCCTGCTCGCCACCCCCAACCGGCACCGCCCCAGCCCGCTCGGGCACTGGCCACCATGGCCGCTCCGCCCGCGCCATCGGCCGAGGAATGGTCCTTCGCAGCCAGGTACGCCTTGAAGAACAGCAAGGGCTATCGCCACAGCTGGGGACGGCAGGTGCGCAGCATGATGGGCACGGCCGTCGAAAGCCCGGATCAGGGGATGGTGCGGTTTCTGGTCGAGATCGCCCCGGACGGGCGGCTGAGCCGGCTCGTCACGATCTGGACCACCTCAGCCGTCGCGGAGCGTCTGGCGCGCAAGGCCATCGAGTCCATGCCGCCCCTGCCGCCTACCCCGACCGGCAAGTCCTTGGTGTTCGAGCGAACGATTGCGTTCACGCCCTTCGCGACTGACGACACGCCGATCTACCGCAACGACTGCCTTCCAGACCCGCCGGTGTTCCGCAATGCCTTTGCCTGGGACGGCAAGTCGGCCCAGCCGCCCTCGCCGCTGCAGCCGGGTGAAGCGCCGGATCCCGGCGACATGGAGGAATGCCTGAAGCAGCTACCACGCGACTCCATCGAAGCGGAAGCTGCGCACGACCAGCGCCAGCAGGAGCGCTGGCGCTCCAGCCATCTGGGGCGATGAACCAGCGGCTGCGCAAAGCGCGGCCGGCCGCCCCAGCCCTCGAGAGCGCCCTTCAGCCGATGGCTGCCGTCCTCAGGCCCGCCACCAGGTCGGAGCGCCCGGGCAGGTAGAAGTTGCGAAAGAGCACGTCCCGCAGCACCTCCGGGGTGAAGCGACTGGCGCCTTTGAGCAGGCGATGGCGGCCGTCGAACCAGGGAGCGGAGTAGTCGCGGTAGGGATGACTCGGAAAGCCGGCGAAGGAGGCGAAGGGTTCTGCGGTCCACTCCCAGACCTCGCCCCACGCAAAGCCGGGCTGCCCCGAAGCGGCGAGCCACTCGGCTTCGCTGAGCAAGCGCCGGCCAGCCCAGCGGCACCAGGCCTCGGCCTCGTGGGCGCTCAAGGGTTCGGCGGGCGCGTCGGGGTCCAGGGCGGCCAGGTCGCGCGGCACTTGCGCGCGGCGCCAGCACTGACCGGCTTCGCTCCACAGGCGGTCGTCGTGCCAGGCGGGGCTGGAGAGCCAAGGCAGCAGGTCGCGCCAGAGGCGTGCCCGCGCGTCGACGCGGAAGGTGGCGACCTCGACCGCGTGGCCTTGCAGCTCGTTGTCGAAAGCAAACCCGCCGTCGCCGGCATGACCGAGCGGCACGCGCAGCGCGGGCACGGCAATCTCGACTTGCTCGACGCCGCCCGACCGGGGCGAGGGTGTGGGCAGACCCAGGCTCCGTGCCAGCAGACGGGCTGCCTCCAGGTGCATGGCCTCGTGCAGCAGGCTGAGGCGGAAGGGGTAGAGCGCGTCGTCGCCCTCGTTGCCCAACTCCCGCAATGCGCCCAGGGCGCCTTCCAGCTGCTGCGCGAGCAGCGCCACCGTGCCAGCGCGGTCGGGCAGCGGCAGCTGCCAGCGGCGCGCGTGCGGCACGGCGCTGCTGTCGTAGAAGTCGTCGCGGCAGTTGCCGGGTGGCAGCGGCCGCGCGGGGTCAGCGCGCGGGCCGAGGTGGCGGTCAAGCTGGCGCAGGGTCCAGCGCTCGGCGAACCAGGCCACGTGGCCGAGCTCCCACAGCGGGAGGTTCCACTCGGCGCGCTCGGCCACGCGCGTGTGCTGCGGCCAGAAGGGCTCGTAGGCGGCTAGCAGCTCGGCGCGCAGCGCCGGCCACAGCGCGGCGAGGTCCAACGCCGAGCCGTGGCGCGCGAGCAGAGAGGCCGAGGGCGCGACACTGGACATGGCTTCATCATGACCCAAATGACCCTCGTCACCCCCGCCCTGGCCGACGCGAACAACGGCAACTGGCAAACCGCGCGCCGCTGGGCACGGCTGCTGGCGCCCGCACACCGGGTGGACCTGCGGGCGCGCTGGCAGGGAGGCGACCCGGCCGGAGCGCTGCTCATCGCGCTGCACGCGCGCAGGTCCGCCGAGAGCATCGCCGCCTGGCCGTTGGACCGGCCAGTGCTGCTGGTGCTGACCGGCACCGACCTATACGCCGACCTGCCGCGCGGCGACGCCGCCGCCTGGGCCAGCGTGCGTCGCGCGGACCGGCTCGTGGTGCTGAACCGCCTGGGCCTGCAGGCGCTTCCCGCCGAGCAGCGCGGCAAGGCGAGCGTGGTGCTGCAGAGCGTGCCGGCGCGGGCCGCTGGGCCGCGGCCTCGGAGCTTCCTGCGTGCTGTGATGGTGGGCCACCTGCGCGAAGAGAAGGATCCGCGCACGCTGTTCGCGGCGGCGCGTCTGCTGCGCGACCGAGGCGACATCCGCATCGACCACCTCGGCGCCGCGCTCGACCCCGAACTCGGCCGCCAGGCGGAGGCCTGCGCGCGGGACTGCCCGTCCTACCGCTGGCTGGGCGCCCGGCCGCATGGCGAGGTGCGGCGGCGCATCGCCACGGCCAACGTGCTGGTTCACGCGAGCCGGCTGGAGGGCGGCGCGCACGTCGTGATCGAGGCGCTGCGCTCGGGCACGCCCGTGCTGGCTTCGCGCATGGACGGCAACTTCGGCCTGCTGGGCGAGGACTGGCCGGCGCTCTTCGACGTGGGTGACGCGGCCGGGCTGGCGGCGCAGCTTCGGCGCCTGCGCGACGAGCCCGAGCGCCTGTCGGCGCTGGCGCGACTGGCGGCGCAACGCGCGGAGGCCTTCACGCCCGCGCAAGAGCAGCGCACGCTGCTTGCGCTGGTGAACGCGCTGTTGCACCGCTAAGCGCCGTGACGGCAGGGGCCGCTTAAGGTTCCCTTCAGGACGGGCCTCCACGATGCAGCCAGCCACCGTCACAAGGAGTTCCCGTGTTGGCCGCCTTCCCCGCTACCGCCCCTGCAAGCCTGCGCCTGGTTACCCCCGAGGACCCGGACCGCGCCGAGGTGGAGGCCTTCATCCGCGCCATCTATGCCGAGCGATTCGGGGCTCGGGTGCAGCAGTTCGCACCGATGCTGGTGGCGCAGTTCGACGCCGACGGTCTCTCGGCGGCGGCGGGCTTCCGGGCGGCCGAGCACGGCCCGCTGTTTCTGGAGCGCTACTTGGACGCGCCGGTTGAAACGCTGCTACAGCTGCCCACGCGGCGCGGCATCGCCGAGGTCGGGCACCTGGCCGCGCGGCGCGCGGGCGAGGGCCGGCGCCTCATCCTGCAGATGGGCCCGCTGCTTGCGCAGCAAGGCTTGCGCTGGGTGGTCAGCACGCTGACCGAGGA
>JAFLDE010000123.1 GCA_017302655.1 Burkholderiales bacterium
CGCGGGCCCTGTCGCCCGAGGCGGTGGTCGAGGCCCTGCTCGCCTCCGGCCTGCGTGGCCGCGGCGGCGCGGCCTTTCCGGCGGGCATCAAGTGGCGCACGGTGGCGGCGGCCACGGCGGATCAGAAGTACCTCGTCTGCAACGCCGACGAAGGCGACTCCGGCAGCTACGCCGACCGCCTGCTCATGGAGGGCGACCCCTTCGCGCTCATCGAGGGTATGGCCATTGCCGCACACGCCACCGGCGCCACGCAGGGCTACCTCTACATCCGCTCCGAGTACCCGACCGCCGTGGCCACGATGCGCGAAGCCATCCGGCTCGCGCCCGTCGAAGGCCTGCGGCTGGAGGTGCGCGTGGGCGCCGGCAGCTATGTCTGCGGCGAAGAGACGGCGCTGCTGGAAAGCATCGAGGGCAAGCCCGGCTGGGTGCGCGCCAAGCCGCCTATCCCGGCCCTGAGCGGCCTGTGGGGCCGGCCCACCCTGGTGCAGAACGTGCTCAGCTTCGCCGCCGTGCCGCACATCCTGGCGCAGGGGGCCGACACCTACCGCCTGCTTGGCGTCGGCCGCTCCGCCGGCACCATGCCCTTCCAGCTGGCCGGCAACGTGAAGCAGGGCGGGCTGGTGGAGCTGCCCTTCGGCCTGTCCTTGCGCGAGCTGGTGTTCGGCTTCGGCGGTGGCACGGCCAGCGGCCGGCCGGTGAAGGCCATCCAGGTGGGCGGTCCGCTGGGCGCCTACGTGCCCGAGGCGCAGTGGGACCTGCCGCTCGACATCGACGCCTACGCCACCGCCGGCCTGGTGCTCGGCCATGGCGGCGTGGTCGTGCACGACGACCGCGCCAACCTGGCCCAGCTGGCCGAGTTCGCCATGCAGTTCTGCGCCATCGAGAGCTGCGGCAAGTGCACGCCCTGCCGCATCGGCAGCCAGCGCGGGGTCGAGCTCATCCGGCGCATCCGCGCCGGCAGCCACCACGAGCTGGCCTTGCTGCACGATCTGTGCGACACCATGACCCATGGCAGCCTGTGCGCCATGGGCGGCATGACGCCCTTCCCGGTGCGCTCGGCGCTCGAACACTACCCGCAGGACTTCGGTCTATGAAGCTCGACGAAACCGACCACGGCACGCCTGCCCTTGAGGGCGCGACGATGGTGGAACTGAGCATCGACGGTCAGCACGTGCGCGTGCCCGCCGGCACCAGCCTGATGCGTGCGGCCAGCCTGGCCGGCATCCCGGTGCCCAAGCTCTGCGCCACCGACAGCCTGCAGGCCTTCGGCGCCTGCCGCCTGTGCCTGGTGGAGGTGGACGGCAGGAAGGGCTACCCGGCCTCGTGCACCACGCCCGCCGAAGCCGGGATGTGCGTGCGCACGCAAACCCCGAAGCTGCAGCAGCTGCGCCGCAACGTCATGGAGCTGACCCTCAGCGACCACCCGCTGGACTGCCTGAGCTGCAGCGCCAACGGTGACTGCGAGCTGCAGACCCAGGCCGGCGTGGTCGGCCTGCGCGCGCAGCGCTACGGCTGGGAGGGCAAGAACCACCTGGCCGACGCGGTGGACGACAGCAACCCCTACTTCCGCTACGACCCGAGCAAGTGCATCGTCTGCAGCCGCTGCGTGCGCGCCTGCGAGGAAACGCAGGGCACGTTCGCGCTCACCATCAGCGGCCGCGGCTTTGACGCCCGCGTGACTTCCGGGCAGAAGGAGTCCTTCCTCGCCTCCGACTGCGTGAGCTGCGGCGCCTGCGTGCAAGCCTGCCCCACGGCCACGCTGCAGGAGAAGAGCGTCATCGAGCTCGGCCTGCCCACGCGCAGCGTGCTCACCACCTGCGCCTACTGCGGCGTGGGCTGCGGCTTCAAGGCCGAGCTGAAGGGCAGCACCGTGGTGCGCATGACGCCCTGGAAGGACGGCCAGGCCAACGAGGGCCATGCCTGCGTGAAGGGCCGTTTCGCCTGGGGCTACGCCACGCACAAGGACCGCCTGACCCAGCCCATGATCCGCGCCTCCATCCAGGAGCCCTGGCGCGCCGTGAGCTGGGACGAAGCCATCGCCCACACCGCCGCCGAGTTCCGCCGCATCCAGGCCCGCTACGGCAAGGACGCGGTGGGCGGCATCACCTCCAGCCGCTGCACCAACGAGGAGACCTACCTCGTGCAGAAGCTGGTGCGCGCCGCCTTCGGCACCAACAACGTCGACACCTGCGCACGCGTCTGCCACTCGCCCACCGGCTACGGCCTCGGCCAGGCCTTCGGCACCTCGGCGGGCACGCAGGACTTCAAGTCGGTGGCGCAAGCGGACGTGATCGTCGTCATCGGCGCCAACCCGCCCGATGCGCACCCGGTGTTCGCCTCGCGCCTGAAGCGCCGCGTGCGCCAGGGCGCCAAGCTGGTCGTCATCGACCCGCGCCGCACCGAACTCGTGAGCAGCCCGCATGTGCGCGCCGCGCACCACCTGGCCTTGCGGCCCGGCACCAATGTCGCGGTCATCAACGCGCTGGCGCATGTCGTCGTCACCGAGGGCTTGGTGAACGAGGCCTATGTTGCCGAGCGCTGCGACACCCCGAGCTTCGTCGCCTGGCGCGCGTTCGTGTCCCAGCCCGAGAACTCCCCCGAGGCCTTCGAGCAGGAGACCGGCGTGCCGGCGGCGGAGATCCGCGCGGCGGCCCGGCTCTATGCGCAAGGCCCGAACTCGGCCATCTACTACGGCCTGGGCGTCACCGAGCACGCGCAGGGTTCGACCATGGTGATGGGCATCGCCAACCTGGCGATGGTCTGCGGCATGGTGGGCCGCGAGGGCGTGGGCGTGAACCCGCTGCGCGGCCAGAACAACGTGCAGGGCGCCTGCGACATGGGCAGCTTCCCGCACGAGCTGCCCGGCTACCGGCACGTGAGCGACAGCACCGTGCGCGCCAGCTTCGAAGCCGCCTGGGGCGTGCAACTGAGCCCCGAGCCGGGCCTGCGCATTCCCAATATGTTCGACGCCGCCCGCAGCGGCAGCTTCAAGGCGATCTACATCCAGGGCGAGGACCTGGTGCAGAGCGACCCCGACACCCAGCAGGTGGCTGCGGCCCTGAGCGCCATGGAGCTGGTGGTGGTGCAGGACCTGTTCTTCAACGAGACCGCGCAGTACGCCCATGTGCTGCTGCCGGGCGCCAGCTTCCTGGAAAAGGACGGCACCTTCACCAACGCCGAGCGGCGCATCTCGCGCGTGCGCAAGGCCATGCCGCCGCTGGCCGGCCTGGCCGACTGGGAGGTCACGCTCAAGCTCGCCCACGCGCTCGGCCTGCCCATGCACTACGCCCACCCCGGCGAGATCATGGACGAGATCGCCCGCCTCACGCCCAGCTTCGCCGGCGTGAGCTACGAGAAGCTCGACCGCCTGGGCAGCCTGCAGTGGCCCTGCCATGCCGGCACGCCGGAGGGCGGCACCAACTGCATGCACGTGGGCGGCTTCGTGCGCGGCAAGGGCCGCTTCTTCAACACCCAGTACCTGCCCACCGAGGAGCGCACCAGCCGCCGCTTCCCGCTGCTGCTCACCACCGGCCGCATCCTCAGCCAGTACAACGTGGGCGCGCAGACGCGCCGCACCGCCAACAGCCAGTGGCATGCCGAAGACCTGCTGGACCTGCACCCGCACGACGCCGAACAGCGCGGCATTGCCGACGGCGACTGGGTGGGCGTGAGCAGCCGCGCCGGCCAGACCGTGCTGCGCGCGCGGCTCACCGAGCGCATGAACCCCGGCGTGGTCTGGACCACCTTCCACTTCCCCGAGAGCGGCGCCAACGTCATCACCACCGACAGCAGCGACTGGGCCACCAACTGCCCCGAGTACAAGGTGACCGCCGTGCAGGTGGAGAAGGTGCTGCAACTGAGCGACTGGCAGCGCGCCCACCTGGAGCGCCTGAAGCGGCAGCGGGAGTTGATGGCTTGAGAGGCGCCACGCCCGTCGAGGTGCTCGCCTGCCGCGGCGGCGTGCGCGAGCGCCGGCCCGACTGGCTGGCCGAGGAGCGGCCCGTCGCCCTGGTCGTCAACGGCATCAGCCAGGCGGTGATGCTGGCCACGCCGCTCGACCTCGAAGACTTCGCGCTCGGCTTCGCCTTCACCGAGGGCTGGATTGCCACGCCCGAGGAGCTGCGCAGCGTGGAGCTGCAGGAGAGCGCCGCTGGCATCGAGCTGCAGCTGGAGGTCTCCGCCGCCAGCGAATGGCGGCTGAAGGAGCGGCGCCGCCTGCTGGCCGGCCGCACCGGCTGCGGCCTGTGCGGCGCCGAGAGTCTCCAGCAAGTGCGCCTGCCGCTGCCCAAGCTCACGCCCCAGCCCCTGCACCAGCCCCTGCACCCTACTGCCCGGGCGCGCGCCTTCGCCGCCCTGCAGGAGCGCCAACCCCTGCAGCGCTGCACCGGCGCCCCGCACGCCGCCGCCTGGGCCACGCCCGAGGGCGAGCTGCGCCTGGTGCGCGAGGACCTGGGCCGCCACAACGCGCTGGACAAGCTCATCGGCGCCCTCTTGCGCCAAGGCCGCTCGCCGCGCGAGGAGGGTTTCGCCTGCATCACCAGCCGCGCCAGCTTCGAGATGGTGCAGAAGGCCGCCCGCGCCAACATCGCGACGGTCGCCGCCGTCTCCGCCCCCACCCAGCTGGCCGTGCAACTGGCCCACGACGCCGGCCTGCTGCTGCTGGGCTTCGTGCGCGGCACCGACTGGGTGGCCTACACGCAGCTGGATCGCATCAAGAGCTGAACATGGACACGCAGAACCTCATCCACATGGCCAACCGCATCGCCACCTTCTTCGCGGCCATGCCCGCGCACGAGGACGCGGTGGACGGCGTGGTCACCCACCTGCGCAAGTTCTGGGAACCGCGCATGCGCCTGGCCTTGAAGCAGGCGGTGGCGGCGGGTGAGGCGGAGGGCTTGCACCCGCTGGTGCGGGAGGCGGTGGGGCGGGGGATTTGAGGGGCGGGGCCTGAGGGGCCGAGGGGCCGATGGTTGGGAGCGGGTGTACGGGCTGGGGTGGGGAATGGCCTCTGCACAGCTCTCGCGATGTTTGGCAGAGGCGATGAAAAGTCTGAGCAGGCTGCATTGCTCGGCATGCCGAAAACTTCTATCAAGTTCCAAGTGATGAGCGATACCAAGAGCAAGACTTCTGGGACTGAGGCCGCGGCGCTGCAGACCTTGGCCGTTGCCAACCACTGCGTACTCTTCGTTGACTTGCTGGGGCAGCGTGTGGCTTTACGCGGTCAGGGGCTCGTTCCTGACTTCAAGAACGACGAGCAACGGCGTCAATTTGAGTCCGATTTGCGGGCCAGCATTGGAGCCATCGTCAAACTTCAAGAAGCTGCGGCCGACTTCCTTCTTGGATATGAACGGCGAGGAGAACACTCCTTGCTTCGTGCACAGCTATCAGCCGAGGACCAACAGCGCTGGGATGCGCTCGGTGCACACCCCGAAGTCAAGCAGCAGCGGTGGTCGGATGGACTGGTGTACTTCGCCAGCCTTGGTTCGGACACACCACCCAACAAGATGATCAGCGTGACCAGGATGTTGATGCTCGCAGGCTTCTTGTGCCTGTATGGCTTGGCTCGAAAGCATCCGGTGCGTGGCGGTCTGGAAGTTGCCTGGGCGGCCGAGTTGCACTCCAACGAAATTTATGGCGCAGCAGTTGCTCGCGCCTATGAGCTGGAGAGTGAAGTTGCCGGGTATCCACGCATCGTCGTGGGCACCGAGCTCTTGCGATTCATCGACCTGAACGGCGGAGTTTCGAGTGCCGAGCTAGAGAGCGAACAGGCAAAGGTCTTGGCAACTCTCTGTGCGGACATGTTGTTGGAGGACGCAGATGGTCAGGTCTTCGTCCACTTCCTCGGCACCGCATTTGCGAACGTAGTAGGCGTCGAAAGCCACACGCAACTTGCGTTCCGAGCAAAAACTTTCGTGGATGAACAGGCGGAGAGATTCAGGAACTCCAGGAGCGACACCAAGCTCGCCTTTCGTTATCACCACTTAGCCAACTACTTCAGCCACTGGGAGCAGGGGGCTTTCAAGGCAGAGTGAACCCTGTAGTCAGCTCAGCTATGCGCAGCCTGCTGGTTAACGATTGAAGGCTGCCCCAGCACTGATGACTGGCGGCCACACCGATGAGGACAGCACCGGTAAGCAGCTTATCGCGCACCATTTCGTAGCCCGTGGCCACCATGTCCAGAGCGAGGGTGCAGGGCGCCCGAGCGCACGCTGGCCCCTCGCTAAATTTCGTTCGCTTCGACTAGGCTGCAGCCGGCTGAAACACCCGAATCCTCGGCTTGATCGCCGCCTGGCTCTCGCGCTCCGCCATCCTCATGTCGTACTCGGCCTGCAGGTTCAACCAGAACCGAGGTTCCATGCTGAAGAACAGGCCCAGGCGCAGCGCCGTGTCCGCCGTGATCGGCCGCGCGCCATTCACGATCTCGCTGATGCGGCTCGGCGAGACATCGATGTCGGCGGCGAGCTGGCGGGCGCTGATGCCCATGGGCTTCATGAAGTCCTCCAGCAAAACTTCGCCCGGGTGGATTTCGTCAAGTAGCTGGGTCATCGTCACCTCCTAGTGGTAGTCCACGATCTCGACTTCGTGGGCACCGTCGCCCTTCCACACAAAGCACAGCCGCCACTGCTCGTTGATGCGAATGCTGTGCTGGCCTTTGCGGTCTCCCTTCAAGGCCTCCAGCAGATTGCCCGGAGGAATGCGGAGACTGTCCAGCACGGTCGCCGCGTGCAGTTGCAGCAGCTTCCGTCTCGCCACGCGCTCGATGTTCTTGAACCGACGCACCGCCTTGCTATGGAACAGCGACTCGGTGTCCGGGCACGAGAACGAGTGAATCATGGGCGATTGTGTTCCGCAACACGGAAACCGTCAAACGATTACCCCTTCCCTCAAGTCCCACAAGAAGTCCGATACCCCGCCGCCTGCCCCACCGGCGCGGATTGATGTGTTCGAGCTGGAGCGCGACGTCGTGGCCGTACAGGCGCTCGACGGCACGCAGCGCTAGCTGACGCGGCCAAAGGCCGCAGCGCGCGAACGGGCCGGCTATTTCTGAGCAGCTTGGCGCAGGTCAAGGCCAGCGCCGCGCGGCTGCTTCACCATGGCCGCGTCAAGCGGGTTCCCTTGGGGGTGCGATGGTGCTGGGCAAGACTTGGGGGATGGTGGCCGTTGCGCTGGGACTGTTGCTCGCGCTGTTGGTGGGCCTGCTCGCCTGGGGGCAATGGCGCTGGTCGGCCAAGACGCAGGCGCTGCTGCAGGCGCTGAACGCGGCGGCCGAGCGCGAACGCCGGCCTGCGCCCTTTGACCTGCGCGAGCTTGACGGCCTGCCCGAACCGGTGGCACGCCATCTTCGCTTGGTGCTGCCGCAGGGCTCGACGCTGATCCGTGCCGTGGAGGTGACGCACGAGGGCGAGTTCAACCTGAGCGAAAACGGCTCGCGCTGGCGACCCTTCCGCTCGCAGCAGCGCGTGGTGCTGCGGCGCCCGGGCTTCGTGTGGGATGGCCGCGTCTCCATGGCGCCCGGCCTGGCCGTGCATGTACACGACGCTTACGTGGCCGGCGAGGGCCTGCTGGAGCCCGCCATCGCCGGTCTCTTCAGCCTGGTGCAGCTGCGCGACCGCGAGGCCACCGCGCGCGGTGAGCTGATGCGCTTCCTGGCCGAGGCCACTTGGTACCCCACGGCCCTGTTGCCGCGCGAGGGGCTTCAGTGGGAGCCCATCGATGCGCAGCATGCGCGCGCCACGCTGGTGGACGGCGAGCTGCACCTGAGCCTGCGCGTTCACTTCGGCACCGACGGACTGATCGACCGTGTGCACGCCGAGCAGCGCGACCGCCTGGTGGGCGGTCGCAGCGTGCCCACGCCCTGGGAGGGTCGCTTCAGCGACTACCAGCGCCGTGATGGCCTGCTGGTGCCGCTGCAGGGCGAAGTGGCCTGGCTCACGCCGCAGGGTCGGCTGCCGTACTGGCGCGGGCGCATCGTGGCCTTGCGCTACGAGCGCTGAGGGCGAGCTGGCCGGGCGAATCGGCTCAGGTGCCGCAGAAGGTGCGATACCCCGCCGCCTGCCCCACCGGCGCGGGTTGCGTGTAGCGCGCGTCGGCGCCTTCGTCGAAGGGCTGGCGCAGCGCGGCCAGGAGTTGTTCGGTGGGCCGCAGGTCGCCGTCGTCGCTGGCTGCGCTCAGGGCTTCTTCCACACGGTGGTTGCGCGGAATGACGAGCGGGTTGGCGGCGCGCAGTTCGGCCGGGCTGGCGGTGCAGGCGGCGCGCCAGCGCTGCAGCCAGGGGGCCAGGCCGGTGCTGTCCATGAAGAGGCTGTGCAGCGCGGCCTCCTGGCCTTCCAGCGCGTCGGCCAGGCGGCGCCAGGCGAGCGTGAAGTCGGCCTGGCCTTGCTGCAGCAGGGCGAGCCACTCATCAGCCAATGCACTGGCCAGCGCCGCATCGGCGGCACCGGGGGCTGGCAGCCCGAGCTTGACGCGCTGGCCCTCGCGAAGCGCGGCCTCGTACCAAGCCGGGAAGGCGTCGATGACTTCGGTGACCTGCGCCACGGCGGCGTCCATGTCGGCTTGCGGCCCGTCCGGGTCGGCCAGCAGGGGCAGCAGGCTCTCGGCCAGGCGCGCAAGGTTCCAGCGGGCGATGAGCGGCTGGTTGCGGTAGGCGTAGCGGCCCTGGTGGTCGATAGAGCTGAACTTGGTGGCCGGGTCGTAGGCCTCCATGAAGGCGCAGGGGCCGAAGTCGATGCTCTCGCCCGAGAGGGTCATGTTGTCGGTGTTCATGACGCCGTGGATGAAGCCGAGGTTCATCCACTGCGCGATGAGCCGGGCCTGGCGCTGCGCCACGCCGCGCAGCAGCTCCAGCGGGCTGTTGCCGCCGTGTCGGGCCATGGCATGAATGGCCAGGCGGCGCAGGTTGTCCAGGTCGCCGCGCGCGGCGAAGTACTGGAAGCTGCCCACGCGCAGATGGCTGCTGGCCACGCGGGTGAGCACCGCACCGGGCAGCACCTGTTCGCGGATCACCTCGTCGCCCGTGTCCACCACGGCCAGCGCGCGCGTGCAGGGCACACCAAGGGCGTGCAGGCCTTCGCTGACGAGCACTTCCCGCAGCATGGGCCCCACGGCCGCCTTGCCGTCGCCGCCGCGCGAAAAGGGCGTGCGGCCCGAGCCCTTGAAGGCGAGGTCGCGCAGGCGGCCCTGCGGGTCCACGCATTCGCCCAGCAGCAGCGCGCGCCCGTCGCCCAGCGAGGGCGAAAAGCCGCCGAACTGGTGCCCGGCATAGGCCTGCGCAAAGGGCTTGCTGCCGGGCAGCAGCGCGTTGCCGCTGAAGAGCGCCGCCAGGTCGTCGCCGGGGCCGGGCTGCAGGCCCAGCTCGGCGGCCAGTTCGGCGTTCCAGAAGAGCAGGCGCGGCGCTGGCGCCGTGGCGGGCGGCCAGGGCACGCCGGCCTGCGGCAGTTCGT
>JAFLDE010000124.1 GCA_017302655.1 Burkholderiales bacterium
GCTCCAGCCCTCGTCCAGCGGCCGATCCACGCGCAGGCGCCACTGGCGCAGGGCGTCGCTGCCCAGGTCGAGCGCCAGCTGGGTGCGCGCCTCGGTGGGCGCGCGGCTCACCAGCGCAATCACCCCGCCCGAGGCATTGCCGTACAGCGCCGAGAAGGGGCCGCGCAGCACCTCCACATGCGCCGCGCCGGCCAGGTCGAAGTGCGAGACCTGGCCCTGCCCGTCAGGCCCGCCGGCGGGGATGCCATCGGTGACGAGGCGCAGCCCGCGCACGCCGAAGCCGGCGCGGGCGCCGAAGCCGCGCGAGCTGATTTGCAGGTCTTGCGCAAAGTTCTGCCGGTTGGCCACCACCAGGCCGGGCACGCGCTGCAGGGCTTCGGAGAGCTGGATCAGCGCGCCGGCGCGCTGCAGGGTCTCGGCCTCGACCACGCTGACCGCGAAAGGCGCGCCCCAGGCCTGCTTCGGGCCGGCCGGCGCGCTGACCACCACCGGGTCCAGGCTCTGTGCGCCACAAAGCAGCGGCAGGGCCAGCAGCAGCAGAGGCAGGTGGGAGGCGGGCATGGGGCGCGCATTGTTCCGCCACCGCCAAGACAATGCGCGCCATGCCGACACCGACCGACGCCGCGCTGCTTCGCCCGATGCGCGAGGACGACGCCGAGGCCGTGCTGGCCCTCCAGCACCAGGCCTACCCGCCCAGCCACCACGAGAGCTGGGCGGTGCTCGGCCGCAAGCGCCAGCTGTGGCCGAACGGATGCTGGGTGGCGCAGGCCGCGAGCGGTGAACGGATCGGCTACGTGTTCTCGCACCCCTGGCGGGTCGGCCGGTCGCTGCCGCTGCATGGCCTGATCGACGCGCTGCCGGATTCGCCCGACTGTTTTCATCTGCACGATCTGGCGCTGCACGGCGGCGCACGCGGCCAGGGTCTGGCGCCGCAGCTGGTGGCGCAAGTGCTGGTCGCAGCGCGAGCCGCTGGCTTCACGCAACTCAGCCTGGTGGCGGTGCAGGGCTCGCAGGGTTTCTGGGCGCGCCAGGGCTTTGTGCCCAGCGGCTCGGGCGGTTTGAGCAGCTACGGCGACGACGCCGTGGCGATGCGTCTGGCCTTGTAGTGCGTTGTTGCAGAAGCAGCAATTGCTGTTCTGACGACAACGCGGAACAATGCCGCGCATGCAAGCCGCCGACTTCGACGCCGTCAGCGTGGCCCGCCCTGAGCTGGCGGCCAGCTACCTCGGCCTGCTCGCCTCGCAGCCGGGCCGGCCGCTGGCACTGTTCGCGCCGCGGCGCATCGGCAAGACCTGGTTTCTTGACCAGGATCTCGCGCCGGCCGCCGTGCAGCGCGGCTGGCTGCCCGTCTATGCCGACCTGTGGCTGCAGCGCGGCGCGCCGCTGGCGGCCATCAACCACGCATTGGAAGAGGCCCTGGACGACGCCAGCGTGCCCAAGGGCCGGCTGGGCAAGGCGGCACAAACGCGGGTGAGCAAGCTCAGCGCCTTCGGCGCCAGCCTCGACCTGGCCGAGGCCCCGGCGCGGCGCAAGCTGCCCGAGGCGCCCGAGCTGCGCTTCGACACCCTGGTGCAGCGCCTGCACGGCGCCGTCGGCCAGCCGCTGCTGCTGATGCTGGACGAAGCGCAGGCCCTGGCCGACGGGGCGAACGCCGAGGCCCTGGCCGGCTCGTTGCGCGCCGTGCTGCACAAGCGCCGCGCGCAGGTCTACGCCGTGCTCACCGGCTCGTCGCCCGACGCCCTGGCCGCGCTGCTGGCCAGCACGGGCGCGCCGATGTACCACTTCGCCCAGGTGCTGAACTTCCCGCCGCTGGGCGACGAGTTCCTGCTCGCGCTGCAGGCCCAGTTCGCGCGCGTGCACCGGGGCAAGAAGCCGCCGCTGGAGGGCCTGCGCGCGCTGTTCGAGCGCCTTGGTCACAAGCCGGCGCTGCTGCGCGACGTCGTCAAGCGCATGTCGGCCGAAGGGCTCACCGAGGCCGAGCTGGGCTTTCAGCGCTACCTGGCCGACGAGCAGCACGTTGCCGGCTGGCGCGCGCTCATCGACACCTTGCAGCCGCTGGAGCGCGGCATCGCCAGCGCCGTGGCCCTGGGACGGCCACCGCTGGGCCAGGAGACCCGCGAGCTGCTCGGCCGCATCAAGGGGGTGGGTCAGGCCCCCACGGTGGGCAAGGTACGCGCCGCGCTGGAGCGGCTGAAGAAGCTCGGCCTGCTGACGCGCAGCGGCTCGCCGCAGGTGGAGGATCCGTTTCTGGCGGCTTGGTTGGCGGGGCGGGAGCCCGGCTAGGAGTCTGCGCGGCAGAGGACGTCGAAGCGAAACGTGCGAAAATTGAGTACCGCCCGGCAGCACCGACAAGCCCAGGGTAGCCCCCTGGGCGCAGGCGGTGATACCGGGCGGTGCCGGTTTCTCGCGCGTTGCAGCCGGCGCTCCTTCTGCCGCGCAGACTCCTAGACGTTCAACCAACGCAGCAGAGCGGCCATCGCTGCGGGTTCGTCCAGCGTCGGGGCATGCCCGCGTTGCGGCACCTCCACCGCGTTCAGTAGCGGCAGCCGCCGCTGCATCTCGGCCACCGTCTCGCGGCTGAGCAGGTCGGACAGCGCGCCGCGCAGCAGCAGCATGGGCAGGTTCTTCACCGCCTCGAACAGCGGCCACAGCGGCGGCGCGGCGCTGCCGTTGGCGAGGCCCTGGGCGATGGCGGGGTCGTAGTCGGGCACCCAGCGGTCGCCTTCGCCGCGCCAGGTGTCGAGCACCATCTGGCGCCACTCCGGGTCCTGCCAGTCGGGGAAGACCGCAGCGTTGGCCGCGCGGGTGAGGGCGATGGCTTCGTCCAATGTGTCGACCGCCGGCTGGCGGCCCACGTAGCCGGCGATGCGCGCCAGGCCCTCGGGTTCGAGCACGGCGCCCACATCGTTCAGCAGCACGCCCCGCACGCGCTCAGGCTGCCAGGCGGCGAGCATCACGCCCATCATGCCGCCCAGGGATGTACCGATGACCGTGACCTGCGGGATGCCCAGACGGTCGAGCACCCAGGCCATGTCCGCCACGTAGCGCGGCGGCTGGTAGTGCGAGGGATCGGGGTCTCGGTCGGACAGGCCGCGGCCGCGCTGGTCGGGGCAGAGCACGCGGTAGCCGAAGCCCGGCCCGGCCAGGCTTTCGGCCAGGCGCGAGAAGTCGCGCCCGTTGCGCGTCAGCCCGGGCAGGCAGAGCAGCACCGGCGCGTCGGCTCGCGCGCCGGGGTCGTCGGCCGGATAGTCGGCCACGTGCAGGCGCAGGCCGTCCTCGGCCTGCACGAAGCGGTGCAGGAAGGCAGCCATGCGCGAGCCTCAGAAGCGCAGGTTCACACCCAACGAGACCTGCCGAGGCGGGCCATAGAAGCCGCTGAGCACGCCGAGGGCCGGGATGTTGTAGCCGTCCGTGCGGTAGGCCTTGTCCGTCAGGTTGCTGGCCTGCAGCGAGACGCTGAGGTTGGCGTCCTTGGCCCAGGTGATGCCGGCGTTGACCAGCGTGTAGCCGGGCTGCGCAATGGCCTCGCTGAGGTCGGTGGTCGGGTAGACCTTGCTGCGGTAGCTGGCCCCGAGGCGCGTGCGCAGCTCGCCGCCAAACGCGGGGAAGCGGTACTCGGCGTCGATGGCGGCGCTGTTCTTCGGCGTGTTGCTGAACCACTTCTGGCTGGCCACGTTGACGCCGCGGTCGAAGTACTCCTTGTACTTGGCGTCGATGTGGCTGGCGTTGCCGCGCAGCTGGAAGCTGCTGCTGGGGCGCCAGATGAACTCCAGCTCCAGGCCGTTGACGTTGGCGCGGCCGGCGTTGGTGAAGTCGCCGAAGAAGCCGGGCTGGCCGTTGGCCTGGATGAAGGAGGTGAAGACCGAGAGCTGGACGTTCTTGTAGTTGTTGTGGAAGAGCGCGGTGTTCAGCTCCAGCTTGCCGCCGGCCAGCAGCATCTTGGCGCCGAGCTCGTAGCTGTCGAGTTCCTCGTCCTCGAAGGGCTTGGCCGAGTCAGGCACCGCGGTGACGTTGGCGCGGATGTTGTAGCCGCCGCTCTTGAAGCCGCGCGAGGCGCTGGCGTAGAACTTCACCTCGCGCGACATCTCGTAGCCCAGCGACAGGCGCGGCGAGACGTTGTTGACCTTGCGCGTCTTGTCGAAGTCGGAGACGGTGGCGATGGGGGTGGTGAAGCTGTCGTTGCTGAAGGCGCGGTTGAGCACGCGGGCGCGCTTCTCTTCCTGCGTCCAGCGCAGGCCGGTGCTCAGGCTGAGCGCGGGGCCGAGGTCCCACTCGTAGTCGCCGAACACCGCCGTGCCGGTGGTGTAGACGCGGCCGTTGGTGTCGCCGAAGCTGGCGTTGAAGAAGTTGTTGCGCACGCGACCGCCGGCATCGCCGCTGAAGCGGTAGAGGCCGAGCACGCCCTTGCCGCTGGTGAGCTGGAGCTCGTGGCTGTCGGAGTCGTCGGTGTAGGTGGCCAGCACGTCGGCGATCTTGTTGGGCAGGCCGTCGAAGTCGATGCCGGTGTCGGTGGCCGACTGGCGGTGGCTGTAGATGTACTTCAGCGCCCAGTCGCCGCCCAGGCGCCAGTTGGCCGTCAGGGCGTGGCCACTGCTGTCGGTGCGGTTCTTGTTCGGCATGCCGCTCTTGATGTCGTAGCGGCTGCTCATCAGCACGTCGCCGGGCACGAAGCGGTTGGTGGCCAGGCGCTGGAAGCCGCGCATGCCGGATTGGTCGGTGGTGTCATCAAAGCTGACCTGAACGTCCACCGGCGAGTTCTTCGGGAACCAGCCCAGGCTGACGCGGGCCGCGGTGGTGTCCTGGTCGCTGACGCCGGTGCCGTCGGTCAGGTTGGTGCCGAAGCCGTCGCGGTTCATGGTGGCGAAGGCGACGCGGCCGCGCAACTCGCCGTCGGTCGTGGCCCCACCCACCGCGCCGCGGGCGTTGAACTGGCCGAAGCTGCCGAAGCTGGCGCTGGCCTGGCCGCTGAACTGGGTGCCCAGCGGCTTGCTGACGTACTTGACCGCGCCGCCGATGGTGTTCTTGCCGTACAGCGTGCCCTGCGGGCCGCGCAGCACTTCCACACGCTGCACGTCGAAGACTTCGAGCAGCGCGCCCTGTGGACGGGCGATGTAGGCGTCGTCGAGGTAGATGCCGACGCCGGGGTCCACGCCCCACAGCGGGTCGGCCTGGCCCACGCCACGGATGAAGGTGGTGATGGTGGTGTTGCTGCCGCGCGCGGCGTAGAGCGTCAGGCTGGGAACATTGCCCTGCAGGTCGCCCAGGTTGCGAACGTTCAGGCGCTCCAGGCTTTCCGCGCCGAGCGCGGTGACGGCCACCGGCACGTCCTGCAGGGTCTCGACCCGCTTGCGCGCGGTGACGGTGACGGTTTCGAGCGCTTCCTGCGCGAACGCCGGTGCGGCGGGCAGGGCGGCGGCCAGCGCAAGGCTGACCAGGCTGAGTCGGGGGTGCTTCATGTGGTCGTCTCCAGGGTTCGGGGCATGGGGAGGGAGCTGTGTGGAGCAGTCACCGCAAGCGGCGTGCCGGTTTGGCCGGGCTGCGGGAAAACCACGGGTGCGGCGCGGCCGACGGGGCGTTCGTCGCCATGCGGCGGCCCGACCCGAGGCCCGGAAGTGGGTCGGCTCCAGGGGGTGCGGGGTGGCACGCTGTCTGCGCGGCAGACAGTGCCCGCGCGGCAGACAACCCGGGCTTACTGGGCTGTCCAGCCTCCATCCACCGGCAGCGACACACCGGTGATGCCGGCGGCCGCGGCGCTGCACAGGAAGACGGCCACCTCGCCCAGCTGCGAGGGTTCCGCCATGGTCAGGTTGGGCTGCTTCTCGCGCAGCAGGTCGCGGATGCCAGCCTGGCGGTCGCCGCCGTGCTGCGCGGCCCGCGCGTCGATCTGCGGCTGAATCAGCGCGGTGTTCGTCCAGCCCGGGCAGATGCAGTTCACGGTGATGCCCTCGGCCGCCGTTTCCAGCGCCACGCCCTTGGACAGGCCGACCAGCCCATGCTTGGCCGCCAGGTAGGCGCCCTTGTTCACCGAGGCCACGAGCCCGTGCACCGAGGCGATGTTGACGATGCGGCCCCAGCCGCGCGTGCGCATGCCGGGCACGGCCGCCTTCATGGCGTGGAAGGCACTGCTGAGGTTGACGGCCAGGATGGCGTCCCAGCGCTCCGCCGGGAACTCGGCGATGCCGCAGGTGTGCTGGATGCCGGCGTTGTTGACGAGGATGTCGACCGGTGCGAGCGCGGCGGACGCGCGCTCGACCAGCGCAGCCGCCTCGTCTGCCCGCATCAGATTGGCCTGCACGTAGGCGGTGCGCGTGCCATGGGCCGCCTGCAGGCGCTCGGCGATCGGGGCGCCCTGTTCCGGACTTTCGATGCCGTGCAACACCACCTGGGCGCCGGCGCGCGCCAGCGCCTCGGCAATGGCCAGGCCGATGCCTTGGGTGGATCCGGTGACGAGGGCGGTGCGTCCTTGCAGGCTCATGGGGTCTCCTTCAGAAGTTGGCGCAGGGTGGTCTTGAGCACCTTGCCGTAGGCGTTCTTGGGCAGTTCGGGCAGGAACACGTAGCGCTTGGGGCGCTTGAAGCGGGCGATGGCGGCGAGGCAGAGCGCATCGAGCTCGAATTGTCATGCAAATCACTGAAGGAGAATTCATCTTTCATGGTTGGCTATCGCGTACGTCTGGTAATACCTACACCGGAGAAGATGATCAAGTGCGTGTTTCCTATGATCGCGACACTAAGCGGGTTGTTGTCATCAACAAACAGACAGGAACTGAATTCTACAACTACTTCTTCTCTGATGTTAATGAAGGAACACTTTAATGCAAAACTCTACCTTGAACTCTACTTTGGCTTCTACCCGCAAGATTTTGACCGCCGCAGTCATTACTGCATCGCTTACATTTAGTATAGCTGCTCCGGTGCTGTCTCAGGCACATACGGTCGTATATTTTGACTCCGGTAACGATAATGCTTTCCTGCGTTCTTCAATCACGGGCAACGAGTACCATGACTACATTTTGAATGCGCAAGCAGGACAGAAGATGGGAGTTTCGCTGATCACTGAAGGAACAGCATACTTCAACATTCTTCCGCCTGGCAGTAGCGGTGAGGCAATCTACAATAGTTCAATTTCAGGTAATGATGCAACGGGCATTAGTTTGCCACAAAACGGCAATTACACAATTCGGGTGTATCTGATGGGGAATGACAAAGACAGCAACCAAACGGTTCCCTTCAGTCTCTCAGCTAGCATCCTGTGATCGTTGCTCCATAAAGGGTGAGGCAAAAGCTGGCAGGAGTAGAGTTCCACGGGTTGCCTGCTGGTAAGAGAAGCTAGCACATCTGCCAGGGCGAGTCGAGAGTGGATTTTACCTGCGTGAATATAGCAGTCCTAAATGATTCGTGAAATTTTTGCGATTGCAATAGGATTGCTATATCTATACGTCTGCACATCTGCATGTTTGGCTGCCAGCAATCGCAAGATCGATTCCTCTTTTAGGGTATCTCTCAATATCCTAAATCTTTTGGCATTTTTGGCGATAGAGAGGGGTAGGTATCTACGTTCCCCTTGGGTTGCCTCTCTTAGCAATTGAAATGAAAATACCCCCTGGAGTCCCATGTCATTCAACCCCCCTGCCCAAATTCTTTATGGCTCACCCTTGAGCCGCCCCAAAGTTGCCAGATTTGCCGTGATTGTGCTGGCGGTGCTGGTGGTTATCTGCATCGGCGTGATTGCCCAAAGAATCCTCATGCCGCTCAAACCAGATGCCCTGCAAGTATTCTTTGTTGCGATGTTATGGGGTGGGTTACTCTCAGTCATCCCAGTCGCGATTCTGTGGTTTCTCGATCGCCGTGAGCATGAATCGACCTGGCTTTATGTCCTCACTTTTTTGTGGGGCGCACTGATTGCAACAGCGATCGCCCAACCCATCAACAGTGTCATTATCAATGCGGTTGGACAATATTTGGCCGTACACCCGAATATTCAACAGGTGCTGGGTGACAATGCCAAGATAGCGATCGCCGCTCCCCTGGCAGGCCCCATCGTCGAAGAAACCACCAAAGGGCTGGGCCTTGTGCTGCTGTTCTGGCTGCTACGAGCAGAGTTTGATAATGTGCGGGATGGCTTTATTTATGGCGCACTCATCGGCATCGGATTTAATTTTTTAGAAGCTCCCTTCTATGTGGCGAAAGTCTTTGCCGATACGGGTGTGGCACCGTGGGGCGCACAGCTAGCTATGCGTCACTCGCTGCTGGGTCTGGGCGGTCCTGCCCTCTACACCGGATTGTTTGGCATGGGGCTGGGGCTGGCCCGGCAACCCACCCGCCAGTGGCTGCGCTATATTGCCCCTGTCTTGGGCTGGCTCCTGGGGTTTTCGGCCCACCTGGTCAACAACAGCATTGGTCTGCTGATCACCCTGACCATCGTTTTGAGCGGCGGCCAGGTTGCCGCTAGCACCAAAGGCGTGATTCCTATCGATCCCCCGGTTTGGCTTGGCCTGTTGCAGGGCAGCATCCAAAATTTCATCCTGCTCCTCCCCTTTGTCGTGATCACCATTGTGATGCTCTGGCAGAGTGGCATTTGGGAACGTCAGGTGATTCGTGAACAGCTTGCGGATGAGACAGAACCCATAATTACGCCGGAAGAATATGAGGCCGTCAAGCGCGATCGCCTCTTCCGCACTCGCCGCATTGATGACATCGATCGACGCACTTCAGCCGCGATCGTCCGGGCGCAAAACGAACTCGCCTTTCGTAAATGGCGCGTTAAACAGCTGGGTCAATCCCCAGATACAGATCAGCTTGTCGCTTCCTGGCGAGAAGAACTGTGGCGGCTGCGCGGCTCAGGCAGTCCCATGGTGGTTTAGGGTGACGAAATTGGCCTCAATGTGATGCCAATGAGTGAAGCCAATGGGTGACTGAAGTCAAGCAAACTGAGCAATGAATACTGAGCGATAAATACAGAGAGGTTAATCAAATGAGCAAACATGTGAATTCTTTCTTAATGATTTCCCTGGCAGCGATCGCCACCCTGGGGACTGCTGTTGCCGTTAAAGCCGATACCGTCGAGGCCCGCTGCGATATCTATCCTGCCGGACAGGATCGCGCCACTTCCTCCGGTTTCTGCACCTACTCCCAGCGACAGGGCGTTGTCGGCATTCAACTGCAAGATGGGCGGCGTTATGACCTGCGACCGGTTGAAGACCAGCCCGGAAACTATGTTGATCAAAATGGACAGCCAGCCAGCTGTGACGATGCTGGTTTGGACGATCGCGGGGTGATCTTTCGTCTCTCTAATGAATCCATCTTCGTTTACTGGGATCCCGCTCCCTATGGACAGAATTCAGGGGGGCAGAAT
>JAFLDE010000125.1 GCA_017302655.1 Burkholderiales bacterium
TGGTTGTAGCGCTGGAAGGCTTCGTTGTTCAGGTTGTTCACCTGCAACAGTGCCGACAGGCCTTTCAGGATGCCCGACTGGAACTCGTAGCCGAGCTGCGCGTCGATGATGCTTTCACCCTTGATGAAGGTGTACTCGCGATCGGCACCGAAGCCTTGGATCTCACCCAGGAAGTCCGAACGCTTGCGGTTCGAGACCCGCGCCTGGAAGCCATGGGCTTCGTAGTACACGGTGAGGTTCGAAACCTTGCGCGACAGACCCGGCAGCGGACGGGTGTCCCCATCGCCGAAGGGCTGAATGCCGCTCTTGGTGTTCGCGTACGAACCGACCAGACCAAAGCCCTCCAAAGGCTTCCACAGGCGATCAAGCGGCAGCGAAGCCGCCAGTTCGAAGCCCCGCACATAGCCGCCCTTGCCGTTGCGCGGCTGGGTGAAGCGACCGATGTTGGTGCTGGGCACGCGGCCCGAGGTGTTGATGAAGCCGGTGAAGTCGAACTTGTCGTCGGTGAAGTCGAAGATGTAGGAGTCGAGGTCCTTGTTGAACACCGCAGCGCTCACATAGGCCTTCGTGCCCCAGTACTTCTCGTAGCTCAGGTCCAGCGCGACGGCGCGGAACGGATCCAGCTTGGCGTTGCCGCCGCCGCCGGACCACTTGGAGTCACCACCCACCTCGCCCGAGCGGTTCGCGCTGAGCTGGTCCATGCGGGCACGGGCCAGCACCTTCGCGGCGCCCAGGCGCACGGTCTGGTCGTTGCCCAGTTCCAGCACCAGGTTGGCGCTCGGCAGGATGTCGTTGTAGGACTTGCCGTCGGTGCGCAGGCGGAAGCCGCCAGCGTTGGTGCGGTCGAACTCAGGTGCGGTCGAGCTCTGATTGGTGTGCATCAGCTGCGCGCCCACGTTGCCGCGCAGCGGCATGCCGAGGAACTCGCTGTTGATGGTGGCCTTGGCGAACGCGGTGCTGACCTCTTCGCTCACGCCCCAGCCCTTGCGCAGAATGTCACCGTTCACGTTGGCCGGACGGTCGTAGGCGCTCGGGTAGACCTGCGAGGGGTGGAAGGAGATGGCGTTGAACTGGCCACCCGTGCCGCCCACCGTCACCCCACCGGCACCCGCCGGCAGGTTGGCGGTGCTGCCCGCGCCACCGGGCAGGCGAAGGAAGTACTCGTCGGCGCTCTTGCGCTTTTCACGCTTGGACTGGTTCAGGCCCAGGTTCAGGCGGTCGAAGAAACCTTCCAGCGCGGTGCTGGCGGTCAGGCGGCCGGCCTGGATCTTGTCGTCGGTGATGATGGTCTTGTCGTAGCCGTTCTGGCCCCAGCCTTCCGGGTCCATCAGCTTGACCAGGCTCGGGTCGGCGTAGTTGAACTGCAGACCGGTGACTTGGTCGTAGTTGGAGACCGTGACACGGCCCGGGGTCGGGATGCCGGCCTCGAGTTCGACGATGCGTTCGACGCGCTTGCCAGCCGAGTAGGACAGGTCGGACGTGAACGTCCAGCCGCTGCCGTCGCCGATGCGGACGTTCAGGCCCGTGGAGCGCAGGGTGTCATTGCGCGGCTCCCAGATATGGCGCGAGAGCGGGTTCACATTGGTCCAGGTGGCGCTGATCAGGCGGCCGCCCTGCACGGTCGGGTTGATCCAGCCCGGGTAGCGGGGGTCATCCTTCGAACCGCGCCAGGTGTCCTCGACCTGGATTTCCAGACCGCGCTTGATGGTGTCGCGCTCGAACTTCGAGTAGTACATGTCGAGCACCGCCTCGACGCTCTTGTTCGGCTTCCACTGCAGCACGCTCATCACGCCGTCGCGCGTCTGGTCGGTGGTGTCGTTGAAGTACTTGAAGCCGTTGTTGACGGTGACCGTCTCGAAACTGGCTCCCGGCAGCGAGAGGAAGCCGCGGCACTCATCGTCGCTGCGCCAGCCGGCACAGATCTGGCCGGACGTGCGGTCGAACTTGACCGTGTTGTTGGTGGAGTAAGTCTCCTTGCGGCCGGTCGTCACTTCCGACTGCAGGCGAGCCGCACCCAGCGCCACGCCGAAGGTGCGGTTGGCGAACTGGTCGATGTAGCTGAAGTTGAAGCGCTTGCCCGAGCCCTCGAACTCGGTGCCAACGCCCGACTTCTCCTTGCGCGCGTTGGCGCCGATGAAGCGGCTCTTGAAGTTCAGCGGACGCACGGTCTGCAGGTCGATGGTGCCCGACAGACCCTGGCCGATCAGCTCACCGTCCGGGGTCTTGTAGATCACCACGCCGGACAGCAACTCCGACGGGTACTGGTCGAACTCGACGCCACGGTTGTCGCCCGTGGAGACCTGCTCGCGGCCGTTCAACAGCGCGGTGGAGAAGTCACCCGACATGCCGCGGATGCTGATGTTGGACGCACGGCCGGCGACGCGCTGGGCCGTCACGCCAGGCAAGCGGGCGATCGACTCGGCGATCGACGAGTCCGGCAGCTTGCCGATGTCTTCGGCGCTGATGGCCTCGACGATGCTGTCCTTGTTCTTCTTGACCGAGATCGCGTCTTCGATGCCCTTGCGGATACCGGTGACCACGACGGTATCGAGCTGCTGCTGGGCCTGCACGGCGCCGCTGGCAAGCAGCGCGACCAGGCAACCGGCGGTGACGGCATTGACCTTGAACAGGTCGCGCCCGCTGGAACTTTTCATGCTTCGCACTCCTAAGCTGTGGGAAAACAACATGTGGTTCGCCGAGCCCACCTCGGCGCCACATGAAACGGGAAGTACCGACTGGAGATTCTGTACTAAAACTAGATTGGGCTCCAGCCACCCCAATGCGCGCAAACCCCTGATCTATTGGCGATCCCGTTGCCGCCCGACCACAAACTACGGGCAATCCCAGGGGGAGCTAACCCTAGCCGACCGTACCTATGGCGGAACCACGATCGACCTGGGTAGCAAAACTACACGACCCTCAAGCGTGCTGCAGCAAGGCTTGGGCGGCGCCGTCCAGCGCCACCAGGGTGTCAGTGACCAGTGCCGTCGGCACTGCACGCAGAAAGCCTGAGAAGCGCCCCTTGGCCTCGAATCGCTCGCGGAAAGCCGAGCGCTCGAACACCGGGCCAAGCCGCGGCACGATGCCGCCGCCAATGAAGACCCCGCCGCGGGCCGCGAAGGTGAGCGCCACCGAGCCGGCGAAACCGCCCAACATGGCGCAAAAGCTCTCGATGCAGGCCGAGGCCAGCGCATCGTCCTGCGCCAACGCGCGCTCGACGATCCACTTGGCATCCACTTCGGGTAGGGCTCGCTCGCCCCTCACTTCCGCCAGCGAGCGATACAGCACGGGCAGCCCGATGCCGGAAAGGAAGCGCTCTGCAGACACATGCGGGAACTCGCGTCGCGCGGCAGCCAGCAAGGCCGACTCGAAGTCATCGGCGGGCGCCAGGGTCGCGTGCCCGCCCTCACCCGGCACCGCCAGCCAGCCGGCCCGGGTCGGCAGCAGCCCAGCCACGCCCAAACCCGTCCCTGGACCGACCACCGCCACGGGGACGTCGAAACGTGGCGCCGCAAGCGCGGACCCATCGCCCGAGGCTTGTGTGGGCGTGCTCTGCCACTGATTGGCCCGCAAGCTGGGCAGCGAAAGCGCCAAGGCCTCGAAGTCGTTCAGCACCAGAAGCGGCCCACGCAGCCCCAGTTGCTGCCGCATGCGCCGGCGTGAGAAGCCCCACCCGCTGTTGGTCAACTCCACCCGCTCTTCGCCAGGCGCGGTCGCCACGGCAAAGGCGGCACTGCCCGGCTGGCGCTCCCCCGGAAGGCCAGCATGCGCCAGGCTGTCCAGGTAGGCGCGTGCGGCGTCAATGAATTCCGGGTATTCGGCCACTGCCAAGGTGCGGACATGCTGGGGCACGCAGCCGGCGTGCGGCACCCAACCGAAGCGCGCATTGCTGCCGCCTACGTCGGCCAGCAGCCATGGATAGGGGGCGACCCGGTGGGTCTCAAGAACAGTCGAAGCTTCAGGCATGAGCACAGTGATGGCCGGATGTCGGATCCTCAGCAACAGCGGGTACGGTAGCAAAACTACATCCACTCAACAAGCGAATCGACCCTGAGGACATTGATTTGCCTGACTTTTCTGCAGCAGGGCCTGCTTCGATCTGTAGTTGGCTTACAGAAACGGCGGGCTTCCGGGCATTTGCACCAAGAACGAACCCCATGGTGCGCTCTCATAATCCCCGGCTGTAACTCTGCAACAAGCCATGCAACTCGAGCCCCCGCGCCTCCTTGCCGACATCGGCGGCACCTATGCCCGCTTTGCGGTGGAGCGCGAGCCTGGGTCACTGGAGTGCGTGGCCTCGCTGCGATGTGCCGACCACGCCGACTTCCATGCGGCGGTTCGTGCCTACTTGGACACCCTTCCGGGAACCGAGGAGTTCCGCGTCGCACACGCTTGCGTGGCCATCGCCAATCCGGTGGAGGGCGACCGGGTGCGGATGACGAACTACCACTGGCAGTTCAGCATCGAAGCGATGCGCCAGCAACTGGGCCTGGACACCCTGGTGGTGGTCAACGACTTCACCGCCTTGGCCCAGGCCCTGCCCCGTCTGACGCGGCAAGACCGCCAACAGGTGGGCGGGGGCGAAGGGATGGCGCACCAAGTCATCGGCCTGCTCGGCTCCGGCTCCGGCCTGGGGGTCTCGGGCTTGATTCCGGCTGGCGATGGCTGGATCGCCCTGGGCACGGAAGGGGGGCACACCAGCTTCAGCCCACGTGACGAGCGCGAGATCGCCATCCTGCGTCACGCCTGGCGCGAGTACGCGCACGTGTCTTTTGAGCGCCTGCTGTCCGGCCCAGGCCTCGCGCTCATCCACCGCGCCTTGGCTGAAGTGCACGGCGTTCAGGCGCCCCCCCGCCAGGCGCCCGAGATCACCCAGGCCGCGTTGGAAGGCCAGGACGCGCTGGCGCTGGAGACCGTGGAAGTGTTCTGCGCGCTGCTCGGTACCGCGGCTGGCAACTTGGCGGTCACGCTGGGCGCGCGGGGCGGTGTGTTCGTCGGCGGCGGCATCGTGCCGCGCCTGGGGCCCCTGTTCGAGCGCTCACCCTTTCGCCGCCGGTTCGAGGAGCGCGGCCGTTTCAGCGACTACGTGGCGGCCATTCCCACCTACGTCATCACCGCCGAGAACGCCACCTTCAAAGGCGCCTCGGCCATTTTGGAAGCGCAGCTCCGCAAGCTGCAGGCCAGCCCCGGCGCGGCCATCCTGTCGCAGATCCGCCGTGCGCGCCCTCAGCTCACGCCGGCCGAGCAACGCGTGGCCGAGCAGGTGCTGGCGCGCCCGAGGGCGGTGCTCTCTGATCCGATCGCCGAGATCGCACGGCTCGCCGGCGTCAGCCAGCCCACGGTGATCCGCTTCTGCCGCTCACTGGGTTGTGAGGGGCTCTCGGACTTCAAGCTTCGCCTGGCGTCGGGCCTGACCGGCACGGTGCCGGTGACCCATACCAAGGTGACCGAGGAAGACAGCATGGTCGAGCTCGGGGCCAAGGTGCTGGGCAACACCGCCAGCGCCATCCTGCAGGTGCGCAGCCAGCTCAACCGAGACACCATCGACCGCGCCACCGAGATCTTCATGCAGGCCAAGCGCATCGACTGCTTCGCCAGCGGCCATTACGGCGTCGTGGCGCAGGACGCCCAGTTCAAGTTGCTGCGCTTTGGTGTTCCCTCCAGTTGCTACACCGAGCCACGCCTGCAGGCGCTGGCTGCCCAGGTGCTCGGGCCAGGCGATGTGGCCCTCATCATCAGCAGCGCTGGCCGCCTGCCTGAATTGCTGGAGGTGGCCGACGCGGCCCACGCGCGCGGCGCCAAGGTGGTTGCCATCACCGCCAGCCACAGCCCCTTGGTGAAAAAGGCCGATGCCGCCCTGCTGGTCGACCACCAGGAAGACGTGGCCACGCACCTGCCCATGGTCGGCCGTATCCTGCACTTGCTGGTCATCGACATCCTTGCCGTGGGCCTGGCCATGCGGCGTGGCGTGGCCGACGCCGCCGCGCTGGCCCAACTCGACGAAGCGCCAATGGACACGCCGACTGCGGCCACCCTTGAACCCAAGCGCGCAGCCACGGAACGCAGTGCGCGCGTGCAGGCGCCCGGCGTCAGCTTGGCTTCACCGGCGCTTTCGCTGGCTTCGCTCACTTCGCACAGCCGTTGATGCCGCTTCGCTCCCTGCTTGCCGGCCCGCTGGCCATCGCCTTGCTTGGCGGCGCGGGCCAGGCCTGGGCGGTTGAGGCGCGCTTGCTGCGCGTCTGCGCCAACCAGTCCATCGGCGACGAAAAGGGTGGCAATTCCGCCCACACCCTGTTGCGCCTGGCCGTGGATGCCGTGCCAGGGCTTGAGCTGCGAACCACCTTGCTGCCGTGGCAGCGATGCCTCAGCGAAGCCGCCGGCGGCCAGTTCGACGCCGCGCTGGCGGCCAGCCACACGCCGGAGCGGGCCCGCAGCCTGGTCTATCCCATGGATGCCACGGGCCAACCGGACGTGTCGCAACGCATGTTCCTGGTGGGTTATGCCTTGCTCAAGCGCAAGGCCAGCCCGGCACGCTGGGACGGCCAGCGCTTCAGCGGTACCAGTCAGCGTGCCGGCGAGGCCCTGGGTGCGGAGCGCGGCTACTCGATCATTCAGTTCGCCCAGCAGCGCGGCGCTGCGGTGGAAGACCGCTTTCCCAGCTACGCCAGCTTGATCGAAAGTCTTCGGCTGGGGCGGATCGCGGGCGTCCTCATCAACCAGGAAGGCGCTGCGCAATTGCTGGCCGAACCCGCCTGGGCCAAGGGCCATGAACTCAGCGGCCCGCCGCTGCAGCAAAAGGCCTACTACCTGGCCTTCAACCCGCGCTTCGCCGCCGCGCAGCCGCACCTCGCGCAACAGCTCTGGGCCTTGCTGGCCAAGATGCGCCAGACGTCCGGCTTTCAGCAGCATTTCAGCCACGCCATGACGGCAGGACGGCGCAAGGACATCCGGCCGTAACCTCCACGCCGGCCGGCTTTTGCAGACGCCGGGCGAGACGGGCCAAGTTATAAATGGTGACAGCCGTGCGAGCGCGTGGCTGAACCGGCTGCTCCCCATGCAACGCTTCACGGCCCTGCGCAAGCTCCTGCTGCTGCTGACGCTGCTGACCCTGATCGGCTTGCTGACCCATGCGTTTTGGATGAAGCGAGTGGTGCGCATCGACGGCTTCGGACCTGGGCAGCAACTCCTGGCGGTGGACGACCGCGAGGGCGGCGGCCGCAGTGAAGCCCAACTGATTCGGAACAAGGAAGGCGCCTTGCTGCGCTGCCGGCTATCCACCCAGTACGCGTGGCCCTACTGCGACCTGCAGGTGCAATTCGGCCCCGATGGCCTCGACATGGGCCGTTTCGACACCCTCAAGCTGTGGTTGCGCGCCCGTGGGCCGGACACCTCACTGCGCATCTTTCTGCGCAACAGCGACGCCGCGCATGCGGCAAGCGGCAGGCCCTCCGACCTCAAACCGCATGAACTGGTTCTGAACCCCACCCGGGAGCCCATGCCCGTGGAGTTGCCGTTGAACCGGTTTGCGGTGTCGTCTTGGTGGTTGCAGGAACACAAGCTGGCACTGCACGATGTCGGTCCGCAGCTGGATCGGGTGATCTTCATGAGCATCACGACCGGCGGTGGTGCGCCCGCCGGCGAGTACGAAATTGAACTGCTGCGAGCCGAGTTGCACGGCCAGTGGGTGTCGGCCGCCAGCTTTCGTCTGGGCCTGATCCTCCTGTGGATGGGCAGCCTGCTGGCCTACCTCGTGTGGGAGTGGCAGCTCACTAAGCTGCAGCTTCAACACAGCCAGCAGCACAAGCTGAAATTGCAGCAGGCGCATGCGGCCCTTCAGATTCAGTCACGCGATCTGGCCCAGCGTGCGATGCACGATCCGCTGACCGGTGTACTGAACCGTGCCGGACTGGAGCAGCAGGTCGAAGCGCTGCAGACCCTACCGGCGGACGCGGTGTATCCGTTGGCGCTCGTGTTCGTTGACATCGACCACTTCAAAGCCATCAACGATGGCCATGGCCACACGACGGGCGATGCGGTGCTGCGTCAGTTCGCCGAGCTGCTGCGCGGGAACCTTCAGCGCGTGGACCACGTGACGCGTTGGGGAGGCGAGGAGTTCCTGCTGCTGCTGCCCCAGACCGCCATGCCCGAGGCCAAGGCGGTGGCCGAACGCCTTCGCAACTGCTTGCACGTCGCGCGCTGGCCCGAGGGCCTGGAAGTGCGCGCCAGCTTCGGCGTGGCCGCCTGTCCTTCGGCCGACGACCTGAGCGACGCCCTTCGCGCTGCCGATCGCGCGATGTACCGCGCCAAGATGATGGGCCGCGACCGCGTCGAAATGGCTGGCGGCTGATGCCTTCAGGTCCTCGAAGTTCTGAACACCAGACCCGCCTCAGCGGCACCCTTTCACCCGCAGGGCGCCCCGCCGCACGCAAAGCGGCATCAGGCCGAGCAGGCCCAGACTCTGCTCCAGACGACTCGCATCCAAAGCCGACCAGGTAGCCGGTGGCGGCGCCGCATGCGGATCGATGGGGGTCAAGACCTCAGTCGTCCACGCCCGCAGCAGCATCGCCGCCAGCCAGAAGCCCAGAATCAGACCCATCCAGCCGTGGCCTCCAACGCCGCCCACGCGGGATCGATCCCCGGCGTTCCGCTCCTTCACCTCCCGCATTCGCCCTGCTCCCGTGACGGCGCATCGCGCACCCGTGCCGGGTCAGACGTCTTTTGCCGGCTGCGACGACAGCAGTTGGAAAAGAGACTCCCACTGCTCGGCATCGAGCCGGCCGCTTTCGCGCGCCAGCGGTAGCAAGGTGCGCATGGCCTCGAGGTAGAGCGGAGCCACAGGACGGTCTTTCAGGGCTTCCAAGTGGCGCGCCAGCACGGCGGTGTCACCGCGTGCCAGCGGGCCGGACAGGGCACCGGCCAGTCCCCGCTCGCTGGCCGCCGCCAGCGCCCCCTTCGCCAGCGGCTGCAGCGCGGCCCAAGCCTGGGCTTCATCCAGCCCGAGCGCCTCGCGCCACAGGGTGACGGCGGCCTGCAGAGGCGCAAAGAGTCCGCTGGCCGCCAGGTTCGCCGCCGCGTGGTAGCGCGCACGCTGCCCTCCAACCAGCAAGAGCGGGATGGCGCCCAATCGGGTTGCCAGCGACGACAACGCAAGCGTCGCATTGGCATCCCCTTCGATGCCGATGCGAACCCCGGCAAAGGCCGCCAATGCCGCCTCGGGCCTGGGCAGCGGGTCAGCAAAAAGCTGCAGCGGGTGAAAGCCCGCCCGCCGCTCGGCGGGCGCCAGTGCCTCCAGCTCGGTGGCGCCGCTGGCATGCACCGCCAGTTGCCCGGCACGCCACGGCAAGGCGGCAGCCAGCGGCGCGATGGCTTCGTCGCGCACGGCAAGCATCACGACGTCGGCGCCCAGCTGGGCCTCTTCGGGGGTGCACACACACAGACCCAAGGCCTGGGCCAGCGGTGCGGCCGCCT
>JAFLDE010000126.1 GCA_017302655.1 Burkholderiales bacterium
GGGTTCGGCGGCCAGCGCGGGCACGGCGGCGGCCAGGGCCACCAGGGTGGCGGCCACCAGCAGGGCGCGGCCGGCGCGGTTCATTGAGTTCATGGGCATCCCTTGCAAACTTACCGGTCTCATTCTGAACTGAATAGTTCATTTTGACCAGGGGACAGCAATGCCCGGGTCGGCCTGGGGCTTTCTTCGGGTCTCCCAGCTACTCAGGCCACGATGCCGCGCTCGCGCAGCGCCGCCACTTGTGCGGGGTTCAGCCCCAGTTCGGCCAGCACCGCGTCGGTGTCCTCGCCCAGGCGGGGCGCGGGGCTGCGCGAGGCGCCAGGGGTGCCCAGCAGCTTCGGCACGATGCCCGGCACGGTGAGGGTGCGGCCCTCGCGGGTGGTCTGCTCGAGCAGCATGTCGCGCGCCTGGTAGTGCGGATCCGCCGCGATGTCGGCCGCCGTATAGACCTTGCCCACCGGCACGTCGGCGGCGGTGAGCGCCGCCAACACCTGCTCCACGCTGCGCGTGCAGGTCCAGGCCTCGATGGCGGCGTCGATTTCCGCCACCCGCGCGACGCGCCCGGCGTTGTGCGCCAGATCGGGCGCCGCGCCCAGGTCCTCGCGCCCGATGGCGGCCATCAGCCGCTTGAAGATCGAGTCGCCATTGCCCGCCACCAGCACCACGCCATCCTGGCAGCGGTAGGCATTGCTCGGCGCGATGCCCGGCAGCGCCGAGCCACCGGGCTCGCGCACCACACCGGCGGCGCTGTATTCGGGCAGCAGGCTCTCCATGCAGTTGAAGACCGCCTCGTGCAGCGCCACGTCGATCACCTGCCCCGGCCCGCCGTGCGCCTTGCGGTGGTACAGCGCGGTGAGCACCCCGATCACGCCGTGCAGCGCCGCCAGCGTGTCGCCGATGGACACCCCGCAGCGCACCGGCACGCGACCGGGCTCGCCCGTCAGGTGGCGCAGCCCGCCCATGGCCTCGCCGATCATCCCGAAGCCCGGCCGGTCGCGGTACGGGCCGCTCTGGCCGTAGCCCGAGATGCGTAGCATCACCAGGCCCGGGTTGTCTTTGGAAAGGTCCTCGTAGCCCAGACCCCAACCTTCCAGCGTGCCAGGGCGGAAGTTCTCCACCAGCACGTCGGCTTCGCGAATCAGTTGGCGCGCGATGGCCTGCCCCTCCGCAGTGCGCAGGTCCAGCGCCAGCGAGCGCTTGTTGCGGGACTGCACCTGCCACCACACCGACGTGCCGTCCTGTTGCAGGCGCCAGCCGCGCAGCGGGTCGCCGCCTTGGGGCGACTCGATCTTGATGACCTCGGCACCGAAGTCGCCGAGGGTCTTGCCGACAAAGGGCCCGGCGATGAGCTGGCCCATCTCGACGACCTTGAGCCCGGCGAGGGGCAGTCCGGTGGGGGTTTGCGGAGCATGTGCTTGCATGGCAGGCATTGTGGAAACGCGGCCAGGCGCGCGAATCCGTCAGCGGTGGGGCTTGGCTTCTCCGCGCGTGAAGTGCCGTCGCCAAAGGGCTTCCTACACTCCGGCCGACTTCACCCTCAAGGCGGAACCCCATGCCTGGCTTGCTGCCCCACATCGACCCCGACGGCTTGCTCGAATACTCCGTCGTCTACACCGACCGCTCGCTGAACCACCTCTCTGCGCGCTTCGCCACGGTGATGCAGGAGCTCAGCGCCGGCCTGAAAGAGGTCTACGGTGCTGCGTCGGCCGTGGTGGTGCCCGGCGGTGGTAGCTACGGCATGGAGGCGGTGGCGCGCCAGTTCGCCGGCGGGCAGCACGTGCTCATCGTGCGCAACGGCTGGTTCAGCTACCGCTGGACGCAGATCTTCGAGATGGCGGGCGTGGCCTCGTCGTCCACGGTGCTGAAGGCGCGCCGCGCGCAGCCTGGGGCCACCGAGCCATTCGCGCCGGCGCCGCTCGATGAAATCGTCCGCACCATCCGGGAAACGACGCCCGCCGTGGTCTTCGCCCCGCACGTCGAAACCTCGGCCGGCCTGATGCTGCCGGACGGCCACCTGAAGGCCATCGCCGACGCGGTGCACGCGCATGACGGGCTCTTCGTGCTGGACTGCGTGGCCTCCGGCGCCATGTGGGTGGACATGGCCGAGACCGGGGTGGACGTGCTCATCAGCGCGCCGCAAAAAGGCTGGAGCAGCACGCCCTGCGCGGGGCTGGTGATGCTCTCGCCCCGCGCCGTGGCGCGCCTTGCCGAGACCACCAGCAGCAGCTTCGCGCTGGACCTCAAGAAGTGGGCCGCCATCATGGCCGCGCACGAGCAGGGCCAGATGGCCTACCACGCCACCTACCCCACCGACGGGCTCGCGCAGCTGCGCGACGCGGTGCACGAGACCCGCGCCTTCGGCTTCGCGAAAGCCAAGGCCGCGCAGCTGGAGCTGGGCTCGCGTGTGCGCGGCCTGCTGGAGGCCCGCGGCATTCCCAGCGTGGCCGCGCCGGGTTTCCAGGCGCCCTGCGTGGTGGTGAGCTACACCCCGCACCTGGAGTGGCAGAACACCAAGGCCTGGGCCGGTCAGGGCCTGCAGATCGCCGCCGGTGTGCCGCTGGCCTGCGACGAAGGCGCCGACTTCCGCAGCTTCCGCATCGGCCTGTTCGGGCTCGACAAGCTGCAGCACGTGGACCGCACGGTGGCGTCGTTCGAAAGGGCCTTGGACGGGTTGCTCGCGCGCCGCTGAGGAAGGCGCTCCAGAGCGAGCTCAGTCGCGTTTCAACAGCTCCATCAAGGCCACGTTGAGAAAGAGCTTCTCCCGGCCCAAGGCATGCTCTTGCAGGATGCCCGCAGCCACCAGCTGCTTGAGGTACACGCTGGCCGTCTGCCGCTTGGCGATGCCGGCATCCACCAGGTGGGCGATGCGGCAGTACGGCCGCACGAAGATCAACTCGGCCAACTCACGGCTGTAGACGCCCGGCGCGTCACGGCGCATGCGCTCGGCGGTTTCGTTCAGCAAGTCGCGCAGGGCGGCGATCTTGTTCGTCGTCCAACGCGCCGTTTGCGCCACGCCTTGCAGCATGAACACCAGCCAGGGCTCCCAGGCCTGTTGCGTGCTGACCGCCAACAGGCCCGCGTAGTAGTGCGAGCGCTGGCGCAGCAGGTGGCGACTCAGGTAAAGCACCGGGATGTCCAGCAGGCCTTGCTCCACAAGGTGCAGCAGGTTGAGCACGCGGCCGGTGCGGCCGTTGCCGTCGGTGAAGGGATGGATGGCCTCGAACTGGTAGTGGCCGGCGGCCATGCGCACCAGCGGGTCGATGTCTTCACTGCCCGGCAGGGTGCCGTGCATCCAGCGCTCCCAGTTGGCCAGCTTCTCGCGCAGCAAGGCCTCGCCCTCGGGCGGGGTGTAGACCACCTCGCCGGTGCGACTGTTCTGCAGCGCCGTGCCGGGGGCCTTGCGGATGTCCATATCCACCCCCTTGATGGCGCGGCAGACCTGCACCGCTGTGTTAGTGGACAGGGGCTTCTCGCGCAGCGCCTGGAAGCCCTCCCACAGCGCGCGGCGGTAACGCAGTGCCTCTTTGGTCGCGGGGTCGGCCTCGGAGTCGCTGACGCCGTCGAACAGGAAGAGTTGGTCAGAGGTGGTGACGATGTTCTCGATCTCGCTGCTGGCCTGCGCCTCCAGCAAAGGAATTGAGTTGATCAGGATGCCCTGGTCCGGGATCAAACCGCCCGCCGCCTTCAGCTCGGCCACCGCCGCCCGTGCTTCCACGCAGGCCTTGAGCACCGGGCGGGTCTCCAGCTCGGTGGCTGGCGGCAACAGCGGTAAGGCGGCGTACGGCTGGCGGGGGTCGAAGTTCATGTCGATGAAATGCGAAAATTTCGACAAGTCCAGAGGATATGTCGATTCCTTCGACGCAAGCGGCCCATGCGTCGAAAAATGTCGAAGTTCTGGACATGTCGGCGCGCATCCCAGCGCCGCCTGCGCTGCAGACCGGTCAGCGCCCGCGCCGCTGCCACAGCGGCCGCTTGCCCTTGAGCTGCCGCTCGATGCCGTCGTTCAGCCGGCTGCGCAGGTCCAGCACCGCGTCCACGTGGCCGTAGCAGCCGGGGAAGCGCAGGTCCAGCCAGAGCCACAGGGTGCACAGGCGCAGCGCCTGCTCCATGCGGTCCAGCCGCGCGTGCTCGTCCACGTCGTCCAGGAAGCGGGGCGCGCCCGCCTGGCCGCTGAGCGCGTGCGCGGCGGCCCAGGCCTCGTAGTGCTCCATGAGCTGCGGCAGGCGCGTGTCCACCGGCGCCTGCGCGTAGCGGAAGCGCTCCTGCAAGCTCAGGGCGGGGGCGCGGCGGTCGAGCATCTCGGCCAGGTCCAGCATCTGCTCGAGCTCGGCCACGGCGAAGTGCGCGTCGTCCAGCCGCAGTTGCTGCATGAAGATGCCCAGCACCTGGTGCAGCTGCTGCACGCCCATGCGCTCGGCAATCACGCGCACATGCGTCCCGTTCGGCGCCACCGGTGCCTTGAAGTCGCGCGGCGCGCGCGGCTCCTTGGGCAGCAGCTCGCGCAGGGACTTCAAGGCACTCGCCTCGCTTTCCTTGAGCACGCTCACGAAGCCCTCGTCGTGCAGGCCGTAGCGGCCGGCGCGGCCGGCGATCTGGTGCACCTCGCTCACGCTGAGCGTGCGGTCGCCCACGCCGTCGAACTTCTCCAGCGTGGAGAAGAGCACGCGGCGGATGGGCAGGTTCAGGCCCATGCCGATGGCGTCGGTGGCCACCAGCACGCTGCTGGCCCCCACCGCGAAGCGCTCGGCCTCGCGGCGGCGCACCTCGGGCGGCAGCGCGCCGTAGATGACGCTGACGCGGTGGCCCGCCGCGGCGATCTGGTCGCGCAGCATCAGCACGTCGCGGCGACTGAAGGCCACCACCGCGTCGCCCGCCTGCAGGTGCGCCATGGGCACGGGAGCTGGCATCAGCTGCACCTGCTGCTTGCGCTCGAACACGCGCCGCTCGGGCCGCTCGCCGCACAGCGCCAGCAGGCGCTCGATGGCCGGCGCCGCGTAGGCCGAGGCAATGATGATCAGCTCGCGCGCCGGCACGCCGCAGATGGCCTGCGTCCACGCCCAGCCGCGCGAGGGGTCGAAGAGCATCTGCGCCTCGTCGATCACCGCCACGTCCACCGGCTCGCGGGTGTCGGCCATCTCGATGGTGCTGCTCACCACCCGCGCGTTGTCGGCCGGCACCGATTCCTCGCCGGTGAGCAGCGAGCAGGGCACGCCGCGCGCCACCAGGCGGTCGCGACCTTCCAGGGCCAGCAGGCGCAGCGGCGCGAGGTACGCGCCTTGGCGCGCGTTGGCGAGCTGCTCGAACGCGGCGTAGGTCTTGCCGCTGTTGGGCGGGCCCAGGTAGAGGGTGACGCGCCGGCCGAGCTGGCGCGCGGCATCAAAACTGTCCGGGTAGCCTCGGAAGGCCAGCTCGCGGCCCAGGCTGGCCAGCCGGTCCTGCTCGCCCACGGCCTGCTCCCAGCGGTCCTGCGCGCGGGTCAGGGCGGCCTTCAGATCCGCGAAGGGCATGGCCACGCTGCACTCGGCCTGCAGGCGCACCAGCAGCGCGGGCAGCTGGCTGTCCTTGCCCATGGCCTCGCTGCGCGCCACCAGGTGGTTCAGGTGCAGGGTCAGCTCGGCCAAGTGCGAGTAGGCCGGCGCCTGCCCCATCGCCTGGCGCAGCGCGGCCAGGTCGCCGTCGCGCAGGAAGGCCCACACGGGCTCCTCCTTCACCGGCATGCGGTGCGCGAGCTCGATGCGCCAGCCTTCCATCGCCAGACGCAGCGGCTGCTGGCACAGGCGGGTGAAGAGCAAGCCCTCGCGCCGCACACCGATCGATTCCAGCTGCTGCACGCGCGCCTGCAGGCGCGGGCGCAGGTCATTCGCCATCGGCGTGGCTGCCAGCTGCGCCAGCGCCACGGCCACGTGCTGGGGCAGGATCCAGCGGCTCGGCCGCCCGCCCAACGCCGCTTTCGCAATCTGGATCGCGCCCAACCGATCCAGCGCCTCCTCGGTCCCTTCGTCCAGGTCGTCGGGGTGCAGCACCTGCGGCAGCACATGCGCGGCTTGGCGCACGCGCTGCCAGTCCTCGGGGCTGAGGCCGGCGGGCAAGCGCGCCGCGTGGCGGGACTGGGGCAAGGGGAAGGCGGGGGCCGGCGGCCGGGGCTTGGGCGCGGGAGGGCTGGCGGGAGGACTTGCAGGCGGGTTCACGCCCGCAGTGGAACAGACGCCGCGGGCCTCTACCGATCTCCCAGCAGGGGCGAGCGCCCGATCTTGGTCGGCTTGTGCACTTCCTTGGGCGGCGCGGAGAAGCCCTCGAAGGCGGCGCCGGCTTGCCAGTCCCCCACGGCGTACACCCGCTGGTCGCGCAGACCCTGCACTCCTTCGCTCCACGCCATGAGCATGCGCTTGCCGATGTCGCGAAAGCCCGGGTGCAGGGCCATGGCCTCGCGCACTTGGGGCGCCACGCCGCTCACGGCATCGCTGATGGCTTCGAGCATCACGAGCTGCTCGCGCAGCGGCACGCCGAAGGTGGCGGCGATGAAGCGCTGCAGGTTCTTGCCAGGCAGCCAGGTCTTCTTGCCCGCAAAGGAGATGGCCGGCGGGTTGTGCTGGTAACCGGCATAGACGCAAGTGGTGAGCAGGTCGTAAGCAGGCGCCAGTCGCACATCGGCTCGGCTGCTGTAGAGCAGGGCGAGGTTCTTGGCGTGGCCATCGGCGTTGCGCAGCGCATAGCTGAGCAATAGCAGCTGCGCAAGCTGGCGGAAGCTGGCCAGGCGATCCGCGCCCGGCACGTGGTCGCGCACGGCGCGGGCAATGCGCTCCCAGGTCGTGTCGTACTTGGCCGAGGGGCGCAAGCCAAGCAGTGCGCAGAAGTCCTCCATGCCCCAGCGGGCCTGGCCTTGCTCGTCGACGTCGAAGCGGTGCACCACCAGGGCCTGGCCGTCGTCGGAAACTTCGGTCTTGGCGGTGGGCATGACACGCGCCGCCACCTGCATGCACAGGTGTTCGTTCAGCGCCACGAAAGGCAGTTGGCTGCTTGCGCCCTTGACGATGTGCCGGCGGGTGAGGAGGCTGGCCTTCTTGTGCGGCGCGAGCGGGCTTGCTTCCTGAGCAGCGTCCAGGAACTTGGGCACGACACCCGAGACGCCGCTGGTGGCGTGCTGGCGCACCAGCTCGGCAAAGGCCTGCTCGGAGTTGTCGCCCTTGAGGATGGCACTCACCTCGATGGCGCGCGGGGGCTCGGCCAGCGGAGCGCCCGGCGCGGCCACCTGCAAGCGGCCCACCATGTTGCGACCGATGACCGACAGCAAGGCGATGGAGCTGGCGCCGATGTGCGGGCCGAACTGCTCCTGCAAAACCTGCAGCAGATTCCCCTCGGGCAGGTTCATTTGCAGCACCGGCGGCAGGGTGTCGTCCCAGGCGTACGACTCGGTGCGCACCGGCATCGTGAGCGATACGAAATCCTCGGGCCGGGTGCCGGCCGCGTAGCTGAGCACGCTGCGGAAGTCGCCCTGCGCTTCGAGCAGCGCGACCTCGCGGCCGAGCACGGAGACGGCGAGTTGCATGGCTCAGCGCGGCCCTGTTCTGGGCACTGCGGCCAGCGCGGCGCCGGTTGCGCTGACCTGGCCGCGTTCACGGCGCAGCTCGTCCAGGGTGCCGGATTGGCCAGCGGCGATCAGGTCCAGCTCGGCGTCGAGCACGGCCAGCACGGCCAACAGCTTGCGGGCGCCGAACTCGCTGCTGCGCCCGCGCTCGAAGCGCGACAGCGACTCGGCCGAAATGCCCGCCTGCTGCGCCACCTCGGCCTGCTTCAGGCCCAGGTGGCGGCGGCGCAGGGCCACCGCAGCGCCCAGTTCGTGGAGGGTCTGCATTTGCGTTTTACGTCAAGTTTGCGGCGAATCCTGCATAAACTTGACGTCAATGTCAATTTTCTTGGGTGGGCCGCGCCGCCCAGCGCCGCACGATGCGGTGCAGCGCGTCCAGACCGTCGGTCAGCGCCGCGGGACCGGGCTGCAGGATCAGCGGGGACTTGATCTCGTGCAGCTCGCCGTCACGCACCGCAGGCAAAGCATCCCACCCCGGCCGCGCGGCCACCTGCTCGGGGCGGAACTTCTTGCCGCACCAGGAACCGATGACGATGTCCGGCGCCGCAGCGAGGATCTCGGCGCGGTCGGCCACGATGCGGTCACGCCCCAGCGGCGCGGCCGCCCGCTCGGGAAAGATGTCGTCGCCGCCGGCGATGCCGATCAGCTCGCTCACCCAGCGGATGGCGCTGATGCTCGGCTCGTCCCATTCCTCGAAGTACACGCGGGGCCGGCGCGGCAGCAAGGCCGCTTGCGCGCGCACGGCTTCCACCTTCGCTTCCAGCTGCTGCGCGTAGGCCTCGGCCTTCGCCGCCGCGCCCACCATCGCGCCCAGCCGCCGCACGTAGGCCAGGATGCCTCCCACGTCGCGGTGGTTGCTGATCCACACCTCCACCCCGGCCAGGATGAGCGCGCGGGCGATGTCGGCCTGCATGTCGGAGAAGCCGATCGCAAGGTCTGGCTTCAGTTCGAGGATGCGATCGACCTTGGCGCTGGTGAACGCCGACACCCGCGGCTTCTCCTGCCGCGCCCGCGGCGGCCGCACGGTGAAGCCCGAAATGCCCACGATGCGGTGCTCCTCGCCCAGGGCATAGAGGACCTCGGTGGGTTCTTCGGTGAGGCAGATGAGGCGGGTGGGGTAGGCAGAAGGCATGGGGGACGGCACTCCAAGAGTGCCGCACCATACGGCGCCCGCCGGCATCGTGTCGAAGACGCGGGCAGGATCAAAGAAGACGATCAGCTGGGTCGCGGAGCCCTCAGGGGCACTGCGACGCGCCGAACAAGGCGCGTCCTGCGTTGAAGTACAGGAGCGGGCCCATGCCGGTGGCACTGCGCGCCACCACCGTCAGCCGCAAGGTGGTGGTGCCTGCATGCACCTCGCAGGGGTCGAAGGGCAGCGTGAGCTGCAGGTACTGGGCCCGGCCCGTCGCGGTGATGTTCGTCACCGGCGGGGACGCCGACATGACCGTGTCGACCACCTCGGTGGCGGCGTTGTAGGCCCGGGCCGTGTAGTCAAGGATGCCGATCGGGTTGTCAGGCAGGCTCGGCCCGCCGGGGTCGGCGGCATTGAAGAACACATGCACCTGCCGCGCATCGCGGTTGAAGATGCCCCAGTTCAGGATGGCCACCGCCCCCGGGGCCACCGCCGGGGTGACGGCATTGCTGGCCAGCGAGGGCGCGCCCAGGCCTGATGCGTTGGCGGCACGCACCGTGAAGGTGTAGGCCGTGCCGTTGCTTAGGCCGCTCACCACCAGGGGCGAGGCGTTGCCGCTGGCGCTGGCGCCGCCGGGGTTGGCCGTCACCGTGTAGCCGGTGAGGGGCGAGCCCCCGCCGGCTGCCGGCGGGCTGAAGGCCACGCTGGCCACGCCGTTGCCGCTGAGCGCGGACACCCC
>JAFLDE010000127.1 GCA_017302655.1 Burkholderiales bacterium
CAACATGCCCACGCTGATCACTCCTACTTCCCCTGCTCACTCCTTGAGCAGGTCAGTGTGTTTGCGTGGGTCAGTTTTGCGCGAGCATCACCCCGGTAGGTGGGTCAGTTTTCGACGAGCGTCAACACAGAAACCTCATAACCGGCTTCGAGCGACGCACATCCGTTAGCCAGTCGTCGTCGACCACATCTGCCACGTCGGCGAACTCAGACGGCGATCTAGTGAATGCATTAGGAGCCTCCGTGAAGCTCAGTCCAATACGGTGCTTTGGGCACCAGTAGAGACCGGGCATCTGATGCTCGCGCCGCCAAAAGCTCCGGATCAGGTCCGCCTGGTCTGCACGGATGCAGTCGACACAGAGGTAGGCTGCGCTCCGTGTTCGTCGCATGCCCGAGTTCGAGAGCAAGCTTCTGTTGTCCAGGCTTCCGTGCGGAACCTCGGTCTGCCGTGATGTGATTGCCCTGCGAAACGCAAGGGTGCTGTGCTGCCGGACGAACTGCTCCGATGACACGCCGGCAACTCGACTGAGAAGCTCGACGACTGGAGCAGCCTTAGCAGTCCAGTTCGGAACCTCGGCCCACCGGGCCATCAGTGCGATGGTGGCGTCCTCGTTGGTCAGGCCGTTCATGCGCATCACCGCACCCAAGTAAGACCGGTCGATCTCGCCAGGGAACGGTGTGGGCCGAATCATGTCCCGCGCTCCTGGTACTGGCCGTCAGAGCTCTGGTCGATGTAGGAGACCGAGGGAGCGAATCACCGTGGACAGCGCCTTTGCGTGCCCAGCAGATCCATCCCATACAGCCTGCACCGCGCCCACAAGGTCAGGGTTCCTCTTCACTGCCTCTGCGCTGACCCCACCGCCGGCCGTGCGCTCGACGAACAGACATACGTCCTCAACCAGCCTTGAGTGCCGCTGTGACCGACCACCAAGGATTCGACTGACTTGTGACTGGCTCGCTCCCAGCGCCTCAGCAATTTGCTGCTGGGAGATGCCGATTTGTCGGCACAAGGCCGCCGCCTTTTGTACTCGTTGCGCCAGATCCGGCTTTAGCATGCTAAAAGCATATCACTACGCATATATGCATACCAGGAGCGAGTTTTCACATCGACGACAGAAGCTCAGTCGAGCAAAGAGGGCAATGCGTCCGTGCCCGGGCGCCATGAGAGCGCCTCCTCCAATGCTCTTCGCGTCAGCGGCAGCCGATCGAGGCGACTCAGCTTGGCCTTGAGATCAGGCACGACCTGGTAGATCTGCCAAAGGCGAAGTCGCCCATGCGTCTGGCGTTGCCAAAGCTCAAGGACCGCCTCCTGTACGGTGTGACTGAGTCTCGCGTCGCGCTCGTCCCACCGTACTGAACTCTTACCAGCGGTAGCTAGATTGATCGCTGGCGACGGCGTGTGCTGGTGGAGCCACACCCGATCATGCCGATACAACCAAGCGAACGCAGCAGGAGCCATCGCCCTCATCAGCTTGGCCCCAGCGCCACGATGGTTGTTCCACACTGACAGCCATGCAGACCGGGCACGACTTTGCGCAACTGAGTACCGAGCGGATCGCCACGCCGCATGCAGCCCCACTTCAGACCGCAGCAGCCGCGTGACAGTTTCAACGGAGATTCCGGCCCACCGCGCAACCACCTCCTTGTCCGCCCCTGAACGAAGCTTCGTCACCACCTCAGACCTGATTTCTGGCTTAAGCACCTTGGGTCGGCGACCTGTTTGAATGCCAGCATGCGTAGCCCATGCAATGGCCGTCGCTACGTCAATGCCAAGATCTTTTGCAACCGCCGACACGGCCTTGCCGCTTCCAAGCTGCCGGAGCAGCTCAGCGCGCCTAACTAGGACTGCTTCTCCCGAATCGGGGACATTGCCCGTCGGCAAAGATCCTTCGGCAGTTGACCCTGTGCCAACGAGGAGAGGCTCCGCGCATCGGTCATGGGCCGCGACGAAATCGCCGACATCGTCGAAAAGCCAGTTGATGGCAACTAGCAAACGCAGCGGATGCGTTCCGCCTGCCTGTTGCCGCACAACGAGCGGAATCTGAGACTTGGCCTCGTCAACCGTACAGGGGAGCGCGGATAGCTCGTGGACAACCCGCAACGGTTGAGAGAACCGCAGAAAGTCTTCCGCCGCCGGGGCCAACCGGAGTGAGCCTTCGGCGGTCATCCAACCCTTTCGCGCCATTCGATCCTTGATCGTCTTGCGGACCAGCGACGGCTCGAGCCAACCATTGGGTCGCGGCAGCCGAGCCAACGCCACCACCAGATCACCGAGGCGAGCAAGTTCCATCAAGTCGCAGTCGCTAGCCCAAGCGGCGGAGATCTCGGCCTCCCTCGGGAGGTGCCAGAGAAACCGGCCGACGCCGGTCGACTTGACCGTCGAGATGCTCAGTGGCGACTGATGAATGGGGCACACCCACACACCGGGGAACTGATGCTCGCGATGCCAGTAGACCCATCCATGCATGTCCAAGTCGGCAGTCATGCACTGGACGCAGACCTTGAGAGGATGGTTTGCTCGAAATCTGCTGGTGAGCAAGCCAAGCCGGAACTTAAGGTGCGCGACCGATGATCCAGCCATGGCGAGCACTGCTGCTTCAACGGCAGGCGCACTCAAGAATGGCGCGTAGAACGCCAGCGCCGTTCTCTCCCGAATGACCTGTCCGGCATCGCCGTATGCGTTGCCCGTGCGCTGGCAGAACGCCCCGATCCGGCTCGGAAAGTCGTGCTGCGACCCGCTAGACCGATGGCCGAAGAATGCGAGCGTGGTCGCTGCTGACAAAGCGCGACCTGACAAGCGATGCAGGCGACTGCAGAGACTGAACAAGGTCTCGTCCGGCAACCATGCCATCAGCGGCTTGCAGTTGTCTGGCCCGAACAGGTCCGCGCTCATGTCCAAACGCTATAGCAAGTGGGCAGCGGACGTCACACTGATCGGGCAGTGGCAAATCCCTGATCGTCACTTAGTAGGGATTCGCAATTGACAGAAGACTTTTTATGAGCGGAGCAGCCTTCCTTATGATGCCTCGATGACCGCGCAGTCTTGGTTAGTCGCATGGATCGGGAAAACCGATCACGAAGCAGCAGAAGGAAAGCTGGGGAAGGACCTCGGCCCCATTGCGACTGCGCTGACAGGGGAAGCTCGGTACAGCCGGGTTTACCTGCTCACGAACTACGAGTTCTCCCGCAGTAAGAAGTACTGCTCGTGGCTTGAAAAGACAGCCGGCTATTCGCCTAAGCAGGTCGATCTGTTCCAGATCGACCTGGACAGCCCGATCGACTACGCCGATATCTATGCCGAGGTTTCTGCCAACCTCAAAGCTGCTGGACTGCCAAGGGACGACGTGGAGCTCACCTTCCACCTGAGCCCCGGAACGCCAGCGATGGCAGCGGTCTGGATCATCCTCGCCAAGACCCGCTTCCCAGCGCGCCTCATTCAGACCTCCCGCGAGCGAGGCCTGGAGCCCGTCAATTTCTTCTTCGATCTCGCCAGCGACTTTCTCCCTGAGTTCCTGCGTCGGACTGGCGACCGCATTGCACGCTTGAGCGAAGGTGCCAAAGAGGTCGCCCCAGAGTTCAACAAGATCGTCCATCGCTGTGCCGCCGTCCGTACCCAAATCGACTTGGCACGTCGAATCGCGGTGCTCGATGTTCCCGTCTTAATCCTTGGCGAAACGGGGACGGGTAAGGAACTCTTCGCTGAAGCGATCCATGCCGCCAGCTCCCGGTCTGGCGAGGTGTTTGTGCCGGTCAACTGCGGCGCCCTCGCGCCCGAACTGGCGAACTCCGAACTCTTCGGTCACAAGCGCGGCGCGTTCACAGGAGCAGTTGGGGAGCGGAAAGGTCACTTCCAGGAGGCGTCAGGTGGCACGCTGTTCCTGGATGAAGTGGGTGACCTCCCACTGGACACACAAGTTCGACTCCTTCGCGCACTGCAAACCGGGGAGGTGACGCCCCTGGGGGCATCCAAGCCCGTCAAAGTCAACGTCCGAATCGTTGCGGCCACTCATCGGGATCTCGCTGCGGACGTGGCTGCCGGTCGGTTCCGTGAAGACCTCTTTCATCGCTTGGCGGTTGGCATCCTTCGTTTGCCACCACTTCGCGACCGGGATCGGGATGTCCATGCGCTGATCGACCACTTCATGGCCCAGATCAACGCCGACAGCCGGGGCCGACCGGAAAACCAAGAGAAGAAAATTTCTGATGGCGCCAAAAAGATTCTGGGTTCCTATCCTTGGCCTGGAAACGTTCGAGAGCTTTATCACACGCTTGTACGAGCATCCATCTGGGCACCAGGCGGCACGATCAGCGCTGACGACGCGAAAGCCGCATTGCTACAGATCCAGCCCAAAAGCGACTCGGTGCTGGGCCGGCCGCTAACGCAAGGCTTTGATCTAAAAGACCTTTTGGACGATGTCGCACGTGACTACATCGCTCGGGCACTGAAGCAGTCAGGGGACAGAAAGACCGTTGCGGCCGAACTTCTGGGGTTCCCAAACTACCAAACGTTCGGCAACTGGATGAAGCGACTCGGCGTAGCGCCGACTGAATAGTGGAGGCTGGCACGGCTTTCGCAAAACAAGAGGCATGAATGCCCCGAAAGCCAGCCAGGTGTCGATGCAAGACATCAAATCGCTGAACTTTGAGCCGCTGCGCGCGGCCTACCCGGAACTTGCCAATATGGGCGGGTACGCGGAGCACTACGCGCACAGCGACCCGGAAAGCGCGCTGGTCAAGTTGCGGAACTTCGCGGAGCGATTGGTTGATCGCCTGTACCTGAAGCTCAAGCTCGAGCGCGTCCCGCAATCCAACTTCGTGGATCTGCTGAACAACGCAAGCTTCAAGACCATTGCCCAGCCGCTGGTGCTGGACAAGTTCCACTTGCTGCGACGCTTGGGGAACCGCGGTGCGCACGGTGAAGACGTCGAAGCCGCGGACGCGGTTCGTTGCGTTCAGGAAGCCTGGCAACTCGCCCGGTGGCTCCATGTCACCTTCCTGAGTGGCAAGGTCGAGGACTTCTCCGAATTCAAGCAGCCTCCTGTCGAAGGCATCGACAGTAAGGCAGAGATCAAGCGCAAGTCCAAGGCACTCGCTGAGGAGAACAGTCTCAAAGAAGAGCGGTTGAAGCAGGCTCTTGAAGAGCTCGCAGCGCTGCGTGCAGTTGACCGGCTTGCCTCGTCCGCGGGCGACGCCAATACGCCTTCCACTGTGCCAGCTCTGGAAATGCTTGGCTTCATTTCGGCCAAGAGCGCGAGCCAACTGCGCTTCTCGGAAGACAACACCCGCAAGTGGCTGATCGACCGCGACCTGCGCATGGCCGGGTGGGATGTTCCGCCGGGTACCGCCAGCAATGAATCGGTGGGCCAGGAAGTTGAAGTCCCGCACCAACCCACTGCCTCCGGCAAGGGCTACTGCGACTACGTGCTTTGGGACGACAACGGCAAGCCCCTGGCGGTCGTCGAGGCCAAGAAGACGCTCGTCGACGCGCGCGCCGGCCAAGAGCAGGCCAAGCTGTACGCAGACGCCATCGAGAAAGTGCACGGCCAGCGGCCGATGATCTTCTACACCAACGGCCACGACATCTGGGTGTGGGACGACGCCGGTGGCTACCCGCCACGCTCGGTCTTCGGCTTCTTCTCCAAGGACACCCTGCAGTACCGCGTCGGCTTCCAGCGCCGCGAGAAGTTGGACCTGCTGACCGACGTACGCCCGGACGCCAACATCGCTGGCCGGCTGTACCAAATCGAGAGCATCACCCGTGTGGCCGAGCGCTTCGCGCAGCGCCATCGCCGAGCGCTGGTAGTGCAGGCTACCGGCACGGGCAAGACGCGTGTGGCCATTGCGTTGGCCAAGCTGCTGATCGACGCCCGCTGGGTGAAGCGTGTGCTGTTCCTGTGTGACCGCAAGGAACTGCGCAAGCAGGCCAAGAACGCCTTCAACGATTTCGTCCAGGAGCCCATCTACGTCATCGGCCAGGCCAACGATGTCAGCAAGATGGATGCGCGCATCTACATCGGCATCTACCAAGGCCTGATCAACGACTACGAGGCCTTTGACGTCGGCTTCTTCGATCTGATCATTGCGGACGAATCGCACCGGTCGATCTACAACCTGTACGGCGACCTCTTCAAGTACTTCGACGCCATCCAGGTGGGCCTGACGGCCACGCCGGTGGAAATGGTCAGCCGCAGCACCTGCAAGCTCTTCGGTTGCGACTACAAGCTGCCAACGGCCAATTACCCGCTGGAGCAGGCCATTGCCGACCGCAACCTGGTGCCGTTCCGCGTCGTCGCGCACACCACCAAGTTCCTGCGCGAGGGCATCAAAGCCGCGCATCTGACCGACGAGCAGATCGCCCAGTTGGAGGATCAGGGTATCGATCCGAACACCCTGGACTTCGACGCTCAGGAGATAGACGCCGCCGTGTTCAACAAGGACACCAACCGCGTCATCTTGCGCAACTTGATGGACAACGGCTTGCGCGACGCCGACGGTCAGCTGCCTGGCAAGACCATCGTCTTTGCCCGCAACATCGACCATGCTCGGCTTCTGGCAGAGCTGTTCGACGAGATGTACCCGCAGTTCGCCGGCAAGTTCTGCCGCGTCATCCACTCCAAGGAGCCGCGCGCCGAAGATCTGATCGACCAGTTCAAGGAGCCGACGGGCGACCTGCGGATTGCCATCTCGGTGGACATGCTGGATACCGGCATCGACGTGCCCGAGGTGGTGAACCTCGTTTTCGCCAAACCGGTCAAGAGCAAGGTCAAGTTCTGGCAAATGATTGGTCGTGGCACGCGCCTGTGCAAAGACTTGTTCGGGCCGAACAAGGACAAGAGCGAGTTCCTGATCTTCGACCACTGGGGCAATTTCACCTTCCACGACCTGAACGCGGACGAGGTCGAACCCACCATCCCGAAGCCGCTCACGCAGCGGCGCTACGAGGCGCGCATCGAGTTGGCGACCCTCGCTCTGGCGCAATCAGACATTCAGGCCTTCGACCTCCTTGCACAACAACTCCAGCAAGACGCCGCCGCTCTTCCCGATGGCGCCATCGCCGTCCGCGAGAACTGGCAGGCCGTGCAGCAAGCTCGCGATGCCAAGCTCGTCCACCAGTTCGCTCCCGTCACCCGCCAACTGCTGACGGATACCGTGGCGCCCCTGATGAGCGCGCTCGACGTCCGCGGGCAGGGCGATGCCCTGCGCTGGGACTTGCTGTTGTCGAAGGCCCAGGCCGCCGCCCTTGCCGAACCCGGCAAGCCCAACCCTCACCGCGAGGAGATCCTCGAATGGTTGGATCGGCTGCCGCCTCACCTGAACCCTGTTCGCGCCAAGGCGACCGAGCTCAAGACCCTGCGCTCCGACGCCTTCTGGCAACAGCCCACCTTCGATCAACTGGACGCCATGCGCGACGCGTTGCGCAGCATCGTTGATCTGGCCGAGGCACCGGTTAAGCCGCAGCCCATGCCATCAACCGTGCTGGATGTGCGGGAGGACGTCGCCGAGTACCGGGTTGAGCACCGCTCCACCAACGTCAAATCAGTCGACTTCATCATCTATCGAAAGGCTGTGCAGGCCGCGCTGGAGCCGCTGTTCGAGACGGACCCCGTCCTGCAAAAGGTACGCCGGGGTGAGCCCATCACGCCGGAAGAGTTGGACCAACTCAACAGCTTGCTGCACACCCGCAACCCGAACGTGGACCTGGCCACGCTTCGCGAGTTCTACCCGGACACCGCCGTGCCGTTGGCGCACATCCTGCGGACCATCGTGGGTCTGGACCACGAGGCGGTGGACGCCAAGTTCACCGCCTTCGCCCAGAGCCATGCGCTGACCAGCCAGCAGCTGCGCTTTTTGGCCATGCTGAAGGACCACATCCGCCAGTTTGGCGCCATCGCGGTGGCGCAACTCTTCGATGCCCCGTTCAACACGCTCCATGCCGAGGGCCTGGGCGGCGTCTTCCCCAATCCAACCCAACTCGATGAGCTGGTGGCGCTGGTGCGCGGCTTTGGTGAGCCGCTTCAAGCGCCCGCCATCAACTGACCCTTCGCTGAAGAACAGGACACATCATGATCACAGGGCCCCTCAAGAGCCGCATCGACAGCCTCTGGACCGACTTCTGGGTCGGCGGCATCACCAACCCGTTGACGGTGATTGAGCAGATCACCTTCCTGATGTACAGCCGCCTACTGGACATGAAGGAGCGCGCCGACGAGAAGCGCGCCTCGCTGACCGGCCAAACCTTTGCCCGTCGCTTTGGCGACGACGAACAGGACTGCCGCTGGGAAACTTGGCGCCACTACGGCAGCGAGAAGATGCTGCCGCATGTGCGCGACCGCGTGTTTCCGCACTTCCGCGGCTTGGCTGAGCGCAGCACCGGCGCCAACAGCTTGTTTGCGTCCTTCATGAAGGATGCACAGCTGATGATCCAAAAGGAGACCCTGCTCACCAAGGCCGTGGCGGCTGTGGGCGACCTCCCCCTGGAGCGCGGCGACACCAAAGGCGACCTTTACGAGTACCTGCTCAGCAAGCTCACCACCGCTGGCATCAACGGCCAGTTCCGCACGCCGCGGCACATCATCCGCTTGATGGTCGAGCTGATGCAGCCGCAGCCAACCGACCGCATCTGCGACCCTTCCTGCGGCACGGCAGGCTTCCTGGTCGAGGCCTACGACTACCTGCTGCGTGAGCACACCAGCGAGGCCGGCAAGCATGTGGAGCTGGTGGACGGGGAAAAGCACATCACCTACACCGGCGATCTGCTCACCCAGCAAGGCCACCGCACGCATGTGGACAGCGACATGTTCCACGCCTACGACTTCGATGCCACCATGCTGCGCATCGCCAGCATGAACCTGGTGATGCACGGCGTGGCCGAGCCGGATGTGCACTACCAGGACACGTTGAGCCAGAGCTTCGAAGAGCGCCACCCCAAGGGCTCCAAGGGCGCGTTCGACCTCATCCTGGCCAACCCACCGTTCAAAGGCAGCTTAGACGAGCAGGACGTGGCGCCCGACCTGCTGCGCGTCGTCAAGACCAAGAAGACCGAGCTGCTCTTTATCGCGCTCATCCTGCGCATGCTCAAGGTCGGCGGGCGCAGCGCCACCATCGTGCCCGACGGCGTGCTGTTTGGCTCCAGCAAGGCACATGTGCAATTGCGCCAGCATCTGATCGAAAACAACCAGTTGGAGGCGGTGATATCGCTGCCCTCCGGTGTGTTCAAGCCCTATGCGGGTGAATCGCCCCGGCTTCTGTAGACACCTGCGAGCCTCAAACTTGAGGACTTGCAGGAGGTGCGATGAGCACGAAGCGATACACGGACGAATTCAAGGTCGAGGCGGTCAACCAGGTGCTGGACCGGG
>JAFLDE010000128.1 GCA_017302655.1 Burkholderiales bacterium
TGCGGCGTGCTCTTTGTCAGCCCAGCGCTTCCGATGCGCGGAGCTTATGTACAGAACTTCATCGCCGAAATGGTGGCGGTTGCGGAGCGCTTCGGTCACACCCTGTTCACCACCTTGAACATCGAGACTCCGCTGGCCCTTGTGGCGATCTGCAATTTGCTATTCGATCGCGAAAGCGAGTCTGAGCGCCAGCGCGCGCTGGACTGTGCCACTGCATTGCAGGCATTGGTTCGAGAGCGAGGCTTATCCGTCTACCGCGCACGTGCCGACATGATGGGCGAGATCGCAGATCCAGCCGATCCCTACTGGCGCTTGGTACGAGAACTCAAGCAGGTCTTTGATCCAAACAATGTCATCGCACCAGGGCGCTACAACTTGCCTTGAGCGGGAATATTTGGCCCCCCGATCCGCGTGTTGGGTGATGTGCCCTTGGGGGGAAGTCCTAGTGCCTATGGCATCATCGCCGCCGAATTGCAGGGCCGCGAAAGCGGCCGTTTTCGTTCTTCCAATAAGGGTGAGTCCCAGATGAATTCGCTGCTAACGGGTGTCGGGATGCTGTCCCGCTGGGGTCGTCGGATCGTGCTTTCGATTGGCCTCGTGCTGGGTGTGGCGGGCTGTTCGACCGTGACGCACCCGCCGGCGCCAGCCAAAGCGGGCGTCGAGAACTACAGCTACATCATCGGCCCAGGCGACTCACTCAACATCGTGGTCTGGCGCAACCCGGAGCTCTCGATGAGCACACCGGTCCGGCCGGACGGCAAGATTGCCGCGCCTCTTGTGGACGAGCTGTATGTGCAGGGCAAGAACTCCACCGAAGTGGCGCGAGAGGTTGAGAAGGTCCTGGGCAAATACGTCCGTGACCCGGTGGTCACCGTGATGGTGACCGGCTTCGTCGGCCCCTTCAGTGAGCAGATCCGAGTGGTCGGCGAGGCTGCTCGTCCGCAGTTCCTGCCCTTCCGCGACAAGATGTCGCTGCTCGACGTGATGATCGCCGTCGGCGGCTTGACCGATTTCGCGGATGGCAATGGCGCCACGATCCTTCGCACGGCTGAGGGGAACAAGCAGTATTCGGTGCGACTTAAGGATCTCATCAAGCGTGGCGACGTTTCCGCCAATGTGGAGATGCGCCCAGGCGACATCCTGATCATTCCGCAGGGTCTGTTCTAAGTAGCCGGCCAAGGGAAGCACTCAAGCATGGAAGCACTGATCGCCGAACTGTTGGGGCAGGCCAGACGGATCTGGAAGTACCGCTGGCTCGGCTTGATAGCGGCTTGGGTGGTGGGTCTGGTCGGCATGGCGGTTTCGTTCGCCTTGCCCAACCAGTTTGCGGCGCAGGCGCGCATCTATGTGGACACCCAGTCCATCCTCAAACCTCTGATGTCTGGCCTGGCGGTGCAGCCCAATGTCGACGAGCAGGTGAAGATGCTCAGCCGCACACTGATCAGCCGACCCAACATCGAGAAGTTGGTTCGCATGGCCGACCTCGACCTGAAAAAGCAGAGCAAGGCCGAGCAGGAAGCGTTGATCGACTCCTTGATGCGCAAGCTCAGCATTGCCACCACTGGCAAGGACAACCTCTACACGCTGAGTTACCAGGATCCGGACTCCGAGACGGCCAAGCGTGTGGTGCAGTCTCTGGTGTCGATCTTTGTCGAGTCCTCGTTGGGCGCCAGCCGAAAAGACACGGCCACGGCTACCACCTTCATCAACGAGCAGATCAAGACTTACGAAGCCAAGTTGGAAGAGGCGGAGACTCGATTGAAGGAGTTCCGCCTGCGCAATCTCGAGACCATGCAGGGCGACGGCAAGGACAGCGCAACGCGCATTGCGGAGATGCATGCACAACTCGAACGCTCGAAGCTGGAGCTTCGAGAGGCAGAGAACGCGCGGGACGCGGCCAAGCAGCAATTGGATATGGAGCGCCGCCGCCAGACCGACACCTCCAGCACCTCGCTGCTGCCGGAGGCCACGCAGACCTTTGCCACGCCCGAGTTGGATGCGCGTATCAATGACCTTCGTCGCAACCTCGATGGCTTGCTTCAGCGCTTCACGGACCTGCATCCCGATGTAGTGGCGCTGCGCAAATTGATCCGAGACCTCGAAGAGCAAAAAAAGCGCGAGGTGGCCGAAATGCGCAAGGCTGCTGCCACCGGAGCGCCAATGGCTGCGCCGGAAGGGTCCATGCAGCAGGAACTCCACCGCATGATTGCGACAGCCGAGGTGCAGGTTGCGGCTCTGCGTGCTCGTGTCAATGAGTACCAGGGCCGCTATGGCGCTGCCCTGACTTCGATGCGCACGGCTCCTCAACTCGAGGCCGAGGCCGCCCAGTTGAATCGGGACTACGAGATTCACAAGAAAAACTACGCCGACCTCGTCGCTCGGCGCGAGTCGGCGGCGATGTCGGGGGAACTGGATGTGGCGTCCGGTGTCGCAGACTTCCGTCTCATCGAGCCGCCGCGGGTATCGCCCAAACCGGTTGCGCCGAACCGATTCCTTTTGCTGGGCGCAGCGCTGGTCTTGGCCTTGGGTTCGGGCCTGTTTACCTCTTTTGCAGCTTCGCAACTCAGACCGGTGTTCTACAACAGCAACGAGCTCCGCACCAAGACCGAACTGCCTGTGCTTGGCGTGGTCTCACGCATGAGCGGCGACGCAGACCGCCGGCGCTCGCGCAACGATCGCTTGCGCGTGGTGGGTGCGACCGGCGGGCTGGTGATTGCCTATCTGATCGCCATGTCCGCGCTGGCCATCATCAACGCAAGACAACTGGGGTGATGCGATGGCAAGCCTGATCGAACAAGCCGCCGCCCGCCTGGAACAGCTGCGCCAGGCTGGTGTGGTGTTGCCTGAGTCAAGCGCTGCAGGCGCTCGGCCGGCTGTCGAGCCGGTGCCCGTGGTGCCACAGCCGGCGACTGCTCCAGCGGGGACGTCGGCCCCCACTGCGGCTGCAGCGGTCTCGCCCCCAGCCCGTGTGCCGGGGGCCGTGCGTTCCAAGCAGGTCGAATTGGACTTCGACGCCTTGGGTGCGATGGGCCTCATCACGCCCAATGCCCCGCGCACGCGCATGGCCGACCAGTACCGGGTCATCAAGCGACCGTTGATCAAGAACGCGGTGGGTCAGGGTGCTGCCACGCTCAACCACGCCAACCTCATCATGGTCACCAGCGCCCTGGCCGGCGAGGGCAAGAGCTTCACCTCGTTGAACCTGGCGATGAGCATTGCGGCTGAGTTGGACCATACGGTGATGCTGGTGGACGCCGATGTGGCCCGGCCATCGCTGCTACGCATGCTGGGCCTGCCGCCTGGCCCAGGTCTGTTGGACGTCCTGGAAGGGCAGACCGATCTTTCCGAGGTGCTGCTGCGAACCAACATCGACAAGCTGACTTTGCTTCCTAGCGGCACACCGCAGCCGCGGGCCACCGAGTTGTTGGCCAGCGACGCCATGCGTGCCTTGCTGGACGACATGGCCAAGCGCTATCCAGACCGGATCATCCTGTTCGATTCGCCGCCGTTGCTGCTGACCACCGAGTCTCGCGTGCTCGCTTCGCACATGGGGCAGATCGTCGTGGTTGTGCACGCAGAAGCGACGCCCCAGGCGGCCGTTCAGCAGGCGCTGGCCACGATCGAAAGCTGCCCGGTCAAGATGATGGTGCTCAATCAGGCGCGCAGCGACGAGGCGGGCGCCTACGGATACGGCTACGGGTATGGCTACGGCTACGGTTACGGGTACGGCCATGAGGAGGCCGATGCGCCGTCGCGTTGAAACGACCGTGCAAGAAGGGGCGCAAGCATTTCAGACCCTGATCTTGCTGCTGGGCGCGTTTGGAACTGCTTCGGCCTGGGCGCAGGTCGGGCCGGCGAGCGCGTTCCAGGCTCGCATGGGTGGCACCCTGCAGATCAGCGATAACCTGAGCAGCCGGCAAGAAGTCCAGGACCGGGGCGCCTTGCTGGTGCTAACACCGGGTCTGAGTTATTCCCGTCGCACGGCGAGCGTGCAGGCAAGTGTGGACTACGGGTTGAGCCTGGTGGCCCCTTGGCGCGTCGTGGAGCAACCCGACGCGGTTCAGCACCAACTGAACGCGCGCGCTCGGTTCAGCCCACAAGGAACGGGGCTGTTGCTCGATGGGGGGGCCAACATCGGCCGCCAATCGCTCTCTGCCTTCGGGCTGCAGCGGCCGGTAGGGGGCAGTGCATTCGGGGGCACTGAGAACCAGCGAGAGGTCTATGCGCTGAATTTCAGTCCGAGTTGGCAGACCCGATTCGGCAGCCTGGCCAATTTTTCAATTTCGCATCGCAGCGCACTCACCAACACCAAGGACAGCTTGGTCGGAGACGCCACCACGCAAGAGACCACGGTTTCGCTGGGCAGCATCAGCCGCGGCGCATTGGGCTGGGGACTTCGCGGCGCGCGCTCAGCCATCAAGCCCAAGGCGGGTCTGCGCGGGCTGACTGAGAGTGCGGTGGTGTATGTCAGTTGGTCGCCGGATGCCGATTGGCAGATCAATGCCAACGCGGGTCAGGAGCGCTCCAACCTGCGGCAACAGGGCCGTGAGTCCGGGCCCAGCCACGGCCTGGGGTTGACCTGGACGCCGTCACCGCGCACGCAGTTGCAGGCGCAGTACGACGACCGAGCCTTCGGTCGCACCCACCGCCTGAGCTTCAATCACCGCATGCCGAGGGCAAATTTCAGCCTTAGCGAGTCGCGCACCCTGAGTGAGCCCGGTGCGCTCGGTGGCATTGGCGCTCGCACGCATTACGAACTGCTGTTTGCCCAACTCGCCACAGTCGAGCCCGATCCACTGCGTCGAGACCAATTGGTGCGCCAGCAATTGCTGGCACTCGGTCTCGATCCCAATGGCATTGCCACCAACGGATTGATCACCAGCCGGCCCGCCCTGACCCGGCAGCAAGTGCTGACGGGTGCCTGGAACACGCCGCGCAGCACCTGGTCGATGGCGCTCTCGCGCAGCGACTCACGCCGCTTTGGCACCGCATTGCAAGGTTTCGAAGACCTCGCGCAATCCAGTCGGGTCCTGCTCACTTCCGCCAACCTGAGTGCAGCCTACCGTTTCTCGTCTCGCAGCAGCCTGAACCTCACCCTGCAGGTTCAGCGCAACGAGGGCGACACCGACGCTCTGCGCAATGATGTGCAGTCGGGAGTGCTCACCTGGACCATGAGCCTCGATCGCCGCCAGCAGTTCAACGCCAGCTTGCGCCACTCGGAGTCCGACGCCGCGCAGCGCTCGTTCAGCGAGAACGCGCTGGTGATGGGCTATCAGTACCAGTTCTGACGGGACCTCCCATGTACGAGCAGTTTTACGGGCTGAACAGCAAGCCTTTCCAGCTCAGCCCAGATCCGAATTTCTATTTCGGCTCGAAGCAGCACCGCCGTGCCAAGGCCTACCTGGACTACGGTGTGTTGCGCAACGATGGCTTCATCGTCATCACTGGTGAGATCGGCGCCGGCAAGACCACCCTGTTGCGCGGCCTGCTCGACAGCCTGAACAGCGACCAGGTGGTCATTGGCAACTTGGTCACCACCCAGCTGGATGCCGATGACACCCTGCGCATGGTGGCCGCCGCCTTTGGCGTGCGCGCCCGCGGCTCGCAGAAGTCCGAACTGCTCATGGACCTGGAGGGCTTCTTCGTCTCGCAGGTTTCGCAAGGCAAGCGCTGCTTGCTCATCGTCGACGAAGCGCAAAACCTTCGCCCCCGCGCAGTGGAAGAGCTGCGCATGCTGTCCAACTTCCAGTTCAACAACCAGTCTTTGTTGCAGACCTTCGTCGTGGGGCAGCCGGAGTTCCGGCAAATCCTGCAGAGCCCCGAGATGGAGCAGTTCCGCCAGCGCGTGGCGGCCACCTGCCATGTCGGCCCGCTGGACGAGGACGAGACACAGCGCTACATCGAGCACCGCTTGAAGTGTGCCGGCGCCACCGACAAGCCGACCTTCGATCCCGAGGCCTTCCTCGTCATCCACCGTGCCAGCAACGGCATCCCGCGCCGCATCAATACGGTCTGCGACCGCCTGCTGTTGCTCGGCTTCATGAATGGCAAGGTGCATCTGGAGCTGGGCGACGTCAACGAGGTGCTGAAAGATCTGGCCAACGAGGCTGAGCTGCCAGCTCCCTCGCGGCCGCTGCCGCTGGGCCAGGCGCTCGACGCCGGTGACTCCACGCTCGATTCACAACCGGGCGTGGACTTCGACCTCAGTCGCCCGATGCAGCCCTATCTCGAAGAGAAAGAGGCCACGCGCATGAACGGCAAGTTGCAGACCCTTCGCAAGGAAACGCAACGTGATCGGCTGGATCGCCTGGAGCACAGCATGGCGCGGCTGGAACGCATCAATTTGCAGACGCTCAAGCTGATGCAGCACTTGGTCAAGGCCTTGCAGCAGCAGGGGCCGAAGTCATGAGCGCAGGTCCCTCCGCCAGCGGCGTGCGCAACGCCATGACCATTGATGTGGAGGACTACTTCCAGGTCTCTGCCTTCGCGCCCTACATCCCGCGTGCCGACTGGGAGCGCTTGCATTGCCGTGCGCCGCAAAACGTGGCTCGCATCCTCGACCTGCTGGACGAGGCCGGTGTCAAGGCCACCTTCTTCACGCTGGGCTGGATTGCGGAGCGGCACGCGCAACTGGTGCGCGACATCGTGGCGCGTGGCCACGAGTTGGCCAGCCACGGCTACGGCCATGAGCGCGCCAGCGACATGAGCCCGACTGCCTTCAGCGACGACGTTCGCCGTGCCAAGGCCTTGCTGGAAGACCTCGGCGGCGTGCCCGTGCTGGGCTATCGCGCACCGAGCTTCTCGATTGGCGTCGGCAACCTCTGGGCCTTCGATGTGCTGGCCGAGGCGGGCTACCGCTACAGCAGCAGCGTCTATCCGATCCAGCACGACCACTACGGCATGCCGGATGCGCCGCGCTGGGCGCACCCGGTGCGCGATGGTCTGATTGAAGTGCCGGTGACCACCTGCCGCATGGGCGGCCGCAATCTGCCCTCATCCGGCGGCGGCTACTTCCGCCTGCTGCCCTACGGGGTGTCGCGCTGGCTCATCGACAAAGTGAACCGCGAGGAGCGTCAATCGGCGGTGTTCTATTTCCACCCCTGGGAAATCGATCCCGATCAGCCGCGGGTCCGTGGCGTCGATGCCAAGTCGCGCTTCCGGCACTACCTGAATCTGTCGCGCACCGAAGGCCGCATCCGCCGCCTGCTGAGTGATTTCAGTTGGGCGCGCATGGACGAGCTCTTCACGCCGGACCTGGCTCCCAGGCCCGCGCATGCCTGAGCGCGATGCCGGCTTGCGCATCGGCTGCCTGCGTTCCGAGGACGCGGCGGCCGTTGCCCGTTGGGACGCCTATGTGCGCGCCCATGCCGAGGCGACTTTTTTTCATCTGGCAGCCTGGCAGCCTCTGATCCGCGAGGCCTTCGGCCACCGAACGCATTTCCTGTTCGCGCAAAGTGCGACGGGCCGCATCGTTGGCGTGTTGCCGCTGGCCCATGTGGACTCGTTGCTCTTCGGCGCCTCGCTCTGCAGCCTGCCTTTCGCTTCCTACGGGGGTGTGCTGGCCGACGACCCACAAGTGGCCGATCTGCTGGAGGCGCATGCCCTGCAGCTCGCGAAAGACCTGGGCGTGGACTACCTGGAACTGCGCCACCAGCAGGCTCGGGTACCCGGGCGGCCGCAGCAAGACCTCTACGTCACCTTCAAGCTCGACATCCCGCCCGTGCTCGACGAGGCCATGCTCTGCATCCCGCAGAAGCGCCGCAACATGGTGCGCAAGGCGCTGAAGCTCGGCTTGCAACCCGTGGTGGGCGACAGCGTCGAGCGCTTCTACCCGGTGTTCGCCGAGAACGCCCACCAGCACGGCACGCCCGTGTTGGCGCGAAGTTTCTTCGAGCGCCTCATGGCGGCCTTCGGGCGCGAGGCCGAGATCCTTTCGGTGAACGACGCGCAAGGGCGCTGCATCTCCAGCATCCTGTGTTTCTACTTTCGCGGCGAGGTGTTGGCTTACTACGCGGGCGAGTCGCGCGCGGCCCGCAACACGGCGGCCAATGATCTGAAGTATTGGTCTGTCATGCAGCGCGCCAAGGCGCGGGGCTGCTCGGTCTTCGACCTGGGCCGAAGCAAGAAGGGCACTGGCTCCTTCGAGTTCAAGCGACTATGGGGCTTCCAGCCCCAGCAACTGCATTACGAGTACGAGCTGGTGAACGCCTGCGAAGTGCCGCAAAAGAATCCGTTGAACCCGAAGTACCGCCTGGTGGTGGAAACCTGGCGCCGGCTGCCCGCCGTTGTCGTCGGCTGGTTGGGGCCAATGCTCGTACGCAACCTCGGCTGAAGCATGTCTGTGCCTGGCTCGCAACTGCTGCTGCTCGTGCACCGCATGCCCTACCCGCCAAACAAGGGCGACAAGCTGCGTTCCTACCACTTGCTGCGCCATTTGCAGCGGCGGCATCGCGTGTTCCTGGGGTGCTTCGTCGATGACCCGGGGGACGAGCGCTGGATCCCCGAGTTGCGCGCCATCTGCCCGGATCTCTTCGTGCGCCCGCTGTCGAAACGCCAGGCTGCTTGGCGCAGCCTTCGAGGCCTGCTGCGTGGAGAGTCCCTGACCCAGTCCGCCTACGAAGATGCGCCGATGCATGAATGGGTGCAGCAAACCTGTGCCACTCATCGCATCGATGCCTGCGTGGTGTTCTGCAGCTCCATGGCCGCGTACGCGCCGCCGCAGCTGCCTTGGCTGATCGATTTTGTCGATCTCGACTCTGCGAAGTGGACGCAGTTCGGTCAGGTGCGCCTGCCGCCGCTGGCCTGGGTGTATCGCCTCGAAGGACGACGCCTACTGCAGCTGGAGCGGCAGCTGGCCGCCCAGGCGCAAGCCAGCTTCTTTGCCACCGAACAAGAACTGCGCGCCTTCGAGACCTTGGCTCCTGAGTGCCGCGGTCGCGCCGAGGTGCTGCGCAACGGCGTGGATGCCGAACATTACGCGCCTAACCCTGGGTTGGCGAACCCCTTTCGGTCGGACGAACTGCCACTGGTGTTCACCGGTTCCATGAACTATTGGCCCAACGTGGATGCGGTGCGCTGGTTCGTGCAGGACATGCTGCCTGAATTGCGACGGCGTTGGCCGGCGCTGCGCCTGTACATCGTCGGCCGAGAGCCGAATCGCAGCGTGCGCGCGCTGGCTGGGGAGGCCGTGG
>JAFLDE010000129.1 GCA_017302655.1 Burkholderiales bacterium
CGGCCCGCGCGGCGCCGGCCAGCTGCCCTGCGCCGCGTGCTGGGCGCGCAGCCAGGCCGCCTCCTGATGCAGCTGGCGTTCGAACACGCGGTCTTCCACGTTGTAGACGAAGAACATGGCGAACAGGCCGAACAGCGCTGCCACCAGCAGCGTGAAGGCGGCGAAGGCGAGCATCAGCCGTCTTTGCATGCGTCCGATTCCAGGCGAAAGCCAATGCCGTGCACGGTTTTGAGCATCGGCGTGGCGGGTGGGGAGAACGGCTTGTCGAGCTGCTGGCGCAACTGGTAGAGGTGGCTGCGCAGCGGGTCGGACTCCGGCGGGTCATCGTCCCAGAGCCGGTGGATGAGCTCGCTGCGCGTGAGCGCGCGCGGGTGCGCCTCGGCCAGCAGCAGAAGCAACTGGAAGGCCAGCGGCGGCAGCGCCAGGCGCTGGCCTTGCCGGTACGCCTCGCGCGCACGGCGGTCGATGCTCAGGCTGCCCACCTGCAGCTCAAAGTCCTGCCCGGCCTGCGGTCGTCGCGCCAGCGCGGCCACCCGGGCGAGCAGCTCCTCGGGGGCGAAGGGCTTGACGAGGTAGTCGTCGGCCCCGGTGGCGAAGCCGGCCAGCTTGTCGGCCAACGCGTCGCGTGCGGTGAGCATCAGCGTGGGTACATGGCGCGCCGCCTCGCGGCGCAGGCGCTGGCAGACCTGCAGGCCGTCGAGACCGGGCAGGCCGAGGTCAAGCACCAGCACGTCGGGCAAGTCGGCCAGTGCCTGTTGCAGGCCCAGCCGGCCGTCGGAGGCTTCCGCCACGCGGTGACCGGCCCCGCGCAAGAGCGCCGCCACCTGCTCGCGCAGCGGCGCGTGGTCCTCAACCAGCAGGATCTGCAGCGGCGTCGGGCTCACAGACTGGCCAAGGCCTTGTCGAGCTGGGCGCGCGTCGGCTCGTCCAGCTTCTCGGCTTGCAGCGCCACCAGCAGCGCACGCGCTGCGGCCTTCTCGCCCAGCTTGGCGTGCGCCTCGGCGCGGCTCAGGCGGAACTTCGGGTGCGCGAAGTGCGGCGCGGCCAGGTCCATCACCGTGAGTGCTTGGCGGCGCGCGCTGTCGTCCGCCGCCGCCTCGAACTGGTAGTGGCCCAGCATGGCGATGAGCTCGGGCTTGAGCCGTGCCTTCTCCTGCGCCAGCTGCAGCGCCACGCCGTCGCGCTCGCCGGCCAGCCAGCGCGTCACCAGCTGCATGCTGGCTTCCTCCTTGAAAGCCGTGCGCGCCACGGGCACCTGGCCCAGCAGGCGCACCACCGCCTCGGCCGCCTGCGGGGTCGAGAAGGGGTTCTGCCCGGTGACCAGGCGGCCGTCCACCACCAGCTTGGGCAGCATCAGCGGTGCCTCCTCCCACTGCGCGCCCTGCTCGCGCGCCTTGGTCTCCAGCCACCAGGGAAATTCCTTGGCCCAGCGCTTGCCGAACACGGTCTCCTCCTCGTTGGTGAAACCGGTGAGGCGCCGGCCGGCCAGCAGCGGCTTGCCGTCCACCGTCACGCTGGCGAAGGCGGCCGGGCCGTGGCAGACCGCCGCCAGCACCGCGCCGTGCGCGTGCTGGGCGGCCAGGTAGTTCGCCAGCGCGGCGTCCTGCGGCAGGTCGAACATGGCGCCCTTGCCGCCGACGATGAACACCGCGTCGTGCTCGCCGGGCTTCAGGTCTGCCGTGCGGCGCGTGGCTTTCAACTGCTCCAGGGCGGCGGGCGGCAAGGCCAGCACCGCGTCATCCTTCGGGTTGAACTTGTCTGCCTTGGCCTCGCCGCCGCGCGGGCTGGCCACTTCGATGCTCAGGCCGTTGGCATGCAGCACGCCGTAGGCCTGCGCAAACTCTTCCATGTCGAAGCCGGGCCGATCGGCGGCGCGGGAGGCTTCGCCGCTGACGATGATCAGCACCTTCTTCGGCGCAGCCAGGGCGGGGGCGGTCAGCAGCAGGCCAAGGGCTGCGGCGGCAAAGAGGGGGCGCATGGGTACTCCAGGGGATTGAGGAGTGCCCATGCTCGGCGGCGGCCGTGAAGCGGATGTCAAGACCAGATCAGGGCCAGCCGGCCACTGCCATGTCTTTCGGCGCCGACAGCTCGTACTGCGCGCGCACCCGCTGCTGGGCCTTGGGCGCCAAGCTGAAGCGCCAGAGGCTGACGCCGGGCAGCTCGCGCCAGGTGGAAGCCGCCGGTGCCGGCTCGAAGCGGCTCTCGACCTTGATGTCCTCGTGCTGCGCCACCGGCCCGGCCTCCACCAGCTGCACGTTCAGGGGCTTGCTGCCGGTGTTCTCCAGCAGGTAGCTGCGCTGGAGCGCGATGACCTTGCGGTTGCCGATGAAGCCGCCGTTGGCAGCTTCGCGCTGTTCGGGTTCCACGCGCACGCGCAGGCGGTCGTCGGGGCCGAAGAACAGTCTCTGCTCGGCTTCGCTGCCCGGTGCGAAGTGCGATTCGCCGACATGCCGGCCGTCGCGCGCCAGCAGCAGCGAGCCGGCGGGGAAGAAGCCCTCGGGGCGCTTCACGGTGGCCATCAAATAGGCCTGCGCCTGGGCGCGCGGCTGCACCTGGGTCACCAGCTCGGCGTTCCAGCTCAAGCGCTGCAGCGTGAAGCTGCGCCGCTCGCTGCCGCTGGCGAGCTGTACCGACTCGGGCACGGTGAACTGCAGGTCGAAATCGGTCTCGAAGGAGGGCAGGTCGGCGGCCAGGTCGCGCGTGCCAGCCAGTTCCATCGCCACCTTGGGCGCGGGCGGCGCGGCCATGGGCATCGAGGCGCGGGCCAGCGGCTGCATGCGCGGCTCCATCTTGCGCAGCAGCCAGGGCTGCGGATCGGGCAGGGCCGTGGCGCGCCGCGGCTGCTGGGTGGACAGCACCAGCTTCACGCCGCGCCAGCTTTCGCCCGTGGCCTGCTGCACCTCGGCGCGGCGCTCGAAGGCGATGCGGCTGTTGCTGCTGTCCAGGTCGGCGCGGTACACCGGCTGCCAGCCGGCATGGGGGCTGCGCGTGGTGAGCGTCAGTTCGCCGCTGCCGGCCACGCGGACACTGACGCGATGCCATTGCTCCACGCCGCCGCGCGCCTCGTCGCGCTCGGCCAGCAGGGGCTTGAGCTGGTCGTCGAGCTGTTCGATGCGCCGCGCCAGCAGGTGCTGGCTCTTCAAGGCCGCCTCGGCCTGGCGGCGCAGCGCGTCGGCCACCGCCGCCTGGGCGGGTGCCTTGGGGTCGCCGCTGGCCTTCAGGTAGCCGAGCACCAGGTCCAGCGCTTTGGTTTCGGCCTGCAGCGCCGCGCGCCGGTCCTCCAGCTCGCGAATCTGCGCATCCAGCGGCGGGTTGCCGCTGCACTCGGGCACCGCCGCGCTGGGCTGCGTGTGCACGCGCAGCTCGCCCACCTGCAGGCCGGCACTGCCGCGTGCCTGCAGCGCGTCCAGCTGGATGCGCGCGGGGATGCAGGCGAACTGCGCCTCCTGCGTGCCGGCGGCCACCGTGAGCACGCGCTGCACCTCGGCGCCGCCAGGAAAGACCAGCACCTCGCTGATGCGGGCGCCCTGGGCCAGGGCGGCGGTGGGCAAGAGCAGCGGCAGCAAGAGCAAAGGCATGGGACGCATGGACGATCCTGGTCAGCGGATGGGGTGGGGGATTGTTGGCTGGCAAACTCACCGCCGTGAACCCGATCGCCAACGCCGAGCAGGCTGTCCGCGCCGACAACACCGGCAACCCCGACCCGCGTACCGCGCTGGTCCTCTTTTCCGGCGGGCAGGACAGCACCGCCTGCCTGGCCTGGGCCCTGGCGCGCTACGCCCGTGTCGAGACCATCGCCTTCGACTATGGGCAGCGCCACCGCATCGAGCTGGATTGCCGGCTCACCGTGCGCGAGCAGCTCGCCCGCCAGTTCCCCGCCTGGGGCACCAAGCTGGGCGACGACCACCTGCTCGACCTTGCCCTGCTCGGCCAAATCAGCGACACCGCGCTGACCGACGCACGCGCCATCGAGATGCAGGCCAACGGCCTGCCCAACACCTTCGTGCCCGGCCGCAACCTGCTCTTCCTCACCCTGGCTGCCACGGTGGCCTACCGGCGCGGCGCCAGCGTGCTGGTGGGCGGCATGTGCGAGACCGACTACTCCGGCTATCCGGACTGCCGCGACAACACCCTGAAGGCCCAGCAGGTCGCGCTTTCGCTGGGCCTGGACGCGCCGATGACCATCGAGACGCCGCTGATGTTCCTCGACAAGGCCGCCACCTGGCGCCTGGCCGAGCAACTGGGCGGTACAGCGCTGGTGCAGCTCACCGTCGAGCACACCCACACCTGCTACCTGGGTGAGCGCGGTGTGCTGCACCCCTGGGGCCATGGCTGCGGCGAATGCCCGGCTTGCGAGCTGCGTGCGCGGGGGTGGGCCGCGTACCGAAAAGACGAACGGCAGGGTCGCGCATGACGCTCAGCCTGCTCGTCATCGCCGCGCTGCTGCTCTTCTGGGGCCTGGGCGCCTACAACCGCCTGATGCGCCTGCGCAATGCCATCAGCGGCGCCTGGCAGCAGCTCGAAGCGCCACTGACCGAGTTGGTGGACGCCGGCGGCCAGCTGGCCGAGGCCGGCCCGCGCTGGCTGCCCCAGGAAGGCGGCGCCTTCGAGGCCTTGCGGGCCCAAGGCGCTGAGCTGCAGACGGCACTCAAGGCCACCAGCGCGACCCCCTTCGCCGCCGACCCCGTGGCCCAACTCGCGGTAGCCCACGCCCTGCACGCCTCGGCCCTGCAACGCGTGCTCGCCCTGCTCGACCCCGTGGTCTCAGAAGACGGCGAAGCCGAACGTCGCACCCTCATCGCCCGCCTGCGCGCCGCCCAGCAGCAGCGCGACTTCGGCAAGAAACTCTTCAACGGCCGCGTGGCGATCTACAACGAGGCCCTGGCCGAAGTGCCGACGCGGGCGCTGGCAGGGCTGTATGGGTTTCATGACGCGAAGAGTTTCTGAGCCTCGAATATATTGGGCCGGGTATCGCCGTCCTCGCAAGATTGAAGCACAAACTTACTGGCGATCGGGATAACCCGAATGGGCAAATTCTGGTGGGGGGGGGGGTATCTTGAGTGTTCCTTTATAGGGGAGGACTCATGAATAAATACGCTGGCATGGTGCTGGTCTGCTCGATGGCCATGGGGGGCGCGCAGGCGGGTGAGCTTGATGCCAAGGCTTCACAGCCGATGGAGGGTGTACCTCACATTGCAGCGCCAACCTTGAAACTGATGGGCCGTGCGTCAGGAATCCGAGTGAAATCGGTGATTCTTCGAGATGCACGTGCGCGAAGTGAAAAGCCGGTGAAACCAGGCAGTCCAACGGCGATGTCAGAGGGCGGCCTGTGCATGCCTGAATCCAATCAAGTGTGTCCGGTTCCTGAAGATGATCCGTGGCTGCAGATCAATTGGTATTTCGACTACTTCAACGACGCCTTGTCACGGTGGGAGGTTGCTGAAGTTCGGCAGAAACTGGATCGTGTAGAGGTCACGGCCACTAAGCCCGACTGCCGCTACAGCGTAGTGGGTCCGCGAAGCTACTCTGCATCAATGGACTGTGGCGAAGTCACAGGCTTTCAAGATGGCATGGACGGCGACGATAGGGCCGCTTTGCTTGGGAAGGTTCAAGATGTCTTGGATTATGTAGTCGTCGCTTACCCGCTTTGGAGAGATTCCAAGAAGTATGTACAGTGTTTCTCAGTGAGTCAGCGATTCAGCGTTGATCAGAAGGACGGGTTTGTGCAGGCCGCAGATGTTGTGAAACAAGTCGTCAGGGACGATGCCGTAAATGGGGACAAGGCGGAAGTCAAGTTCACCGATGGTGTGCATACCTTTGAAGTATCAAGGCATATTGGAGGGGGGCTGCAATTGCATCACCTTCACGCGGGCGGCGGTGCGGAGCCGAGATGTCGGTGATCTCAGCATGGCGCCGTAGCAATGACTACGGCGGCAAAAGCTGACAGCGCAGATCGCCGCTAACATGAGCCTACTCAGGAATCACGGACTACTCGTGGCGCTTGCCGCTATTGCGATCGCAATAGTAATGCTGTGCTCAGTATCCTTTTCTGATCATGGGAGCGACGACAGTTTGAAATTGGCAGTCGAAGCCATTGCAGTCAAGGCTTTGCCTGATAGTTCGACAGTCGGTGGCGCCGAACCTGCGCCTCCGAGTCAATCTAAACAAAGTCCTGGCACATCACAACGCACTCAGAATGCAAACGCTAATGGGCTCCTTAAGGCGTTACTCAACTCGTCCCACCTTTACCCGGAGTTGCTGGCTCTACATCGGCGTACAGAACCAGCAGGGTATGCAGTGGTGCGGAGTTTGGTGCGAGAGTGCAGCTCTGCGACATTAAGTGCGTCAAGGGCAATCAGCCGCGGCCTCTTGATTGGGAATATGGTACCGATGCCGATCGCTGAAGGGGCAAGTAGCGAGCCTGCTTCGCCGGCCGTGCATGCTGAAAGAATCAAGGCGCAACAGGAAATAGAGAAGCGGTGTGCGCCCATTTTGCAAGATGAACGCTTTATGCAGCCCCATGGCAGTGACAAGCCTGGGGAAACTTTGCACAAAGCGTGGATCGATGACCGATCAACTTCGAATATGGAGAGGGTGCTCGAAATTTTGCAGCAGCAAGGCGCACCGATCACAGAAACTTCTGCTCGGCTGTATGTCCTGCGGAAAAACCGAAAGGAGCTGGCAGCGGAGTTCGATGATCTTCAGCTGGAAGGACTGCAGTACTTGGCTAAGTACTCGGCTCAGTACAACCCAATGGCCCCCGGGAGCAGTCTAGAGGCACTATCTCTCTGTGTCGCTTTTGGTATGTGCGCAAAGCGGCCAGAGGAGCTCGATCTGACCTACTACGCCTTGCTTCCAGGTAGCCCACAGCGTGCACGAGCCCTTGAGTTGGTGCCCAAGGTTCGCGCCATGTTTCGGATGTAGCGGGCCGCTTGGCCTACCGGCCAGCTCAGCTGCAAACGATGACCCCTTCGCTCACCAAGTCCTCGAACAAAGCCGACACCGCCGCCCCGCTCATGGCGTAGGGGTCCAGCTTGGCCACCTCGCTGTACTTCAAGAGCAAAGCCGGGTTCAAGCGCTGCAGGCTGACCTGGCCCATGCTCCAGCCGGCGAAGCGGCGTTCGCTGATCTCCGTGTAGGCGAGCAGGGTCACGTCCTTGTGGCGCGGGTCGCTGACGATCTGGTTGTAGAGCCGGTTCACCGCCGCGCGGCCGCCTTCCAAGACCTGCACGAACACGCCTTCGGAATGGCATAGCAGGCCGGTCACGCCCAACTCGGCATTGCGCGCTCGGCTCTGGCGCACGATGGCGGCGAACTCGGCCTCGGTGGCCGTGCTGTGGCTGGCGTAAAGCAGTCGTACCAACATGGTCAGTTCCCGCCGGGCCGCCCCAAGGGCACTGCGGCCCCCTCGGGGGGTACCGAACGGAGTGAGGTCGGGGGCATCATTGTCAAGCCTCGTTCTTCTTGGTGAGCAGCGACAGGAACTCGCGGCGCAGATTGGGGTCCTTGAGGAAGGCGCCGCGCATCACGGAGTTGGTCATCTTGGAATCCACGTCCTTGACGCCGCGCCAGGCCATACAGAAGTGGTCGGCCTCCATGACGAGGGCCAGGCCGTCGGGGCGCACGCGGGCTTGCAGCTCGTCGGCCAGCATGGTCACGGCCTCTTCCTGGATCTGCGGGCGGCTCATCACCCAGTCGGCCAGACGCACGTACTTGGACAGGCCGATGAGGTTGGAGTGCTCATTGGGCAGCAGGCCGATCCACAGCCGCCCAAGGATGGGGCAGAGGTGGTGCGAGCAGGCGCTGCGCACGGTGATCGGGCCGACGATCATCAGCTCGTTGAGGCGGCTGACGTTGGGGAACTCGGTGACCGTGGGCGGCGCTTGGTAGCGGCCGGCGAAGACCTCGCGCACGAACATCTTGGCCACGCGCTTGGCGGTGTCCTGGGTGTTGTGGTCGCTGTCCGTGTCGATGACCAGCGCCCGCAGCACCTCCTGCAGCTTGGACTGCACCTCGGCCTGCAGGGCGTCCAGCTCGCCGGGCTCGATGAAGGCGGCGATGTTGTCGTTGGCGTGGTGACGGCAGCCGGCGCTGATGAGTCGGTAGCGGATGCGCTCGGACACCGGTGGGTCGGTGGCCAAAAGCGCCGGGGGCTTCGGGTCGTTCATGCGGGCATTCTGCGTCGCTTGACCTGGGGCAAGGTGGCTGTGGGGGCTTGCGCCGACCATGCGGCCCATGGACAAGCGCCGCATCCTCATCCTGCAGGGCCATCCGGATGGCCGCCAACGCCACCTCTGCCACCAACTGGCTGACGCCTACCGGGAAGGCGCGGAGGGGGCCGGACACGCCTGCCGCGAGGTCGAGGCGACGGCGCTGGACTTCCCGCTGCTGCGCGACACGAGCGCCTGGCAAAGGGGCGAGGGCCTGCCCCCGGCGCTGGCGCCGGCGCGCGACGCGCTGCTCTGGTGCGACCACCTGGTGCTGGTCTTCCCGCTCTGGCTGGGCGACATGCCGGCGGTGCTGAAGGGTCTGCTGGAGCAGCTGGCGCGGCCGGGTATCGCCTTCAAGGCGGACAGCCGCAACCCCTTCAGCGCGAAGGCCCTGGGCGGCCGCTCGGCGCGCGTCATCGTCACCATGGGCATGCCGGCGCTGATGTACCGCTTCATCTACCGCGCGCATTCGGTGCGTTCGCTGGAACGCAACATCCTCGGCTTCGTGGGCTTCTCGCCGGTGCATGAAACGCTGATTGGTGGCGTGGACCAGCTTGGCGACAAGGGCGTGGCGCGCTGGTGCACCAAGCTGCGCGCGCTGGGCGCGCAGGCCCAGTGAGCGCCCAACCGGCCGTCCCACCCTGAGACACTCGCGGCCCATGGCCGCTGCCCTGCATCATCTGTTTGTCGACGCCAGCCAGGCGCTGGCCGCCTTTGCCAGCGGCCGTTCGCTCACCGAGGCGCTGGAGCGCACGCGCGCCGAGCACCGTGCCGGCGCACAGGCGCTG
>JAFLDE010000013.1 GCA_017302655.1 Burkholderiales bacterium
CCCGACCTACCGCGTCAGCGAACTCGCCCGCAAGCATGTGACGGTGGCGCTCAGCGGCGATGGGGGCGACGAGAGCTTTGGTGGCTACCGTCGTTACCGACTGCACCTGATGGAGGAGAAGCTGCGCTCGGCCCTGCCTTACGGCCTGCGCAAGCCGCTGTTCGGAGCGCTGGGCAGCCTGTACCCCAAGCTGGACTGGGCGCCACGATTCCTGCGTGGCAAGACCACCTTCCAAGCGCTGGCAAGGCACAGCGTGGAGGCCTACTTCGACACGGTCTCGCTGCTGCGCGCGCCGATGCGTGAGCAGTTGTTCTCCGGTCGCCTCAAGTCCGAACTGGCCGGCTACAACGCGCTCTCGGTGTTCCAGCGCCACGCGGCCAATGCCGGCACCGAGGATCCTCTCGCCCTCATTCAGTACCTCGACACGAAGACCTATTTGGTCGGGGACATCAATACCAAGGTGGATCGTGCTTCGATGGCCCACAGCCTGGAAGTACGCGAGCCGTTGATGGATCATCCGCTCGTCGAGTGGCTGGCCACGCTGCCGTCTCACTACAAGATCCGCGGCAGCGAGGGCAAGGTGTTGCTGAAGAAGGCCTTGGAGCCGATGCTGCCGCACGACGTGCTCTACCGGCCCAAGATGGGCTTTGCGGTGCCTTTGGCGCGCTGGTTCCGCGGGCCTTTGAAAGAGCGCGTGCGCGAGGCAGTGCTCGGCGAGCACCTCGCGCATAGCGGTTGGTTCGAGCGCAGCTACCTGGAGCATCTGCTCGATGCGCATGGCAATGGAAGCCGCGACTACAGCGCGCCGCTGTGGTCGCTGATGATGTTCGAGTCCTTCGTGCGCCAGCAGCTGCACGGCCAGACCGTCCATGGCTGAAGTGACCTAGCGCATGCGCGACCTGCTGCTGTTCATCCTCATCGCTGGAGGTGTGCTGTACGGACTGCGCGCACCCTGGGTGGCCATCATTGGCTGGACCTGGATCAGCATGATGAATCCACACGGCCTGTCCTACCGGCTGAACGACGCGCCTGTGGCGCAGGCATTCGCCATCAGTGCCCTGCTGGGCATGCTGTTCTCGCGCGAGCCCAAGCCGTTCCCGCTGACGCGGGAGATCGTGTTGCTGATCGTATTCATGATCTGGATGACGATCACCACACTCACTGCGATCCACTTCGATCCGAGCTTCGAGATGTGGAAGCGGGTGATGAAGATCGACGTGATGGTGCTGGCCACCTTGCTGGTGATCTACACACGCCAGCATCTGATGGCCTTTGTGTGGATCGTGGCTGCTTCGCTGGCCTTTTATGGCGTAAAGGGCGGTCTGTTCACCATCGCCACCGGGGGGGCGTACCGCGTCTGGGGGCCGGGTGGAGGCTACATACAAGGCAACAACGAGGTGGGTCTGGCGTTGGTGATGACCATCCCGCTGATGTATTTTCTGCGTGACACCCTGACGCATCGATGGGCTCGCTTTGCCATGCTGCTGGCCATGTTGCTGTGCGCTGCAGCTGTGCTGGGCACGCACTCGCGGGGCGCTCTTCTGGCTGTCGCCGCAATGGCTGTGGTGATGTGGTGGCGTAGCGGCAAGCGCTTGGTCGGCTTGGCATTCTTGCCCCTTGTGGGCGTGGCTTTGCTGACTTTCATGCCCGAGCACTGGTGGGATCGCATGGGCACCATCAAGACCTATGACGAGGACGACTCCGCCCTCGGACGACTCAATGCGTGGATCATGGCCTACAACTTGGCCAAGGACTACTTCATGGGGGGCGGGTACGCCATCATCACGCCCGAACTGTTCCTGCGCTATGCGCCGGAGCCGGACCGTATCCATGCGGCACACAGCATCTATTTCATGGTGCTGGGCGAACATGGGTTTGTGGGCCTCACCTTGTTTCTGGCGATCTTCACGCTGGCCTTTCTTTCGGCAGGACGTCTGCGCAAGCAAGCGCTCAAGCATCCTGAAACCAAGTGGCTGTCCCCGCTGGGCGCGATGTGCCAGGTGAGCTTGGTGGGCTACGCCGTGGGCGGGGCCTTTCTGAGCTTGTCGTACTGGGACATGCCCTACAACATCGTGCTGATGATCGTCATCGGCAACCAGTGGATCGCCAAGAAGCGCTGGTTGGTCGAAGGTCCGGTGTCACCCAACCCTTTGGAGCCGTTGATGTTCTGGCGCAAGAAACCCGCGAAAGCCGCAACGCCCAAGCACGCATGAGCACTGCTCGCCTGGCCCTGAACCTGCTCTCGCCTGCTGGCAGAAATGCCCGTCTGAGCATCCTCATCTTTCACCGCGTCCACGCCACGCCGGACCCGATGTTTCCCGGCGAGGTTGACGTGCCACGGTTTCGCGAGTTCCTCGGCTGGGTGAAGGACGCGTTCCAGGTGCTGCCGCTTGACGAAGCGGTGCAGCGCCTGCACCAGGGCAGCTTGCCGGCACGGGCGGCTGCCATCACCTTTGACGACGGCTACCTTGACAACCACCAGCAGGCCCTGCCCCTCCTGGAAGAGGCCGGTCTGTCGGCTTGCTTTTTCATCGCCACCGGGTTTCTGGATGGCGGGCGCATGTGGAACGACACCCTGATCGAGGCGGCGCGCCGCTCGACGCTGGATGCGCTGGATGTACGCGCGCTTTCGACCGCCTATGCCGACATGGACCCGCTGCCCCTGGGCAGTTGGCACGAGCGCCGTAGCGCCGCCGAGCAGTTGATCCGTCGCACGAAGTACTTACCGCTGCAGGAACGCTTGGATTTGGTGGCTGAGGTGGCCCGCATCAGCGCGGCCATCTTGCCCGACGACTTGATGATGAGCAGCGCGCAATTGCGCGATCTGCGGGCGCGCGGCATGGTGGTGGGAGCGCACACGGTGAACCACCCGATCCTGGCGCGACTGCCCCTGGACGAAGCACGCAGCGAGATCTCGACGGGTCGCGAGGTGCTTGAAGACTTGCTGGGCGAGCGCATCGGGCTCTTCGCCTACCCGAACGGCAAGCCCGGCGAGGATTACCTGCCCGAGCACGCGCGATTGGTGCGCGAATTGGGCTTCGACGCGGCGGTGACCACCGCGCCCGGCGCCGGGCGTTGGGGCCAGGACCTGATGCAGATTCCCCGGTTCACGCCCTGGGACCGTACGCCCGGCCGATTCGCGCTGCGCATGATGCTGAATCTGCGCAGCTGAACGGTCTCAGATCTTCCAGTTGGGTGCCTTGGCTCGCAGCCACTGCTCCAGCATCATCAGGATCCAGATCATCTCGCCGTAGTAGCCTGGCACCTGAGGCAGCAACTCGTCGAACAAGGCCTTGGCGAACTCAGGCCGAACCACGCCGCGCGCCACCAGGCCCTGCACCGAATCCTGCGCCAGCTCGCGAAGCGCGGCATGACGGAGCGTCCAAACACCGAAGGGCAGGCCGAAGCCCTGTTTCTTCTTGGTCAGGATCTCGTCGGGCAGGAAGCCGCGCAGCGCCTCCTTGAAGAACCAGCGCAGTTTCAAACCCTTGAGCTTGAAGTCGTCGGGCAGTCGCAGTGAAAACTCAAGCAACGCGTCGTCAAGCATCGGGAAGCCGACGCTGACGCCAGCCAGGCGAGTCGTTTCGCGCACCTTGGGCAAGTCGCTTTCGCCCAAGGTGTAGCGCCAGTCGAAGGCCAGCGTGGCGTTGAGCTCGCTGGCGCCTTGCACGGAGTCCCACACTTGCTGCTGATGGTGCATCGGCGCGTCCGCGTCCGTTTGCGCCAGGAAGGCCGGTGTGAGCACGGTTTGCGCGCCCAGGCGCAGGAGCAGGTTGTACGCCAGCAGTCGGTGCGGCATGGGGTCATTGGCCTGCTCCACATAGCTATGCGCCTTGCGCAGTCCAGGCGTGGACTTGGCGAACTCGCTCAGGAACAGGGGGTCGAACAAACCCTTGCGAAGCGGCTGAGGCACCTGGCGCCACCAGCCGAACACGCGTTGTTTGGCATAGCGGGAGTTGCCGCCGAAGAGCTCATCGCCGCCGTCCCCGGCGAGCATGCGCGCGAAGCCGTCCTGCTTCGCCTGCAGGGCACAGCTGTAGGCGGGCAGAGCCGAAGAGTTGCCGAAGGGCTGGTCGTAATGCGCCGCCACCCGCGGGATGTGGGCGACCAAGTCCTCGGGGGTGACGTAGTACTCGCGGTGGTCGGCGCCGAAATGCTTGGCCGCGATGCGCGCGAACGCCATCTCGTCGTAGCCGTCGGCATCGAAGCCGATGGAGTAGGTCACCGGCGCCTTGCCGCTCACCTTGCCGAGCAGGCCGGCCACCGTGGAGCTGTCGGTGCCGCCGGAGAGGAAAGCGGCGGTGGGACAGTCAGCGCCGAGCTGGCGTTGGACGGCTCGCTCCAGCAAGGTCAGGAACTCGGCCTTGGCCTCCTCGAAGCGCAGGCCGGACTGTGGCTTGAACGCCGGCGTCCAGTAGGGCTCGACGGTGATGCGGCCCTGGTCGAACCAGAGGTAGTGCGCGGGCGGCAAGCGCTGCACGCCCGCATGCGCGGTGCGAGGCGAGGGGATGCAGTGGAAGAAGAGGTAGTCGAAGAGCGCCTGCGCCTGCAGGTTCGCCGTGGCTCCCAGAGCGTCGGCCCGCTCCGCATGGTGCAGTTCCGCGCCGTCGACACGCCAGCAAAGGGTCTCGATGGCGAAGCGGTCCACAGCCAGCAGCCAGCGGCCCTGGCCGTCGCTGAGGGCCAGCGCAAAGCTCCCGCTCAAACCTGCCAGCAGTGCGCGACGTTCTGCCGGCACGGTGATGGGGGAGAGTAGGGCCAGTACGGTGTCGCTCGACAACGCTCCACCGATGCCACGAAGCTCCGCGACAGGCGCCACGCCTTGGGTGGGGGGGAGGGGGGGTGGCAGGGTCATGGACTCAGGGGTGACGATGCACTGGATGCAGCCAACGAAGCAGCTGGTGCAGGCTCCTGCGCTGATGCGGCGGGACGGGCGGCCGGGGGCTTGTCGGGGATGTCCTTTAGCGCGCCTCCGTACTTCAGGAACGCCTGACGCATGGACTCCACAGTGGGATCGATCAGCAATCCTTGACGGATGAGGTCGCGCGCTTGACCCTGCAACTTCAATCTGGCAAGCACCTCAGCCCAGTCAAGATACGCAGGCCAATAGTCAGGCTTTACCTCGCGAGCTTGTTCATAGGAGGCTGTGGCCAATGCCCAATCCTCAAGCATGACTGCAGCTTCACCTCGCCGAATGAGAAGTTCAGGCCAAAGAGGAAAAGCTTGCAACTGGCGCCGATCGTGGCGCAATATGAACTCATACTCAGATATTGCTCGCTTCAATAGTATCTGTTGCGCTTGACTTCCTGGTAGAGAGCGTCGAGCTGCCCGGAAGTCCAGAAGGCCGCGGCAGTAGTGATGGATGGTGTTAAATAAGGGGCTCATCCGCGCAGCCCAATACTGCCAGCGAGGCCCGTAGCGTTCATAGGTGGCCGAAAGCTCCGAGTCAGCGCAATAGGGTGGGAGCGTAGCCAAGACTGAAGCGGGCTGCCGGGATGTGGCTCGTCCCGGAGGGGAACTGCAAATGGCGATCGCAGCAACAAGCATGGCAAGTAGAGGTTTGGACAGTCTCACTTTGATGCGGCCTCCGTACTCGACCTAGTAGATAGCTGCCGCCACCATTCCCGCAGCGGTCGTGTTTGGTCAGCAAGCAACTCCCTAACGGCGCCAAAGCAGCCGACAGGATGCTGAAGATTAAAGGCTTGAATTGCTTTCCGATCTCGACGATGACTCATCCAACCCTGCTTGTATGCGTCGTTGCCGATAAGGTAATCGACTTCGCGAACGCCATCGTTGGACATGACTTCTTGCATCAGATGTGCAGTCAATAGCGAGCCTGCAGAGTAACTCTTGAAGGCTTCGTCATAGGCTAACTTGAAGATGGCAGCACGCCCCCTGTTCACCAGCCAGATTTGGGCCGCAATGGGCGTGCCATGCAGAGTTGCGATGCCTAGGCGAAGCCAGCCTTGTTCAGTGGCGCATCGCAATAGCCCAGGGATGAATTGAGGGTAAGGCTCAGGGCGCTTCCAACTCTTTGCATAAACGTGCTGATAGGCTGACAGAGCATCGTCCAGATCAGCCAAGTTGCGATACACCTGCAACCGTCCTCCCGCAGATAGAAACTTCGGTTGCTTTCGCTTCAAGGTGTTGCGAATTTGGCTATCGCGTTCCGCTAAGTAACTTTCCCAATCGCCATTGGTGGGCAGGTACCAATTGGCAAATCGGAACTGCAGGAAGCATGCGTAGCGACGGGACTCAAGTGCAGCCTTCCAGTGCACACTGGCCGGGCTGTCCGGGTCCAGTGGGCCCAGGTACAAGCTGACAAGACGCTTGTGTTGGGAACGGATGCCATCGAGCAGCGCGAGACACTCAGGCAAGCCAGCATCCTCGGCCAGTAAGGGTTCCGAATAAGAGGTATAGAAGTTCGCCATTGACCTCAGTTCATGACCCCACCATTTCCGCCGATGCAGCAACGCCACTGCGGCACGCGCTTGTCCGTCGCTCACCAAAACATAGATGGCGGGCGAATCCTCTCCTTGAAAAACTGCATCAATCAGGTTTGCATGCCATGGGGCGCTCATTTCCAACTCACGGTTCGCCGCACGCTCAAACAGAGCAGCCACCTCGGTTGGAAAATCCGACGGATGGCGGTAAACAATGACTTTTCTTGTCATCGGCAGGCCAGAAGTTCGTCGAACAAGTCTGCAAACTGTTTCACGGTTTGGGCCCGCTCAAATGGACTGTAATGTGCAGGCGCCAATCGCAAAGATGAATTCGACTCGATGGCTCTCAGATATTGGTGCATCGCGTTCGCAATACCTTCTTGGTTGTCAAGTGGTGCAATCAATCCTGCACCGAGACTGCGCACCAGTTGTGCCGTATCGCCATGCTCGTCAGCCATGGCCAAGATGGGCTTTCCGGCTCGGAAGTACTCATACAACTTGGCCGGAATGGCAGGGTTCGACGTGTAGCCCTGGAACACCAGCAGTCCATCCACCTCCATCATCTCGGCCAAAGCCTCTTGGTAGGCGATAGCGGGTGCGAACTGAACATGATCCTCAAGTTGCAGGTCTCGCAGCAGCGGTGCATACAGTTTGTCGACACTTGAGGCGCGCAGCAGCACCCGAACAGGCTTAGCGCCTGGTCCTCGCTGATCAATCACGTGACGAAGGGCACGCAAGAAGTGGCTGGGGTCGCGATCAGGTGTCGGGTAAATGGTGCCGCTATGGAGCAGCACTACGGCATCGCCAGCGCGCGGCGGGCGAGCCAATTCCTCCGCTGCTTGGAAGGCTGACTCGTCGTAGCCGTTGGGCACCATGGTCCAAAGGCGCTGATCAGTCTGTGTGTAGCGTTCTTTGAGGATCTGCAAGGAGCCGTTGGTGCAGGCCGTCAACGCTGCCGCATGGCGTGTGGCCAAGCCCTCGATCCATAGTCGGCAGTGGCGGAGCGCATTCCAAGCGGGGGCCCAGCGCTGCTCGCGTGCGTTGAACTCAACCATCGGGTCACGGAAGTCGGCCACCCAGGGCACACCGGTCATTCGATGCAGGGCGCAACCGATCAGGTGCGCGCTGGCTATCGGGTAGGTGCTCCAGATGAGATCGGGCTTGAACTCTCGAATCAAGGAAAGACCTTCGGGAATGGCGCCCAGGAGCCAACTTGCCCAGCGGTCTGGCAGCGTCACGAAGCGTGGATATCGACCGGCGATCGACAAGCTGCGGGTGGCGTCACGGGCGAAGGGGCGACGCACCAGCGTGCCGCTCGGGATCTGGCCCATGCGTTCGTCGCTGATTCCAGGGTAAGCCTTTGGTGAGGCCGAGAGCACCATGGGCTCCCATCCATGCGCCGGCAGGTGGCGGGTCAGCGCAAGTGTTCGCTCCAAGCCGCTGCTGATCTTGATCGGCGGGAAGTGAAAGGCGATGAGCAGGATGCGCTTGCTCATGCAGATCCTGCTGCTGCTGAGGTGGGCATGCTGTTTCCTGCAGCCAATCGATCGCGCAGCTTTCGCCCATGGAAGAGGAGCTTGCCTGCCAAGCTGTCTCGGTAGAGGGTCAGGCGCTCGCGTTCATATTGAGGTGTCGATGGTGCCCACACCAATTTGTGGGGCTCAACCACGCCCATCAGATCCACCGTACGTATTCCCTTGGTGCGCAAGCGGTCGAACAACTCTAGCTTCAGCAAATGGCTGGGGCGCAACTCGCCGAAACCCTGGTGCATGCTGATCTTCAGACAGGAGTACACGTTGTCTCCCAGCACACCCAGTTGATATGAGATGGGCGTGTCGTCCAGAAAAAGAACCAAGGCGTACAACTGATCGAGTGCCATCGCAGGAAGCAGCAGAGCTTGGTAGAAGGCTTGCTGTTCTGGATGTTTCGATACCGAGCTGCCGGCTTCATGCTTCCATGAATTCCGCTCCACTTCGAGCATCAAGGCCAGCAGCTCATCGGCCTGTTCTGCGCGCGTGTACTCGCGCCAATTCAATCGCCCCTTGGTTTCTGCTGTGCGCACTGACTGACGAAGATTGCGAAGCAAGCTTCGTGAAACCCCTTGGCGGAATTGTTCGCCGCTGTCCAACAGATGCACGTAAGGCGCGGGCGGAACATGCTCGCGCTGTACCTTCAGGCCAAGCCCATGGGCCGCCTGGATCAGCAGGTGGCTCAGTGGCGTGGCCTTAGACACCGTGCATTGCAGGCTCACCCAACGTGGCCAAGCCTTGTCCAGGCTCCGTAGCAATGCCATGGCTAGGGGTAGCTGTGCATTCGCCAGAACCAGGCCATTTCGCCCGCCGTACAACTCGGTGGTCCATTGAAGTTGCTCGCCCAAAGGGTGGCGGCGATGGCAGAAAGCCGGCATCAAGCCCTGCAAACGATCGCCCTCATGAAGCACCAGAACTCTGCCCTCACGCGCTTGAGCGCGGCTTGCCAGCAGCGCGCTGAACCACGCGGTGGAGGAGGATGCATCCAGACCCGACAGGTCATCTGCGCAGTCCCTGACGAGGTGCTGCCAGGCGGGGCCCCAACGCTTCAATGCCTCCTGCGGTTCCAGCACTGAGATGGCCATCAGGCTGTTCCCACAAGAAAGGTTGGGATCAGCGAGTCCTGGCCTTCTGGCACAAGCTGCTCAGGGGCCGACGCACCGGCTGCGGGCCTCGTCCGCCGACATGGAACTAACACATTCATGCACAACCTCTCTGCTCTTTGTGAGCCCCGATCACTGCGATGCCTCGCTCGATATCCTCACGTCCAAGGCCCTGATGTACCGACAAGCAAAGCAATTCTGAGGCGAGCAACTCGGCGTCTGCACGAGTGGCAGCATCGGCTTCTTGCAACGCCGAGTGCAGCCAGATTCCAAATGTATGCAACGCCACCCCCTGGCTCCGCCAGCCACGGTCGAAGCGGTCGCGGTGCATCACACGCACCGGAAACACCCAGGGGCAGCACGAAGCATCCAGTGTTTGGTGCAGCGGTTGCAAGCCGTCAGACTCAGGCAGCCCTTCTGCGTACAGCGCGTAGTTTTCGCGCCGTCTGTGAACAAGCGCCTCGAAGTCGGTACCCAACAGTCGTTGGCGCACGCCGCTGGGCATTCCTGCACGGGCCAGTTGTGGATCAAAACCGTAGCGATCCTCGCCGCGAAGCGGTGTCGAGGGCTCGCTTGGGGCGGCAAGCTCCGGTACGGATCGCTTTGAACGCGTGCGCCAACCCTCCAATGCCTGGAATGCGCGCCTGCAGCGATGATGGGGCGAGTGGTCGAGCACTTCCTCCAGTTCGCGCTTGAAGCGCACCACGCGCTCTTGCCACGAGGGCATGGGCCGGGGCCAGGCCGGCAGGCCCACTCCTTCCGTCTGTTGGCGAAGGCCACCACCCACACCGCAAGGTGCCAGCTTCCAGAAGCTGAAGACTTGGAAGTCCCCCTGCATCGCTGGCAATGCGGGACGCCCAGCATGATCCAGGCACAGAAAGCTGTGCGACCAGTCTTCGACCACAGCGATGCCCTGCGCTCGAAGCGCTTGCAGATTGGCCAGATCGAAGACAAAACCGAAGTAGTGGATGACTAGGACCGCCCGTGTACGCGGTCCGACCTTGGTCAACAGGTCATCGAAGTCCAGCGTCAGATCGGGGCGCACGCGATAAAAGACCGGCCTCAGGCCCGCCTCCAGCAAGGGGGTCACACCTGAGGGGCAATGGAAGGCTGGCAGCAGCACTTCGTCCCGCGCATCCGAGCCATGGCGCAAGGCATGGCCGATCTCGAACAAGGCGCCTCGCGCGTTGTAGGTCAAATTTACGCGCGGAGCGTTTTCAAGCAGCACCTCGCTGTCCTTGCGCGGATGAGCGCAAAGGAACTCGCGCAAACTCGGTACCGGGTGTGTTGGAGGAAGCGGTGGCTTGAATGCTGCGCTCATTGCGAGATCAAGGGCTTCGGGCTGAAGGCCAGCAGCCACGCAAGGGTTTCATCTTCCATACGCCCCTGACTTCTGCTGTCTGAGCAAGTGTGGTCTGCGCCTTCCAATTTGGCCCGGCGAACATTCTGGCGACTCATCAGTGACGCCCATGTGGGATCGTTGCCAACATGGTGGGCAAACTCCATGGCGGTGAAGTCTTCGTCGCTGAGCAGAATCAACACTTGTCCTCGAAAGGCGGACAGGCCAGCTGCCATGCGTTGAGTAAAGGGCAACGCGCTGTCCATCGCGGCGTTTGATGTTTCCGCGCTTTGGTCAGGCTGTCGAGCGCGCCAGGCCAGTCGCAGGCTTTGCCAGAACTCGCCCAGCGCCTTGCCCGCCACCTGGCCGCTGAACAGCTTGCGCCAGAAACTGCCTTGCATCAGGCGCTGCAGGTAGTAATGCTTGAGCTGAGTGCGCGCCAGGCCTTCGGGAGAGCGCACCCAGGGATTGACCAGGCAGAGACCGGCCACGCGCGAATCAGGGCGGGCATGCAGTTTCAGCAGGACGGCCGAGGCGCCATCGCACAGGCCCCATAGCACCGTGTGGCGAACACCTGGCAGCGCGGCATGCAGAGCATCGATCGCCGCACTGATGTCTTCATCAAGCGCTTCAAAACTGCGCAACAAGCCAGCGCTGTCGCCCATGCCGCGCACGTCGAAGCGCAGGCAGGGGAACCCGGCTTCGGCCAGGCGGCGTGCCAGCAATACGAACTGCCGATGGCTGCCGGCACGGTATTGCGGTCCGCCGACGACGATGAGCACTGCGGTGTCCGCTGCTGCCTCGCCTTCGGCCGGTTCGGCCAGCACGCCGGTCAAGCGCTCGCCGTGGCAGTCGATGTCGATGACCCGTTCAAGCACCGCTCGCCTCCCCGGTGAGCGCGCGCAGAGTGGCGGCGATGAGGGCCGGTGCGTCCTCGATTTCGGTGGTTTGCCAGAACGCGGGGCCGGTCACGAGTTCGGCACGGGCTTCGCAGCCGGCCTGCTGCCAACTGGCCACCAGCTTCTGCACCACCGGCGAGAGCGTCGCGCCCTCGCGGTTGGACAACTCCAGCACCACCAGCTGCTGGCCTTGCGCCGGGGGCGCCAGTGTCGCGACGTCCAAACCCGATGCCAGACCCGAGGCTAGGCGGTAGCCCGCCACTTCCACGGTCTGGCCGGCTTGCAAGGCGCGCTTGAGTGCCTCGACGCCGCCGATCGCGTTCTGCCCTTGATGCCCATCCAGCAAGTCGCCCACGCTTTTCAGCCGCAGGAACTGCTGCAGCAACACGCGGCCCGAGGCCGGTGGCTGCCAATAGAGATGCCGGCTAGGGCCTGGCAGACGCGAGGCCAAGGCAGCAGCCAGCAGGCAGCCGGCGCGCAGGCCCCAGAGCCAGTCTCGACCCTGAGGCGCGTCGACTTCACTCTGCAGCCACGCGTGGGCTTGACTCAGGTCGTCGAGCCAAGCCGACCAGCTGGCGTCGCCGAAGTCCCCGCTGCTGTCCCCGCAGCCGAGCAGGTCGATCCCCAGCACGGCGAAGCCCGCAGCCGCCAGCGCTTCGGCCTGCAGGGCCGCCATGCGCCGCGCCTTGTTCATCTCTTCCGCCAACGGCGGGACGTAGAGCACCCTTCCCCGGCAAGTCCCCTTGGGGGGGTGGAGCACGGCCAGGCGCTGCCCACCGGCGATGGGGAGAAAGAAGGTGCGCCGAGCGCTTCGCAGGGTCACTGGGGTACCGATGCGGGCAATGCGGACCTTCCGGCCCTCATCCGCAGGCAATGACGAAATCGGTCAGCGAGCCAACACTGGCAAAGGTGCTGCCGTCGAGCTCGTCGTCGGGCAGGGTGATGCCCAAGCGCTCTTCGATGGCCGTGATCAAGGCCACCACGGCCATTGAGTCGAGTTCCGGGATGGCGCCCAGCAGGGGCGTGTCGGGCTGGAAACTGAGCGCGCGGCCGTTCAGGCTGAGCACCTCGTCGAGGATGTGCAGAATTTCGGTCCGGGTGTCCATCGTCGCGGCGCGGCTCTCTATGAAAACAGGGGCGGGATTCTATGCACCCGCCCCGTGAAGTACGGCCCACAGCGGGCCGCCCGTTCGGGGGTATCTCGCAGGGCCAGCGTGAGAAAGGCACGTAGAGTGCGCCGCTTCGCCACCGTCTGCCGCGCCCGGCTGCTTCGCCCGTGTCCGCCCCCGTCCGTTCGCTGCTGTTCAGCACGCTCTACCCGAGCAGCGCGCGGCCCGGCCACGGGCTCTTCGTGGAGACGCGGCTGCGCGAGCTCTTGGGGAGCGGGTGCGTCGAGGCCCAGGTGGTGGCGCCGGTGCCTTGGTTTCCCAGCACGCACCCACGCTGGGGCGACTGGGCGCGAATGGCGGCCACGCCGCGGCGAGAGGAGCGACACGGCATCCGCATCGAACACCCGCGCTACCTGCTTCCCCCCAAGATCGGCCAGAACGTTCACCCCTATGTTCTGGCCCTGGGCGCGCTGCCCACCATCCGGCGTCTGCAGCGTGAGGGCTTCGACTTCGACCTGATCGACGCGCACTTTTTCTACCCGGACGGCGTGGCCGCCTCGCTGCTCTCCCGCTGGCTGGGCAAGCCCTTTGTGTGCACCGCGCGCGGCTCGGACATCAATCTGTACCGTCAGTTCCCCTGGCCGCGCCGTCTCATTCAGCAGACCTTGCAGCGCAGCCAAGGCAATATCGGCGTGAGCGCGGATCTGGTGCGCAGCCTCGTCGAGTTGGGAGCCCCGCCCGAGCGCTGCCATGTGATGCGCAACGGGGTGGACCTGGCGCGCTTTCAGCCGCTGGATCGACAGGCCTCTCGCCGTGCGCTGGGCCTGCGCGAGGATGGCCTGCTGCTGCTGTCGGTCGGCCACCTGGTGGAGCTGAAAGGCCACCACCTGGTGATCGAAATGCTCGTGCATCGCGCTGAGGCGCGGCTGGTCATCGTCGGCTCCGGGGCGGAGCGCGGCGCGCTGGAGGCGCTCGCTCGGCGGCTGAACGTCACCGAGCGCGTGCATTTCGCCGGACAGCAGCCCAGCGAGGCCCTGAAGACTTGGTTCAGCGCCGCCGATGCTCTGGTGCTTGCCTCCAGCCGCGAAGGCTGGGCCAACGTGCTGCTGGAGAGCATGGCTTGCGGTACGCCGGTGGTGGCCACCGCCGTGAATGGAACCCCAGAGGTCGTGGCCAGCGCCGACGCAGGCCAACTGGCCGCCCAGCGCGATGTGCCCCACCTGCTGGATTCCCTGCAGCGCCTGCTGGCGGCCTATCCGGAGCGCACGGCGGTGCGGCGCTATGCCGAGGGCTTCTCCTGGCAGGCCACCACCGAGGCGCAGTGCCGCTTGTTCGAATCCATCGTGGACCGCTGAAGCATGGACATTTCCGCCGTCATCCTTTCGTTCAACTCGCAGCGCTATATCGAGACCTGCGTGCGGAGTCTGCATCAGGCGCTGCAGGAGGCCAGTCTGCAGGGCGAGATCTTCGTCATCGACAACGGCTCGAAGGACGGCTGCGTGCAGACCCTGCAGGCCTTGCAGCGGGAACTGGGCGCGATGCTGCAGGTCGAGTACCTGCCCGAGAACACCGGCACCACGCGCTCGCGCAACCTGGCGCTGCGCCGTGCGCGCGGCGCGCATGTGCTGGTGCTCGACTCCGACGCCTACATGAATGCCGCCGCGCTACGTGCGCTGGTGGACTACCAGCGCGCCCACGCTCGCGCGGGCCTGGTGGCGCCGAAGCTGATCTACCCAGACGGTCGCTTCCAACTTAGCGTTGACGTCTTCCCGACCCTTGCGCGCAAGTTCGAGCGCTTCATGGCGCTCAAGGAGTTGGAGGCACGCGAGCCCCCTGCAGCGGCCGGGGCGGTGGACTACGCCATTTCCGCCGTGTGGCTGATCAGCCGCGCTGCCTTGGAGGCCACTGGCCTTCTGGACGAACGCATCTTCTACTCGCCCGAGGACGTGGATTACTGCATCCGCCTGTGGGCGGCCGGTCACCAGGTGCACTACCTGCCCGAGGTCTCCGTCGTGCATGATGCTCAGGAGATCTCGCGCCCGAAGGGGCTCGCCGGCATCAACAAGTTCACCATCCGCCACGCCAAGGGCCTGCTCTACCTGTTCCTCAAGCACCGCTACGCGTTTTCGCTGCGTGGCCTGTACCGCCGCCTCCATCGGCATGACGCATGAAAGTCCTCCACGTCTTCGACCACTCGCTGCCGCTGCAGGACGGTTACTCCTCGCGCAGCTGGGCCATCCTCAGTGAGCAGCGAGCGCGCGGCTGGGAGGTACTGCCACTCACCGGGCCGCGACAGGGCTCTCAAGAGGACGGCGAAGAGACGGTGTCCGGTCTGTGCTTCTTTCGCACTCGGGATCGTGAGTCCATCTGGGGCCGCCTGCCGGTCGTCAAGCAGTTCTGGGCCGTCTGGTTGATGTACCAGCGCCTGCTGCAGTTGGTGCCGCAACTGCGCCCCGACCTGCTGCACGCGCACTCGCCCTCGCTGAACGGTCTGGCGGCCTACCTGGCGGCCAGGCGCTTCGGCCTGCCGCTCGTGTACGAGGTGAGAGCCTTCTGGGAGGACGCTGCGGTGGACCAGGGCACCAGCAGCGAAGGCGGCCTGCGCTACCGCCTGACACGGGCGCTGGAGAACTTCGTGTTCCGCCGCGCCGATCGCGTCACCGCCATCTGCCAGGGCTTGAAGCAGGACATCGAGGCACGCGGGCTGACGCGGGAGCCGGTAACGGTGATCCCCAACGCGGTCGAGGTCGAGCGATTCGCCGAACTGCCGCCCCGCGACGAGACCCTGGCTGCCGAACTGGGCCTTAGCCCTGGCAAGACTCTGGGTTTTGTGGGCAGCTTTTACGACTACGAAGGCCTGGACCTGCTGATCGCCACCATGCCGGAGTTGTTGAAGGCCGAGCCGCAGCTTCGCCTGCTGCTGGTGGGCGGGGGCATGCAGGACGCGGCGCTGCGCGCTCAAGCGAAGGCGCTGGGCCTGGAGTCGGCCGTGCGCTTTACCGGGCGCGTGCCCTTTGCGGACGTGGAGCGCTACTACGCACTCATCGACCTGCTGGTCTACCCGCGCAAGTCCCTTCGACTGACCGAACTGGTCACGCCGCTGAAGCCGCTGGAAGCGATGGCACAGCGCAAGGCCCTCCTCGCCTCCGACGTGGGCGGACATCGCGAACTCATCCAGCACGGCCGCACCGGCATGCTGTTCGCCGCTGGGCGCCAGGACTCACTGGTCGAGCAGGTGCTGGAACTCGCGCGCTCACCCGAGCTTCAAGCACGCCTCATCGAACAAGGCCTGGCCTTCGTGCGCAACGAGCGCACCTGGACGCGCAGCGTGGCGGCGTATGCGCCGATTTACGAGAGGTTGGCAGGAAAGGCCGCCTTGACTTCGCACCAGGGATAGGGCCTTGCGGGTCAAGTGCCCGAGCTGGGGGCACGGCTTGGTGTGCGCCAGTGGTGGGGCGGCGATCGATTGCTGGCCTTGCGCGAAAAATCCTTGGCCAAAACACAGTACAGGTTGGTGCGACCGAGAAGGGGCCGATCAAGCCTTGAGCACTCAAGGTTTCGCGAGTAGCCACTTCAATGGAGGAGCGAGGCGCAGCAACTCTGCTCTCAGAGGGTGCTGGCTGCGCCGCAGCGCGAGTACGAATGCAGCGCTTCCAACCAGACACTGGATGGCGAGGTAGCCTACCTGCGGCAAGTCGCGGGCAAACAGCTGTACCAGCAGCATGGGGATCATCACCCACAGGCAGAGCCAAGCGCTGGGCAGACTGGCCGCCAGTGTCCCGCGCCAATCGAAGCCGAAATGCCTACGCAACTCGACTTGCCAAGCCGCAGCATGAGCAAACTTGGCCAGCAACAGCAGAAGCACCATCTCTGTCAGGCTGAGCCATGCACTGCTCAGCAGGACCAGGATGAGAGAACCGTTGCTCCACAGGTTGGCGCGCAGCATCGCTTGGACATGACCACCAGCCGCCAATGCACTGGAGGCAAAGGTCACTGGTGCCACCACAGCGGCATAGAGCAGGAGCAGAGGTGCCAACTGGGATGCAACTTGCCATTGCGGCCCGAAGACCAGCAAGGTCAGTGGCCCGCCAATCACCGCCAAGCCACAAGTCAGTGGCATCACCAAGCCTGTATGCACGCGGATGGTGTGCGCGAGCAGAGGAGCAGCCGCTTGTCCTTCGCGAAGCCGCTGTGCGAACACCGGTGCGAACACCTGAAGCAGGATCGTGTCGATGCGCGCCACCAACATGTTCAAAAGGCCACCCGCACGGCTGAATTGCGCCACTTCGACGACGGATTGGGTTCGACCCAGAACGAGATCAGGCGCGGCTGTTCCGAGTTGTGCCAACAACGAAGCGCTGCCCACCGTCCCTCCGAAGCCGAACAGGCTGCGCAAGTGTTGGGTCGTCGGCCGCAACCAGGCCACGTCTGGCCGAAACGCCCAAAGCAGCAGCACGTTGGCAACATTGCCTGCAAAGGTTCCCCATGCCATGCTCACCGATGAGTGGCCATGCCAAGCCAAGGCGAGGGTGACGGTGGTTTGGACTGCGGTATTCGCAATCCCAAGCCACGCGACCTTTTCAAAAGCCAGGTCGCGTTTGAGTTGGCTCAGTACATGCGAGCCGAAGGGCAGGATCACAAAGCTCAGCGCCAGTACGTAGAACACTTCGGCGATCGATGGTTCACGGTAGAAGGCGCTTATCGGCGCTGCAATGAGCACGAGCAATGCGGCTAGGCTCCAGGACATCAGCAGCATCGCGGTGAAGCCAGCGCGAAGGTGATCGCGAGTGAGTTCCTTGAGTTGCAGAAAGTACTGCGGCACACCGAACTCGCGCAAGATGTGTGTGAACGCGGTCACGGATACTGCAACTGAGAACACGCCGATCTCCGCCGGCGTCAGCCAACGCGCCAGCAGCACCGCCGACAGCACGGCCAGCATCAAATTGATGGCCGAGGCCATGGTGGTCACGCGCAGTGCTCGATGGACGCTCATGAGGATTCGGGCTAAACGATCGACTCGAGTGTCGCAGGGCGTCTGAATCCTGAAGTTCAAGAGCAGGCACCGCCCAAACCAATGGGGTGAGAGCCTGAGAATGCGGCTCCCCAACCCATCTTGGTCAACGACAAACCATGTGCGGATTCGTCGCCCTAGTCAGCCTGACTGGCAGCCCTGTGGAATCGTGCGTCCTTGAACGCATGCTCTCAACCATTCAGCATCGAGGTCCAGACGACTCCGGCTTGGCCTTGTTGGGCTCCTTTGGGCTTGGATTCAGGCGTCTGTCCATCCTGGATCTGACACCATCTGGCCACCAGCCGATGCAGAGCTGTGACCAGCGCTACACCATCGTTTTCAACGGCGAGATCTACAACTATCTGGAACTACGCTCGGAGTTGCAGAGCCTCGGGCACCAGTTCCAGTCCAGTGGTGACTCCGAGGTGCTGCTCGCTGCGTACCGACAGTGGGGAGAAGGCTGTCTTCAGCGTTTGAACGGCATGTGGGCGTTCGTGATCCACGATGCCGTGACTCAGACCTTGTTCGGCTCGCGTGATCGGTTTGGAATCAAGCCCTTGTATCGGTATCAGGACTCGAGTTGCGTGCTGTTTGCTTCCGAGATCAAGGCGTTGCGAGCCAGTGGTTTGTACAAGGATCGCCTCAACCCCAGGGTTTGTGCCACATACCTCCACGAAGGCAGGCTGGATGAATCCGAAGAGACCTTCTTCGAGGGCATCACTCAACTGCCCGCAGGATTCGCCTTTCGACTGACTGACCGTGGTGTTTACGAGCAGTGGTCTTTCTGGTCGATGGAAGGTATCGCTGCACAGCACATGGCTGACCCAGCTCAAGCCTTTGCGCAAAGCTTTGAAGACGCCATGCGACTGCACATGCGCAGCGATGTCCCCATCGCAGTCAATCTGTCAGGCGGCTTGGATTCCACTGCCATCATTTGCGCGGCAGCAAGGCAGAACGCAGCGGCGGGCAGCGCTGCGCCCTTGATGGCCTTCAGCTACATGGATGCCCGTTTTGATGAGCGCCGCTACATCCAGGACACGTTGGCGCTGACAGGGGCTCAAGTGGTGCCCTTGAAGCTCAGCCCGCGCCAGTTGTGGGACTCGTTGCCCTCCATGCTGGCCTTCCAAGATGAACCCGTGCACACCATGACGGCCTTGATAGGTTTTCACTTGATGGGCCTGGCGCAGCAGCACGGCGTGAAGGTCGTGCTCAATGGCCAGGGCGCAGACGAAACCATTGCTGGATACGGCAGCTACTTCCATGACTACTGGTACGAGTTGGCTCGCGCGGGCCGTTTCGGTCGTGTTTGGCAGCAGATCGGCGCTTTCGCGCAGGGCCATGGTGTGGCCGCAAGTGGGTTGCTGCTTCGGACATTCAAGCACGTGGTGCAGACTTCACTTCGCGCCTGGCCTGCGTATCGAGCAGCCGCTTTGCGCAGACGTCGCGCCTCGCAGGCGAAAACCGATTGGTTGGCGCCCGAACTGGCGGCATATCTGCCAGACACTGACGAGCCATATGGGATGGCCCTGCAAGACACCTTGAATCGTTCGGTAAAGCGCTCGCCTCTTCCTTTGTACCTACGGATTGAGGATCGCAATTCGATGGCGCACTCGGTCGAGGCCCGGGTGCCATTCCTGGACTACAGGCTGGTTAGTTTGCTGTGCAGCATGCCTTCGCAGTACAAGCTCGACGGCCCTTGGAACAAGCATGTCATGCGGCAAGGCCTAGAAGGCAAGATTCCCGAGTCCGTCCGGACGAGAGTGGACAAGATGGGATTTCCCACTAGTGCATCCGATTGGTTCAAGGCAGAGCTGCGTGAACCCTTGCAAGACCTGGTCGCCAGCCAAGCACTGCGTGAACATGAGTGGCTCCGTGCCCCCGCGCTGCAACGGCGGCTTCAGGCTCATCTGCAGGGTCAGGGTAACCATGCCGGACCGCTCTTTGCCGCTGCTCAGTTCCTCATTTGGCAGCAGGGACTGGCATCAGGAAAACAGTCGGTTCAGTGAGTTCGCTTCGGGCCGGCAGGACCTTCGCCCATCGTCGCTGTGCAGAGCACCCATAGAGCGCCGAGCGAAGCTGCGCTCATCATGCTCGTGAGATTGCACTGCTAGCGAGTTGGAGTTGGTCTTCCTGACACCCTCACTCCGCTACATTCGATGCGCTCAAAGCCTTTGTCTTTCCCCGCATGCATACCTTTGCCGAGCCGTACCTACTGCATGACTTGATCCTGGCGAGCGCGCATCGTTCGCCAAAGTCTGCCGCATTGGGCAGCGGCCAGTTTGCGCTGGACTATGGTGGCCTGAACGATCTCGTAGAGGGCTTCTCCCGTGCTTTGCTGGCGCTGGAGATAGCGCGTGGCGAGCGCGTCGGCATCTACCTTGAAAAGCGACATGAGACCGTCGTGGCCAGCTTCGGGGCAGCAGCCGCTGGTGCCATTTTTGTCCCGATGAACCCTCTGCTCAAGCCCGAGCAAGTCGGCTTCATCGCGCAGGATTGCGGCGTGCGCGTGCTGGTCACCTCGCCGGACCGGTACGTGCAGCTCAAGGACACCCTGCAAGCTTGCCCCGAGCTGCGCCATGTGGTGCTGACGGAGAAGGCCTCCGAACATCCGGGCACGCTGGACTGGTCGGAACTGTTGGCCAGCCCCGCGCGAGCGGGGCATCGGATCATCGACACCGACATCGTCTCCATCCTCTACACCAGCGGGAGCACCGGGCGCCCCAAGGGCGTGGTGCTCAGCCATCGCAACATGGTGGCCGGCGCCAAGAGCGTCGCCAGCTACCTGGGCAATCACGCCGGCGACACCCTGCTCGCCGCGCTGCCGCTGAGTTTCGACGCCGGCTTCAGCCAGCTCACCACCGCCTTCCATGTGGGGGCACGGGTGGTGCTGCTGAACTACCTGCTGCCGCGCGATGTGCTCAAGGCCATGGAGCGCGAGAAGGTCACCGGCCTCACCGCCGTGCCGCCGCTCTACATCCAGCTCACCCAGGCCGGCGAGTGGCCGGCGGGCATCCAGGAGCACCTGCGCTACTTCGCCAACACCGGCGGGCGCATGCCGCGCGAAACCCTGGACCAACTGCGCCAGCGCGTGCCGCGGGCCAAGCCCTTCCTGATGTACGGCCTCACCGAGGCCTTCCGTTCGACCTACCTGCCTCCCGAAGAGGTGGACCGCCGGCCGGACAGCATCGGCAAGGCGATTCCGAACGCCGAGATCCTCGTGCTGCGCGACGATGGCAGCGAGTGCGCGCCCGGCGAGGTGGGCGAGCTAGTTCACCGTGGCGCATTGGTGGGGCAGGGCTACTGGGGCGACGCCGAGAAGACCTCCGAGCGCTACAAGCTGCTGCCCGCGCACATCACGGCGCGGCTCGGCGGTGCGCTGCAACTGCCCGAGTACGCGGTGTTCAGCGGCGACAACGTGCGCAAGGACGAGGAGGGCTTCCTCTATTTCGTCGGCCGGCGCGACGAGATGATCAAGACCAGTGGCTATCGCGTCAGCCCGACCGAGGTCGAAGAGGTGCTGTACGCCAGCCAGTTGGTTGGCGAGTGCGCGGCCTTCGGCATGGACGACGCGCAGCTCGGTCATCGCATCCACGTCATCGCCACTCCGGTCGGTGAAGCGCTGGATACCGCCGCTTTGCTGGCCTATTGCAAGCAACACATGCCCGCCTACATGGTGCCGCACCAGATTGAAGAGCGCAGCGGCCCGCTGCCGCGCAACCCCAATGGAAAGATTGATCGCAGCGGCCTGAAGAAGGCGCTGGAGGCCCAGGCATGAGTGCATCGCCCTCGCATGCCGAGATGGCGCAGTTCCCGGTCGCGGGCCGTGAACTGCTGGTTGGTGGCCAGCCGCTGAGCCGTCTGGCGGCGCGTATCGGCCAGACGCCCTTCTACGTCTACAGCCGCGAGCTGCTCAACCAGCGCGTGCAGCAGTTGCGCGCTGCGCTGCCGCTCGAGGTGAGCCTGCATTACGCGATGAAGGCCAACCCGATGCCTGCTCTGGTGCAGCACATGGTGGGCCTGGTCAACGGCATCGATGTGGCATCCAGTGGCGAGCTGCAGGTGGCGCTCGATGCCGGTGCCGCCCCGCACGAGATCAGCTTCGCCGGCCCTGGCAAGCGCGACCCTGAGCTGGTGCAGGCCGTGGCGGCTGGCGTGCTGGTGAACGTGGAGTCGGCCCGCGAACTGCCGGTGCTCGCGGCCGCCAGCCAACAACTCGGCCTGCCGGCACGCGTGGCGCTGCGCGTCAACCCCGACTTCGAGCTCAAGGGCTCGGGCATGAAGATGAGCGGCGGCCCCAAGCAGTTCGGCGTGGATGCCGAGCAGGTGGCCGGCGTGCTGGCGCAGGTGCGCCAACTCGGTCTGCAGTTCGAGGGATTCCACCTCTTTGCTGGCTCGCAGAATCTCAAGGCCGAGTCGATCTGCGAGGCGCAGTGCAAGAGCTACGAGCTGGCGCTCCGTCTGGTGCAAGAGAGTGGCCTGGACATCCGCTTCCTCAATCTCGGCGGCGGTTTCGGCATCCCCTATTTCCCGGGCGAGCGTCCGCTGGAGCTCGCGCCTATCGGCGAGAACCTCGCTCAGTTGGTGGATCGCGCGAAGGCCGACATGCCTCAGGCGCAGATCGTCATCGAGTTGGGGCGTTACCTGGTCGGCGAGGCGGGACTCTACGTCTGCCGTGTGGTCGACAAGAAGGTCTCGCGTGGCCTCACCTACCTGGTTTGCGACGGCGGTCTGCACCACCACCTGGCCAACAGCGGCAACTTCGGGCAGGTGGTGCGCAAGAACTACCCGGTGACCATCGGCAACCGCCAGGGCGCGCCGCTGGAACTGGTCAGTGCCGTCGGCCCTCTGTGCACTCCGCTGGATCTGCTGGCCGACCGCATGCAGCTGCCGGCCGCCGAGATTGGCGACTTGCTGGTGGTCTACCAGAGCGGCGCCTATGGGCCCAGCGCCAGCCCGGCGCGCTTTCTGGGGCATCCAGCGGTGGTCGAGGCGCTGGTTTAGCCGAGGCCTTCAGCCAGTCAGGCACTCGGTCGTCGAACCCGACCAGTCCGAAAGCTGCGCAAGATCGGCGCCACGGCGCCGGGCCGTCATTTCGGCAGCAATGGCCAGCGCGATCTCCGGCGGTGTGAGCGCTCGAAGGTTCAGGCCCACCGGCCCGCGCAGGCGCGCCAGCTCGGCGTCGCTCAGTCTGAAATGCTCAAGCAGTCGCTGGCGCCGCGCGGCGTTGTTGCGGCCCGAGCCCAGCGCGCCCACGTAGAAGGCCGGTGAGCGCAGCGCCTCGATGAGCGCGAGGTCGTCGAGCTTGGGGTCGTGGGTGAGGGCGACGACGGCGCTGTTTGCGTCCAGGTGCAGGGCCAGCGCCACGTCATCGGGCATGCCCGTGGCCAGCAACACGCCTTCCAATTGCGACCAGCCCTCGTGGTACTCGGGCCGTGGGTCGCAGACGGTGACGCGGTAGTCGAGCGCCACGGCGAACTGCGCCAGCAGGCGGCTGAGCTGTCCCCCTCCGACGATGAGCAGACGCATGGCCGGGCCGTGCAGGGTGAGCAGTTGTTCGCCGTCGAACTGCACGCTGTCGCCGGCCAGGGCGGCTTCGTCGGACTCGAGCGCCACCACGCCTGTCGCCAGCACCAGGCGGCGGCGCACGCGCTGGTGCTGTGCCAGCGCCGCGAGCAGCTCGCGAAGTTGCGAGCGGCTGCTGCACAGGGGCTCCAGCACCAGCTGCACGCTGCCGCCGCAGGGCAGCCCGAAGCGTTGCGCCTCTTCCGCCGTGGCGCCATAGACGGTGGCTTGCGGCAGCTTGGGCGCCAGCTCGCCGCGCGCCACGCGGGCGATCAGGTCGTCCTCGATGCAGCCCCCACTCACACTGCCGGCGACCTGGCCGTCGCCGCGGATGATCATCAGCGAGCCCGGCGGCCTGGGCGCCGAGCCCCAGGTGCGCACCACCGTGCCCATGACCACGCGGTGGCCGCGATCCAACCAGTCCTGCGCGGTGCGCAGCACGTCGAGGTCGAGGCTGTTCATGGCTTGGCCCTCCAGCTGGCCAGCCAGTTGCGCAAGGCCGCCCAGAGCAAGGCCAGGGCGTTGAGCTCGCGCACCGGGGCTGCACTCGCTGGCGTGGGGGCGTCGGGTAGGGCGCGCGGCTCGCCACCGCTCGCTCCACCGTTCGGTTCGGCAGCGGATGTCTGTTGGACGCCCGTGACGGCCACCGCCTGCGCTGCTGCCACGAAGTTGGCGGCGAACTGCTGCAGCAGGGCATCACTCACCGGCACCAGCAGCCGGCTGCCGAACTGCGCGAGCTTGCCGCTCACGGTGACCGTCGCCTGGCCCACCAGCAGGCATTGGCCCGCCGAGATGGCCTCATCGCTCGCTTCCAGACGGGCCAGCAGGATCATGGTGGCCGAAGAGCCGCCGCGGTCGGCGCCCTTGCCGTGCAGGCGCAGTTCGCGAAGCTGCGCATCCAGCCCCTGCAGTTCCAGGGTGCCGGCGAAGTTCATGGTGGCCGGGCCCACCCGACTGCGCACCTGACCCTGGTAGTTCCGTTCGTCCAACTGTGCGGTGATCTCAGCGCCAGGCATGCAGGCGGCGGTGGCCCGCAGGTCACTGAGCACCGCCCAGGCTTGGTCGAGTGTGGCGGCGACGGGGTAGCGTTTGTCGAGCTGGACTTCCATGGCGCGCATTCCAACACGGCCGCCGGCCCAATGAAAAACGCCACCCGAAGGTGGCGTTTCGCTGCGGACCGCCAGGGGGTTCAGGCGTCGAAGGGGAAGCGCGCTTGTCCGAGATCCTTGCGCGTCTCCACCAGCACCAGCGGGCCTTCGTCGGCAACGACCAGCGGCGGGCGCTCGCGAGGCACATGGACCGGCTTGACTTCCGCCGCGATGGCCGCTTGCGCGGCAGCGACCTTGTCGGCGTCGGAATGCACCCAGGTCAGGCCCGAGGACTCGGCCAGAGCCTGCAGGGCGTCGGTCGGCAGTTCGAAGCGGGCGGCCACTTCAGCGACCGGTGCTTTGGGCGTGGCCGCAGCGGGTTCCTGCGAGGTGTGAGCCGCCGCTTGGGTTGCAGGGCCTTCCGCCACGACGATGGGCTGCTCGGTGGCCGGCGGGGCCAGTTCCAGCTGCTGCGGGGCCGCATCGTGTTCGGTGGAGGTCGTTGCCTGGCCTTCCACAGCCTGGGCTTCCTCACGGTCGCGGCGCGGGCCACGGCGGCGGCGTCGACGGCCTTCCTCGGGCACATGGCCTTCGGCGCGTTCCTCGTCGCTGGCCATGTCCTCGACCACGGGCTGGGGACCGGTCGCTTCGGCGCCCTCGGGCGTGAGCGCGCCGGCTTCGAGCGACTCGACGCCTTCCGCCGCATCGCCTTCACCACGTCCACCACGGCGGCGGCGACGGCGGCGGCCCTGCTTCTCTTCGTTCAGCAGGTTGCTGGTGGGTTCGCCATGCATCGTTTCGATGCGCTCGTTGGCGTCCACCGAGGCGTCGGCCACGAAGGCTGGCGGCGCGCTGTGCAACTCGGCGGGGTTGACCAGTTGGTCGGCGTTGGCGCTTGGGTTCAGGCGTTCCTGGGCCTGCGCGGCCTGGTCCTCGCTGTGCTCACGGCGCGGACGCTGGTCGCGGCCTTTGCGCTCACTGCGTTCACCACGGTCGCCACGGTTGTCGCGTCCGTCACGGCCTTCGCGGGGCGCGCGCGCCTCCTGGTTGCCTGGTTGGCGCTCGGGGCGTTCAGCTCGCTCACCCCGTTCGTTGCGCTCACCGCGCTCACCGCGCTCGCCGCGATCCCCACGGTCACGACGATCGCCTCCGCGCTTGCCGCCTCGGTCGCCACGCTCACCGCGGTCACCGCGCGGCTTGCGCTCATCGGGCTTGGCGCTGACAGGCGCGGGAGCCGGCGCGGCCACCGGCGCGGGGGCCGGTTCGCCCACGAAGAGGTTCTTCAACCAAGCGAAGAACCCGCCGCCCGAAGCCGCTGCCGCAGCCGGCGCGGCCACGGGTGCGGCAGGCGCTGGTGCCTGAGCCGGAGCGGGTGCGGGCGCCAGTGGGGCCGGCCGGTCAGGCAGCACGCCCTTGATGACCGGCTCCTGCTTGGCCTTGACCTTCTCACGACGGGTGATGCCGACCTCGTCGCTCGGCTCTTCGATCATCGTGTAGCTGGCCTTGAAGGCGTCCAGACGCGGGTCGTCGTGGCGCAGGCGCTCCAGCTTGTAGTTCGGCGTTTCCAGATGCGGGTTCGGGATCAGCAGCACGTTGACGCGCTGCTTCATCTCGATCTTGGTGATCTCGGCGCGCTTCTCGTTGAGCAGGAAGCTCGTCACTTCCACCGGCACCTGCACGTGCACGGCGGCGGTGTTGTCCTTCATGGACTCTTCCTGGACCATGCGCAGGATCTGCAGCGCCGAGCTCTCGGTGTCGCGGATGTGGCCGGTGCCGTTGCAGCGCGGGCAGGTGATGTGGCTGCCCTCGCTCAGCGCCGGCCGCAGGCGCTGGCGGCTCAGTTCCAGTAGACCGAACTTGCTGATGGAGCTGAACTGCACGCGGGCACGGTCCACGCGCAGCGCGTCCTTCAGGCGGTTCTCGACTTCCTTGCGGTTCTTCGACTCCTCCATGTCGATGAAGTCGATGACGATCAGACCGCCGAGGTCGCGCAGCCGGCACTGGCGGGCGATTTCGTCGGCCGCTTCCAGGTTGGTGCGGGTGGCGGTCTCTTCGATGTCGCCACCGCGCGTGGCGCGTGCCGAGTTCACGTCCACCGACACCAGGGCCTCGGTGTGGTCGATGACGATGGCCCCGCCGCTCGGTAGGTTCACCGTGCGGCTGAAGGCCGTCTCGATCTGGTGCTCGATCTGGAAGCGGCTGAACAGCGGCGCGTCGTCGCGGTAGCGCTTCACGCGGGATGCCTGGTCGGGCATCACGTGGGCCATGAACTGCTGCGCCTGCTCGTAGATGTCGTCGGTGTCGATGAGGATCTCACCGATGTCGGCGCGGAAGTAGTCGCGGATGGCGCGAATCACCAAGCTGCTTTCCTGATAGATCAGGAAGGCGCCCTTGCCACCCTTGGCGGCGCCGTCGATCGCCGTCCACAGCTTGAGCAGGTAGTTCAGGTCCCACTGCAACTCGGGCGCCGAGCGGCCGATGCCAGCTGTGCGCGCAATCAGCGACATGCCCTTCGGGTACTCGAGGCTGTCGAGGTTTTCCTTCAACTCCTCGCGGTCCTCGCCCTCGATGCGGCGGCTCACACCACCACCGCGCGGGTTGTTGGGCATCAGCACCACATAGCGGCCGGCCAGCGAGATGAAGGTGGTCAGTGCGGCGCCCTTGTTGCCGCGCTCTTCCTTTTCCACCTGGACCAGCAGTTCCTGGCCGTTGTGGATGGCGTCCTGGATCTTCGCGTCACGCGCCGACACGCCTTCCTTGAAGTAGGTGCGGGCGATTTCCTTGAAGGGCAGGAAGCCGTGGCGGTCTTCGCCGTAATCCACAAAGCAGGCTTCGAGACTGGGCTCGACGCGGGTGACGACGGCCTTGTAGATATTGCCCTTGCGCTGTTCGCGGCCTTCGATCTCGGTTTCGAAGTCGATCAGCTTCTGGCCGTCCACGACGGCGAGGCGACGCTCCTCGGGCTGCGTCGCGTTGATGAGCATGCGCTTCATCGGGGTGTTCCTTTCTTCATTCATGGCAACAGTCGCCCTTGGGGCGACGGGGCATGCCGAATGCCGAAGAAAGAACCCGGGTCAGGAATCGCCCTGGGCGCAGCGGCTTCAGTCTTGTGGACTGGAGTAGGCCGATGGCGCGTTGGCACGGGCGCTCACCCGGATGCCTAATGTGTCCGACCACGCACCCGGGGCGGCCCAGCGGCAACACCCGGCCCGCCTGCGCTGCCAATGAAGGGCGCGGCGGTCGGGGTGGCGGCTGCAAGCCGAGGCGGGGTGGGGTAGCGGCACGGTGCGGCGGGGGTGAACGCGAGGCGAACCTGCCGGGTGGGCAGCTTCGCAGGAAACCTTGTTGGGAGGCGCCAGGCCAGGCCTGGGCGCGGGGTTCTCAAATCAGCACACGCGGTGCCTGCAGGGTCTGCCGCCGACACCCTTTGCGGATGCGGCCTGCGCCTCACAGTCACCGTGGCATCACGGTGCCTTCGGGGTCTGCGCCTAAAATCTTTTTAATCAACGACTTACGACACCAATGGCGGGCGGCAGTGTAGCAGGGCGGGAAGGCCGGCCCGACCCCAGGAAACCAGGCGTAACGAATGCTGCGGTGCGCCTGGTGACGGTGGACGAAGGCGGCGAGGGGCAGCGCCTGGACAACTTCCTGCTGCGCGAGCTCAAGGGCGTGCCCAAGACACATGTCTATCGCGTCATCCGGGCGGGTGAGGTGCGGGTCAACAAGGGGCGCGCGCAGGCCGACACCCGGCTGAACCTGGGAGACGTGGTGCGCATCCCGCCGGTGCGCATGGCCGAGAAGCCCGACAGCTCGGCCGTGCCGCCCCGCGAGTTCCCGATACTGTTCGAGGACGAGCACCTGCTCGTGGTGGACAAGCCGGCCGGCGTGGCCGTGCATGGCGGCTCCGGGGTCAGCTTTGGCGTCATTGAGCAGCTGCGGCGCGCCCGGCCCGAGGCGAAGTTCCTGGAACTGGTGCACCGGCTCGACAAGGAGACCAGCGGGGTGCTCGTGCTGGCCAAGCGGCGCTCGGCGCTGACGCATTTGCAAGACCAGTTTCGCGGCCGAGAGACCGGCAAGACCTATGCGGCGCTGGTCTGGGGCGAATGGCCTGAGAAACTCAAGGTGATTGACCAGGCGTTGCTGAAGACTCTGGACGCGCAGGGCGAGCGTCAAGTGCGCGTGGTGAGCTCCGAGCATGAGGCGGCCAAGCGCTCGATCACCCTGGTGAAGGTGGTGCAACGCCTGCAGGAGCCCCCGGTCTCCCCTTGCGGGTCGCCTCCCCCCGAGGGGGCCAGGCCCGCTCGGGGCGGCCCATCGCAGGGCCGCATTTGGGCCAGTTTGCTGGACGTCACCATCAAGACCGGCCGCACGCATCAGATCCGCGTGCATCTGGCAAGCAACGGGCATGCCATCGTCGGCGACCCGAAGTACGGCGACTTCGCGAAGAACCGCGAGTTGGCCCGAGGGCCGAAGCGCTTCGAGCGCATGTACCTGCATGCGCGCCGCCTGCTGTTCGTGCACCCGGCCACCGGCGAGTCGTTGGTGTGCGAGGCGGCGCTGCCGGCGGAGTGCCAGGCTGTGCTGGTGAATGCCTGACTGAAGCTTGATCAGCGTGGGCGCAAATCGCTGACCACACGCGCATGCCGCTCGTGGGTCCAGTAGGCCCAGGCCCAATCGAGCAGCACCACCAGCCGGTTGCGGAAGCCGATCAGGAAGTAGACGTGCGCGAACAGCCAGAACAGCCAGGCCGGGTAGCCTGAGAAGCGCAGCGGCCCCAGCGGCGTTCCCAAATCCACCACCGCGCTGTGCCGGCCCAGGGTGGCCAGGTTGCCAAAGTCGCGATAGCGAAAGGCTCGCGTGGCGCGGCCCGACAAGCGGCGAAGCAAGTTCGCCGCCGCAGCCCGGCCCATTTGCTTGGCGGCCGGGGACACGCCGGGTACCGGCGTGGGGGGCTGACCCGGCACATGGCTGTGCGCGGCGGCCAGGTCGCCGATGACCTGGATTTCCGGGTGGCCGGCCAAGCTGAGGTCGGGCTGTACCGGCACCCGGCCGGCGCGGTCCGGCACGAGCGCGCAGGCCTGAGCCAGTTGCCGTCCCAGCGGCACCGCCGCCACGCCGGCGGCCCACACCACGCAGGAGCTGTCGATGCGATAAGGGCCTTCCGGTCCGCTGGCATCCAGGCCTCTCGCGTCGATGGCGCTCACACGAGTGTGCAGGCGCAGATCCACGCCGAGGGCTTGCAATTGCCGCTGCGCGCTCTGGCTGAGGGCGGATGGCATGCTGGCCAGCACGCGTTCGCCGCCTTCGATGAGGATGATCTTGGCGCTGCGTGTGTCGATGCGTCGGAACTCGCCGGGCAGGGTGTGGCGCGCGATCTCAGCCATCGTCCCGGCCAACTCCACCCCCGTCGGTCCGGCGCCGATGACGACGAAGCGCAGCAGGTCGGCCCGGCGCTGCGGGTCGTCCTCACGCTCGGCCGCTTCGAAGGCCAACAGCAAGCGGCGTCGGATCTCGAAGGCGTCTGAGAGGGTCTTCAGCCCTGGCGCATGGGCCGCCCAGTCCTCATGGCCGAAGTAGGCGTGGGTCGCACCGGCGGCAACGATCAGGTGCTCGTAGCTCAGACACTGACCGTCCTTCAAGCGCGCTTGGCGACGAGTGACGTCGATGTCCAGCACCTCGCCCAGCAGGATCGTCACTTGCCCTTGGCGGCGGAACAGGCTGCGAATAGGCGCCGCGATGGACGGGGCCGACAGGCCTGCCGTCGCCACCTGGTAGAGCAGGGGTTGAAAGAGATGGTGGTTGTTGCGGTCCACCACCGTGACGTCGACGCTGCTGCCCTGCAGCGCGCGGGCCGCCTCCAGGCCGCCGAACCCGCAGCCGATGATGAGCACTCGAGGTTGCATGGAGGGCATGCTAGGAGCTGCGGTGCAGCAAGGTCATGCCGATTTGGCAGCGCCTTCAAGCAGCAAGCTGCCGCGCGGCGCGACTTCAGAGGGGCTGAAGCTCCTTCAGCAAAGGCGCGTCGCGGTCCTTGGCCGCCAGTTGGAAGGGCAGGCCGATGTCGGGCCATGTGATCCCCACCGTCGGATCGTCCCAGCGCAACACACCTTCGCACTCTGGCGCGTAGTAGTCCGTGGTCTTGTAGAGGAAGTCTGCGGTCTCGCTGAGCACGAGGAAGCCGTGGGCGAAACCGGGGGGGATCCAGAATTGGCGGAAATTGGCGGCGCTCAGGAAGCGACCTTCCCAGCATCCGAAGGTGGGACTGCCGGCGCGAAGGTCCACGGCGACGTCGAACACCTCACCATAGGTGCAACGCACCAGCTTGCCCTGCGCCTTGGGGGCGCGCTGGAAGTGCAGGCCGCGCAGCACGCCGCGGCGGGACCGGCTGTGGTTGTCCTGCACGAATGGCACGGGGGAGCCGACCGCCTCCTCGAAGCGCTGGTGGTTCCAGCTCTCGAAGAAGAAGCCGCGCTCGTCGCCGAACACACGCGGCGCCACCTCGAACAGGCCATCGAGCTGTGTGGGGAGCAACTTCATACGGGTGCACCCACCAGGGCTTGCAGATAGCGGCCGTACTGCGTCTTGGCCAGGGGCGCCGCCAAGCGGAGCAATTGCTCGGTGTCGATCCAGCCCTGGCGGAAAGCGATCTCCTCCGGACAGGCGACCTTCAAACCTTGCCGCTTCTCCAGCGTGGCGATGAATTGCCCGGCTTCGAGCAGGCTGTCGTGCGTGCCGGTATCCAGCCACGCATAGCCGCGACCCATGATGGACACGCTGAGCTGGCCCATCGCCAGGTAGCGGGCATTGAGGTCGGTGATCTCCAACTCGCCCCGCGGACTGGGCTTGAGCTCGCGCGCGAGGTTACAGACCTGTTCGTCGTAGAAATACAGACCGGTGACCGCGTAATTGCTCTTGGGCTGCTTGGGCTTCTCTTCGATGCTGTTGGCGCGGAAGTCGGGGCCGAAGCTGACCACACCATAGCGCTCCGGGTCGGTCACGTGGTAAGCGAACACGCTGGCGCCTTGCGTGCGCGTGTCGGCACGTTGCAGCAGCGGGGGCAGGTCGTTGCCGTAGAAGATGTTGTCGCCCAGCACGAGGCTGGACGGCGAACGGCCGACAAAGTCCCGACCAATGATGAAGGCCTGCGCCAGGCCGTCGGGGCTGGGCTGCACCGCGTACTGGATGTGCATGCCCCATTGCGAACCGTCGCCCAGCAACTGGCTGAAGCGCGGCGTGTCCTGCGGCGTGCTGATGAGCAGCACCTCCCGCATACCCGCCAGCATCAGCGTGCTCAGCGGGTAATAGACCATGGGCTTGTCGTAGACCGGCAGCAGCTGTTTGCTGACCGCCAAGGTGGCTGGATGCAAACGCGTGCCAGAACCGCCGGCGAGGATGATGCCTTTGCGCGTGCTCATGTCAGAGGAAGCTCCTGCAGCATGCGGCGCACGCCTTGCTGCCAAGGGGGCAGGGCGAGGCCGAAGGTGTGGGTGAAGCGCCGGCAGTCCAGGCGCGAATTCAGAGGGCGGCGGGCCGGTGTCGGGTAGTCCTGGGTGGCGATGCCGACCACCTCGCGGCAAGCCAGCGCTTGGCCCAGTTCGCGCGCGGTGTCGATGACGAAGCGGGCGTAGTCGGCCCAACTCGTCTCGCCACTCGCGCACAGGTGGTAGGTGCCGGAGAGCTGGGGCTGCGCGAACAAGCGGGGTAGCACCTGCGCGGTGGCGTCCGCCAGCAGTTCGGCGCCGGTGGGTGCGCCGACTTGGTCGGCGACCACGCGCAACTGCTCGCGCGTCTGCCCCAGACGGAGCATGGTCCTGGCGAAATTGCTGCCTCGCGCTGCGTAGACCCAGCTGGTGCGCAGGATCAGGTGCTGACACCCCGGTCGTGCCAACTGGGCGCGGATGGCGTCCTCGCCATCGCGCTTGCTGCAGCCATAAGCCCCCAGCGGCGCGGTGGCGGCGCTCTCATCTCGGGGGGCATCGCCGCTACCGTCGAACACGTAGTCGCTGCTGTAGTGGACCAGGGGCACGCCGGCCTGGGCGCACCAATGCGCGAGCCGTCCAGGCGCCTCGGCGTTGACGGCCTGCGCCAACGATGCCTCGGTTTCGGCGCGGTCCACGGCGGTGTAGGCAGCGGCATTCACCAGCACCTGGGGCGCCAAGGCGGCCACCCGCTGCACGAGGCGCTCGGGATCGGAAAGGTCGGCCTGGCGTCGATCCCAGGCCACCACCTCCCCCAGCGGGGCCAACGAGCGCTGCAGTTCCCAGCCAAGCTGGCCTTGCGCTCCAAGAATCAGCAGCTTCATGCGTACTGCTTCGCGACCCAGTCGCGGTAGTCGCCACTTTGCACGCGCTGCACCCAGGCTTGGTTCTCCAGGTACCAGGCGACGGTCTTGCGGATGCCGGTTTCGAAGGTCTCGGCCGGCTTCCAACCGAGCTCGCGCTCGAGCTTGCGGGCGTCGATGGCGTAGCGGCGGTCGTGCCCGGGCCGGTCCTTCACGTGAGTGATGAGGCGCTTGTAGCTGCCCTCGCTGCTGGGGCGCAGCTCGTCGAGCAGTTCGCAGATCGTGTGCACGATGGTCAGGTTGGTCTTTTCGTTCCAGCCCCCCACGTTGTAGGTCTCGCCTACGCGTCCCGCCTGCAGCACACGGCGAATGGCTGCGCAGTGATCCTTCACATACAGCCAGTCGCGCACCTGCTGGCCGTCACCATAAATGGGCAGCGACTTGCCGGCCAAGGCGTTGACGATGACCAGGGGGATCAGCTTCTCGGGAAAGTGGTAGGGCCCATAGTTGTTGCTGCAGTTGGTGGTGAGCACCGGCAGCCCATAGGTGTGATGCCAGGCGCGCACCAGATGGTCGCTGGCCGCTTTGCTGGCGCTGTAGGGGCTGTTGGGTTCGAAGGGGTGGGTCTCCGTGAAGGCCGGTGCGTCTGGGGTCAGGCTGCCATAGACCTCGTCGGTGCTCACGTGCAGGTAGCGAAAACCGTCTTGGTTGTCCAAGCCAGACCAATGCGCGCGCGCGGCCTCCAGCAGGTTGAAACTGCCTTCGACATTGGTCTTGATGAACGCGCCCGGGCCGTGGATGGAGCGGTCGACATGGCTCTCGGCCGCGAAGTGCACGATGGCGCGTGGGCGGTGTTCGGCCAGCAGACGGTCGAGCAGCGCACGGTCCAGGATGTCGCCCTGCACGAAATGATGCCGCGCATCGCCTTCCAGGCTGGCCAGGTTCTCGCGGTTGCCGGCGTAGGTGAGGGCGTCGAGCGTAACCACGGTCTCGTCGCTCTGCGCCAGCCAGTCCAATACGAAGTTGCTGCCGATGAAGCCGGCGCCGCCGGTGACGAGGATGCTCATTCAGTTTCTTCCGTAGGGGTCGTCGAAGCGAACGATGTCGTCTTCGTCGAGGTAAGCGCCGCTCTGCACCTCGATGATCTCAAGTGGCATCTTGCCCGGGTTGGCCAGGCGATGCGTCTCCCCGAGCGGGATGTAGGTGCTCTGGTTCTCGCTCAGCAGCAAGGTCTTGCCGCCCACCGTGACTTCGGCAGTGCCGCGGACGACGATCCAATGCTCGGCGCGGTGGTGGTGCATCTGCCGGCTCAAGGACGCGCCGGGCTTGACCTGGATGCGCTTGACCTTGAAGCGCGTGCCGCTGTCGATGCCGTCGTACCAACCCCAGGGGCGATGGACCTTGCGGTGAAGCAGTTGCTCTTCGCGGCCTTCGCGCGCGAGCCGTTCGACGACGGCCTTGACCTGTTGGCTGCGCTGGCGGTCGATGACAAGTACGGCGTCGGCTGTCTCCACCACCATCACATCCTGCAGGCCGACGGCGGCGACCAGACGCGAGTTCGCATGCACCAGCGTGTCGCGGCAGTCTTCGAGCAGCGCGTCGCCGCGCTGCACGTTGCCGTCAGCGTCCTTTTCCCCCACCTGCCAGACCGCCTCCCAGGCGCCGAGGTCGTTCCAACCGGCAGTCAGAGGCTGCATGTCGATGGCAAAGCGGCTGCCCGGACAGCGTTCCATCACTGCGTAGTCCACCGACTCCGCAGGAATGGCGGAGAACAGTGCTGCATCGGGCCGCACGAAGCGCTGATCGCCGCGCCGCGCGGCAAACGCGGCCTCGGTGGCGCGCAGGATGTCCGGGCGGAACTCGCCGAGCGCGGCCAGCCAGGTCGAGGCGCGCAGCACGAAGATGCCGGCGTTCCAGAAGTAGCCGCCCTCTGCGAGGTAGCGCTCGGCGCTGGCGGCATCGGGCTTCTCGACAAAGGCCTGGACCGCCTCACCTGCTTCGACACGGAGGTAGCCATAGCCGGTTTCCGGGCGGTCGGGGGTGATGCCCAGCAGCACCACGCGGCCATCGGCAGCGGCGCGTGCGGCCTTGCGCAGGGCCTGCACGAAGCGCTCAGGTTCGGTCACCGTCTGGTCGGCCGGCGTCACCAGCAGCACCGGGTCGGCGCCACCCAGACGTGCCTGCAAGGCCGCCAGGGTGACTGCCGGCGCCGTGTTGCGTCCGCTGGGTTCCAGCAGCACCGCGGCCGGCTCGATCTGAGCCTCGCGAAGTTGCTCCAGGATCAGGAAGCGGTGCGCCTCGTTCCCCACCACCAGCGGAGGGGCCACCGCAAAGCCGGCCTCGGAGACGTCAACCAGCCGCTGAGCAGCCTGTTGGAACAGGCTGCTGTTGCCGGACAACACGAGGAACTGCTTGGGGAAGCCGGCACGGCTGAGGGGCCACAGCCGCGTGCCGCTGCCGCCGCAGAGCACCACCGGCTGGAGCAGGAGATCAGGCATCGAAACCGTTGGGATTCATGGACTGCCAGCGCCAACTGTCCTCGCACATGCGCGCCAGGTCATGGTGCGCCTGCCAGTTCAGCAGCTCGCGTGCGAGCGCCGGATCGGCGAAACACGCGGCCACGTCGCCTGCACGGCGAGCCACCAATTCAAAGGGCACGGCGCGGCCGCTGGCGGCTTCGTACGCTTGCACGAGTTCGAGCACCGAGTAGCCGCGCCCGGTGCCGAGATTCACCGTGAAGGAGCCCGGCTCCGCGAGCAGCCGGCGCAGCGCCGCCACATGGCCATCGGCCAGGTCGCACACGTGGATGTAATCACGTACGCCGGTGCCGTCGGGAGTGGGGTAATCACTGCCGAAGACCTGGAGCCTGGCGCGTCGGCCCACGGCGACCTGGGCCACATAGGGCATGAGGTTGTTGGGCGTGCCGCGCGGGTCCTCACCGATCAGCCCGCTCTCGTGGGCTCCTACCGGATTGAAATAGCGCAGGCAGGCCGTTTGCCAGCTCGGGTCGGCGGCCCCCAGGTCGCGCAGGATTTGCTCGCCGATCAGCTTCGTGGCGCCGTACGGGTTGGTGCTGGTGGTGGGGGCGTCTTCGCGGATCGGCAGACCTTCAGGCACGCCGTAGACCGTGGCGCTGGAGCTGAACACCAAGCGCGAGCATCCGGTGGCGCGCAAGGCCTCGCAAGTGCTCACAAGCCCCAGCAGGTTGTTGCGGTAGTAGGCCAGCGGCTGGGCGACCGATTCGCCCACCGCTTTGTGGGCGGCGAAGTGGACGGCGGCATCCACCGGCTCGCGGCGCAGCAGCTCAGTAAGGCCCGCAGCATCGCAAACGTCAAGCTTCGCGAATTTCGGTGCCTCGCCCAGCAGGGTCTGCAGACGTTCCAACACGCGCGGCGAACTGTTGGCGAAGTTGTCGACGCCCAGTACCTCGAAGCCGGCCGCGCGCAACGCGAGCCAGGTGTGCGAGGCGATGTAGCCGGCAGCGCCGGTGAGCAAGACGCGTGGGGCCGTCATCTAGTTCAGCAAGTACTGCAGAGAGCAGCCGCTGCTGTGTGCGCGGTAGGGCGGCGAGAACTCGTTGGCCGAGCCCGTGCGGCGGTCGGCCGCCACCTGACAACTCACCATGCCGTTGCGGTCAAAGGCCCAACGAGCACTCAGGCTGGCAGCGCGGGTGCGGTCCTGGTTTCCGCGGATTTGCAAGCCAATCTCGTCGACGAAGTCTCGGCGGATTTCACTGACCGAGGCCTGCAGGGACACCTTGGCGCTGACCTGATAGACCACTTGCATGCGCAAGCCGTCGTAGCGGCGGTTGTTACTGCTGTTGATCGTTCCAAAGAAGCTGGTGAACTCGCGCGTGTCGTCGCCGATGTCGCGCCACAGCCGGGTTTGCAGCAGCAATTTGGCGGTGGGAACCCAGGACCAGTTCAGGCTACCGCTGCTGCCTTCGTAATCCGCGGCGCTGGCCACGCTGTGCAGCGCCGTGCTGCGGCTCAAGCGCAGCGCAAACTGGTGGGCGCTGCTCGGGGTCCAGTCGGCGGACAGGTCCAGGTCTTTGCGGCGCACGCGGTCTTCCACGAAGTCGGTGCTGCCGAACACGCGGCCGAAGCGCGGGTAGGTGGCGCGCGATTGGCGCGTGGCGGCGCGCAAGCTGAGCTCGGCCGATGCCTGATAGCGCAGCCCAAGGTCGGCACTGCGCTGCGTGTACTCGAACCGGTCGTACAACGCGATGCTGAAGTCCCGACGGTTCAGCGTGAGCCCACCGTCTACCGCCCAAAGGCCGTAGAGGCCATAGCGTGCGTAGGCGCGAGCCCGGTCGTTGCGCTCAATGTTCTTCTCGGTGCTGATCGCCACATTGCCCGGGTTGAAGGGCGCCAGCGTGCGCTCAGAGCCTGCCAGCAGTTGCCCGCTCAAGCGTGATCCGCTGGCCCAGTCCCAGCTGGCACTGACACTGTGGCCGTTGTAGCCGAGCTGGCTGTTGCGCTGGTATTTGTTCTGGCTGAGGTTGGCATCAAGCTTCCAGCGCTGACGCCCCAGCCGAGCTTGTACGCCGGCCAGCAAGGTGGCGCTGCGCACGGTGTCGTCATTGGCGGCGGCATCCCCGCCCAGTCGGTAGAGGTTGCTGACCCGGGTCAGGCCGAGAGACGCACCGACATACCACGGCGCGTCGGCCGACTGTGCCTGAGCCAGGCTCCCGAACAAGAGCAGCGAACAGCCAAGGAAACGGCGCATCGGGTTCAGTAAGCGTTGCGGTCAAAAAGCACCAGCCGAACGGTGCGGACGATGATCTGCAAGTCCAGCGCCAGGGACCAGTTGCGCAGGTATTCCAGATCGTATTCGACGCGAAGGCGCATCTTCTCCACTGTCTCCGTCTCGCCGCGCAGACCGTTGACCTGCGCCCAGCCCGTGATGCCGGGTTTGACCTTGTGCCGCACCATGTAGGCCTTGATGAGCTGCCGGTACTGCTCGTTGTGCGCCACCGCATGCGGGCGCGGGCCGACGATGCTCATGTGCCCCTGCAGCACATTGATGAACTGTGGCAGTTCGTCCAGCGAGGTGCGGCGGATGAAGGCTCCGAAGGGGGTGATGCGCGGGTCGTCCTTGGTCGCCTGCTTGACGACGCTGCCGTTGTCCATCACCCGCATGGAGCGGAACTTGTAGACCTCGATCTCCTCGCCGTCCAAACCGTTGCGGCGCTGCTTGAAGATGACTGGCCCCGGAGAGCTCAGCTTCACGCCAATGGCCACAGCCAGCAGCAAGGGCGTGATGAGAAACAGGATCCCCAGCGAAAGCACGATATCGGCAATGCGCTTGACCAGTGCATTCGTGCCGGTGAAGGGGGTGTCGCAAATGCCTACCACCGGTACGCCATTGAGGTCACGCAGGCGGCCCTGGATGATGCTGATGCCGAACACATCGGGCACGAAGTAAAGCGAAGCGGTGGTGCCTTGAAGGTTCTCCAGCAACTTGACCAGTCGCGGCTGAGAGCCCAGCGGCAAGGTGATGTAGACCTCGCGCACGCCGTGGCGCTCGATCATGGCTGGAAGATCGTCAAGCTTGCCCAGCATGCGACCGGTGTTTGCCGTGTCCAGTCGCTCACCCAAGCGGTCGTCGAAGAAGCCGAGCAACACGCGGCCCGAGAAGGCGTCTTCTGCCAGCGCCCGCGCCACTTTGGCGCCCAGTTCCCCGGCACCGACGATGAAGATCGGGCGCCTGGCAATCGGGCGCGACGCCGACCAGCGCAGATAAATGCGCCCGATGACGATGGCGACAACCTGGATAAGGGGCGTGGCCGCCGCCCAGAACAGCAATACCTCGTTCTCGAAGTACTTCAAGCTGTTCGTGGCGTAGCCAAAGGCGCCGAGGATGGCCAAGAGGGTCAACCAGGAACCCAGCACATCCAGGATCGCACTCACGGGATGCAACAGGAAGCGGTCGCGCCCTGGAAAGGTCAGTGCGAACACCAGGAGGCACAGCACGTAGGCACTGCGCTCCACCGGCTCTTCATGCCAAGCCATGGCAGCCAGCAGCACCGCCACGATCAACCCCGGTTCGAGGAAGGCCGCGATCAGCGACTGCACGGATTGCGGCGCGCTGTAGAAGGTGCGCTTGTAGCTTCGGTCCTCGAACATGGATGGTGTCGTGCGCTGCAGTCTCCCGAATGCGGCGCTGGGCTGGAAGGGCGCGATCTGGATGCCGCGCTTGGGGCGCCGCATTGTTACGCAGGGCTTTGCTTGCGCCGTGGCAGGCGCAGGCCCGCGAATGGGGGGCGGGCAGAATGAGGGCATGCCCGATTTCCCGCCTGCTTTGGCCGCCGGATTGCAAGACCGGCTGGTGCTCCTTCTCAACCATGTGCTGGGCCGCGAACCCGCCGCTCGTGAGCGGCTGCGCCCCTTGGCTGGGCAACGCTTGACGGTGCGCATTGACGGCCAACCCGCCTGGGCGCCTCAACTGCCGCCGCTTCACCTGCAGCTCACGCCGGCCGGCCTGTTCGAGCGAGCCGAGGACGACCTGCCCGCGCAGCTGGAGATCACCATCGACACCCGCAATCCCGTGCAACTGGCCCTGTCCGCGCTGCAGGGTCAGCGCCGTGGCGTCACCGTGAGTGGCGAGGTCCAGGTGGCCAGCGCCGTGAACTGGCTGTTCGAGAACCTGCGCTGGGATCTGGGAGATGAGCTGGCCCGCGTCGTTGGCCCGGCGCCTGCTCAGATGCTGGAACAGGCGGCAGCCGGCGTGCGCGCTGCTCTCGGCAAGTTGCTCGCGCCGCGCGGATCAGGCCGCTGATGCGACCGCGCAATCTGCTGCGCGCGCTGGTCATCGCTTGGACCTTTGCGCGCTTCGGTCTCGATGATCTGGCGCTGTCCGGCCTCAAGCAACACCGCCGCGCGCGCTGGCTGCGAAGCCTGATCCGCTTTGGCCGAAGCTTCGAGCAGCCGCGGGGCGAACGGCTGCGGCTGGCACTCGAACGTCTCGGCCCGATTTTTGTGAAATTTGGTCAAGTGTTGTCCACGCGCCGCGATTTGGTGCCGCCCGACATCGCTGACGAACTGGCCAAGTTGCAGGACCGCGTGCCCCCCTTCCCGGCAGACGAGAGTCGCCGGCTGGTGGAAAAGGCGCTGCGCGCGCCCGTCGAGCAGCATTTCGAGCGTTTCGACCCTGAGCCGGTGGCCAGCGCTTCGATTGCCCAGGTGCACTTTGCCCGCCTGCGCGACGGACGCGAGGTGGCCGTGAAGGTGCTGCGCCCCGGCATGCTGGATGTCATCGACGACGACCTGGCGCTGCTGCGCTGGCTGGCCGGTTGGGTCGAGCGACTTTCCGCCGACGGTCGCCGGCTCAAGCCCCGCGAGGTGGTGGCCGAGTTCGACATGTACCTGCACGACGAACTCGACCTGGTGCGGGAGGCCGCCAACGCGGCGCAGCTGCGGCGCAACATGAGCGGGCTGGACCTGGTGCTGGTGCCCGAGATGATCTGGTCGCTGTGCACGCCGCAGGTCATCGTCATGGAGCGCATGCAGGGCCTGCCGATCAGCCAGGTCGAGCGCCTGCGCGAGGCCGGCGTGGACATCGCCAAGCTGGCGCGCGACGGCGTCACCATCTTCTTCACCCAGGTCTTCCGCGACGGGTTCTTCCACGCCGACATGCACCCGGGCAACATCCTGGTGAGCACGGCGCCCGAGACCTTTCAGCGCTACATCGCGCTCGACTTCGGCATCGTCGGCACGCTCTCCGAGTTCGACAAGGAATACCTGGCGCAGAACTTCATCGCCTTCTTCCGGCGGGACTACAAGCGCGTGGCCGAGCTGCACGTGGAGAGCGGCTGGGTGCCCAAGAACACGCGGGTTGATGCGCTGGAAGCGGCCGTACGCACGGTCTGCGAGCCGCATTTCGACCGACCGCTCAAGGACATCTCGCTCGGTCAGGTCTTGATGCGCCTGTTCCAGACCAGCCGCCGCTTCAACGTCGAGATCCAGCCCCAGTTGGTGCTGCTGCAGAAGACCCTGCTCAACGTCGAGGGTCTGGGCCGCCAGTTGGACCCGGAGCTGGACCTCTGGCGCACCGCCAAGCCCTTTCTGGAGCGCTGGATGGACGAGCAGGTCGGTGCACGCGCCTTCATGAAGGTGGTGCAGAAGGAGGCGCCGCGCTTCGCCCCCTTCCTGCCCGAACTGCCGCGCCTGCTGCACGACGCGCTGAAGAGCCAGGCGCAGCGCCAGCCGGACGCCCAGATGCAGGCCTTGGTGGACGAAATGCGGCGCACCAACCGCTTGCTGGCCAGCGTGCTGTGGGCACTGGCGGGCTTCGCGCTGGGCGCGCTAGCAATGCACCTGCTCACCCGGCTGGGGGGCTGACTCCAGTCAGCCAGGGTGGAGCGGGGCCCTGCGCCTTTACACTCGCGCGCTTTGCCCGAACCTGCCTGGAGTGCGTCCGTGCTGATCACCTTCGTTGCCGTCTATTTGCTGATCACCATCGGCATTGGCCTCTTGGCCGCGCGGCGCGTGCACAACGCCAAGGACTACCTCGTCGCGGGCCGCAGCTTGCCGCTGTACATGAATGTGGCCACGGTGTTCGCGACCTGGTTCGGTGCCGAGACGGTCCTGGCCGTCAGCGCGACCTTTGCCATGGATGGTTTGTCCGGCATTCCCGGCGACCCCTTCGGCGCCACGGCAGCCCTGATGCTCGCGGCGCTGCTTTTCGCTCGCTTGTTCTACCGCCTGAACCTGCTGACCATCGGCGACTTCTACAAGAAGCGCTATGGCCGCACGGTCGAGGTGTTCACCAGTTTGGCCATTGCGCTGTCCTACCTCGGTTGGTCGGCGGCACAGATGACAGCCCTCGGTCTGGTCATCCAGGTGCTCAGTGGCGGCGCGCTGGAGCTCAACCAAGCGATCCTGATCGGCGCCAGCGTGGTGCTGATTTACACGCTCTTCGGCGGCATGTGGTCGGTCGCGTTCACCGATCTGTTCCAGACCGTGATCATCGTCATCGGGCTGTCCTTGGTGGCCGGCCTGGTGGCTCAAATGGCGGGTGGATTCGACGTGGTCTGGAGCCATGCCGTGGAGGCAGGCAAACTGAACCTGGTACCGCCCGAGGCCGATGGGGCGGCCATCCTGGCCTTGTTGGCTGCCTTCCTGACGGTGGCCTTTGGTTCGGTGCCGCAGCAGGATGTCTTTCAGCGCATGACCAGTGCCAAGGACGAGAAGACCGCCGTGCGCGGCACCGTCATCGGCGCCTTGGCGTACTTCATGTTCGCCTTCATCCCCATCTTCATCGCCTACGCGGCGCTGGTGATGGACCCGAGCCTCTCGGCCCTGTTCGGCGATGAGGACGGCCGCGTCGTGCAGCGCATCCTGCCCGACCTCGTGCTGTCCAAGATGCCGATGTGGGCACAGGTGATGTTCTTCGGTGCCTTGCTGTCGGCCATCCTGTCCACCGCCAGCGGCACCCTGCTGGCGCCGACGGCCACTTTCACCGAAAACGTCATCAAGCCCTTCGCCCCGCACCTGAACGACAAGCAGTTCCTGCTCTTGCTGCGGGTGGTGCTGGTTTGTTTCACCCTGGGGGTGCTGGTGTTCGCACTGAACTCGCGCTCCACCATGTACGAGATGGTGCTGAACGCCTACAAGGTGACCCTGGTGGCGGCCTTCGTGCCGCTGTTCGCCGGGGCTTTCTGGAAGCGAGCCAACACGCAGGGCGCACTGGCCTCCATCGTGCTGGGCCTGACGGCGTGGATCACGGCGGAGTTCACGGCCGCTGACGCGCTGATTCCGCCTCAGCTCGTCGGATTTGCCTTCTCGCTGCTGGGCATGCTGCTAGGCACCTTGGCGCCGAGCGTCATCAAGCCTGCTGGCCATTCGATTGCCGCGGCCATTGCCGCCGAAGAACGTGCCGCTGCCCGACATGCACATCACTGAGGACCACCATGCCGATCTACGCCTATCGCTGTGACGCCTGCGGCCACACCAAGGACGTGCTGCAAAAGCTCTCTGACGCCCCGCTGACCACTTGCCCGGCCTGTGGGGCCGAGGCCTTCAGCAAGCAACTCACCGCTGCCGGCTTCCAGCTGAAGGGCTCGGGCTGGTACGCGACCGACTTCAAGGGCGGAACCACTCCCGCCAAGGCCGAAGAGAAGGCCAAGGCTGACGCGCCGGCCACAGCAGCCGCGCCGGCTGCCCCAGCCTGCGGCGCCGGCGCCTGCCCGGCCTGCGAGTGAACGACGGCGTGATGGCCCTGCTGCGCAAATACCTGATCGCCGGCCTGCTGGTCTGGCTGCCGCTGGCCGTCACGATCTCCGTCTTGCTCTGGGTGCTGGGCCTGATGGACGGCATCTTTGCTGTGCTGGTGAATGCCGCTGCCACGGTGTTGCCCCTGGACTCGGGGGTCGCGCTCGGCAAGCTCAAGGCCATTCCCGGGCTGGGTGTCATCACCTTGCTGCTCTTGCTGGTGGGCACGGGCGTGTTCGCCACCAACGTGCTTGGCCAATGGTGGCTGCACCGCTGGGACAAGGTGCTGCACCGCGTGCCCATCGTCAAGAGCATCTACAGCTCGGTCAAGCAGGTCAGCGACACCCTGTTCTCCAGCAAGGGCAACGCCTTCCGCGAGGCGGTGCTGGTCGAGTACCCGCGGCAGGGGGCCTGGACCATCGCCTTCGTCACGGGCACGCCGGCCGCGGAAGTGGCGCCGCTGCTGGGCAATGGCGAGCCGCATGTATCCATCTACGTGCCCACGACGCCCAACCCCACCTCGGGCTTCTTCCTGATGGTGCCGCGCAGCCAGCTGCGACCGCTGACGATGAGCGTGGACGCCGCGCTCAAGCACATCATTTCCATGGGTGTGGTGGCGCCCTCGGCCGTGCCGCGAAATTCGGCCGAACAAAGCCCGGCCGGCCGAAATCCGGCCGGCTGAGTCCGTTGGCGACGGACGCAGCCTGGTCGATCGCCCCACCCCCTTTTCCATGAATGCAAGCCGGCGAGCCGCCGGCACGGAGTACTGAGATGCGAACGAGTTATTGCGGTGATGTGAGCGAGGCCCTGCTGGGCCAGGACGTGACCCTGATGGGCTGGGCGCACCGCCGCCGCGACCATGGCGGCGTCATCTTCATCGACCTGCGCGACCGCCAGGGCCTGGTGCAGATCGTCTGCGACCCGGATCGCGCCGAGATGTTCAAGACCGCAGAGGGCGTGCGGGGCGAGTTCTGCCTGCAGGTCAAGGGCAAGGTGCGCGCCCGCCCGGCCGGCACCGAGAACGCCAACCTGGTCAGCGGCAAGATCGAGGTGCTCTGCCACGAGCTCACCGTGCTCAACCCCAGCGTCACGCCGCCCTTCCAGCTGGACGACGAGAACCTCAGCGAGACCACCCGCCTCACGCATCGCGTGCTCGACCTGCGTCGCCCCGCGATGCAGAAGAACATGATGCTGCGCTACCGCGTGGCCATGCTGGTGCGCAACTACCTGGACAAGCTCGGCTTCATCGACGTGGAAACGCCGATGCTGACCAAGAGCACGCCCGAGGGTGCGCGCGACTACCTGGTGCCCTCCCGCGTGCACGACGGCCAGTTCTTCGCGCTGCCGCAGTCGCCCCAGCTCTTCAAGCAGCTGCTGATGGTGGCGGGCTTCGACCGCTACTACCAGATCACCAAGTGCTTCCGCGACGAAGACCTGCGCGCCGACCGCCAGCCCGAGTTCACGCAGATCGATATCGAGACCAGCTTCCTGACCGAGGAGGAGATCCGCTCGATGTTCGAGGGCATGATCCGTCACGTGTTCCAGGAGGCGATGGGCGTGGATCTGGGCGACTACCCGGTGATGCCTTACGCCGAAGCCATGCACCGCTTCGGCTCGGACAAGCCGGACCTGCGCGTCAAGCTCGAATTCACCGAGCTGACCGACTGCATGAAGGACGTGGACTTCAAGGTCTTCAGCGGCCCGGCCACCACCCCGGGTGGCCGCGTGGTGGCCCTGCGCGTGCCGGGTGGTTCGGAGATCTCCCGCGGTGAGATCGACGCCTACACCGAGTTCGTGAAGATCTACGGCGCCAAGGGCCTGGCCTGGATCAAGGTCAACGAGGTGGCCAAGGGTCGCGACGGCCTGCAGTCGCCCATCGTGAAGAACCTGCACGACGCCGCGCTGAACGAAGTGCTCCAGCGGAGCGGCGCCCAGGATGGCGACATCCTGTTCTTCGGCGCCGACAAGGCCAAGGTCGTCAACGACGCCATCGGTGCGCTGCGCATCAAGATCGGCCACAGCGACTTCGCCAAGGCCAAGGGCCTGTTCGAAGACCGTTGGGCGCCGCTGTGGGTGGTGGACTTCCCGATGTTCGAGTACGACGATGAAGGCAAGCGCTGGAACGCCGTGCACCACCCCTTCACCGCGCCGAAGGATGGCCATGAGGACCTGATGACCAGCGATCCCGGCGCCTGCATCGCCAAGGGCTACGACATGGTGCTCAACGGCTGGGAGCTCGGCGGCGGTTCGGTGCGGATTCACCGCGCCGACGTGCAGTCCAAAGTCTTCGCGGCGCTCAATCTCAGTGAGGAAGACCAGCGCATCAAGTTCGGCTTCCTGCTCGACGCACTGCAGTACGGCGCGCCGCCGCACGGCGGCCTGGCCTTCGGCCTGGATCGCCTGATCACCCTGATGACCAAGGCCGAGTCGATCCGCGATGTGATCGCCTTCCCCAAGACCCAGCGTGCGCAATGCCTGCTCACCGGCGCGCCCAGCCTGGTCGACGAAAAGCAGCTGCGCGAACTGCACATCCGCCTGCGCAACCCGGCGCCTGCGGCTTGATCGCTGGCATGCACCACACCCAGGGCAGCTTCGGCTGCCCTTTTTCTTGCCTGTAAGCAAATCCAACGGAGGTCCACCATGGTTCGAGTTCTCACGGGCGCGCTGTCGCTGCTGTTGCTGGCCGCGTGCGGCAAGCAAGACACCCAGTTGGGGCAGGGGGGCTCCGTGGTCAGTGGGTCCGCCGGTCCGGCGGGCAGCCACAACGCATCCCAGGCGCTGATGAAATGTGAGGCGCCCGTGGCGACTCTGGCATTGGTGGAGAACCCTCGGGGCTATACCTACGGCGGCGCCAATGGCTTGCCTGAGACGCCGCTGCCCTTGGTTCGGTTGCTGGCGCAGCAGAGCGGCTGCTTCCGTGTGGTCGATCGCAACGCGGGCCTTCGGCAGACCATCCAAGAGCAGGAGCTGAAAGATGCCGGCATCCTTCGCCAGCAGGGCAGCACGGTGCACAAAGGCAAAGGCTATGAAGCTCAGTACGCACTCACGCCCTCGCTCACCTTCAGCCAGATGGATGCCGGACGGCAGGTGGGGGGACTGCTGGCGCAGATTCCCGTGCTGAAGAACTTCGTCGGTGCCGCCGAGCAGGTCAAGCTGAAGGAGGCGCAAGTGGCCTTGATGCTGGTGGACACCGAGACCACCGAGCAGGTGGCAGCCGCCACCGGTTCGGTGCGCGTCACCGACCTGGGTGTGGGCGGCATCGTGCTCGGTGGCGTCAGCGCTGCGGGCGCCGGCTGGAGCAACAGCGCGGAAGGCAAGGTGATTGCTGCTGCTTTCTTGGATGCGCACAACCAACTCGTGGTGCAGGTGCGCGAGTTGCAGGCCAAGGCATTGCCTGCCCCCATCCCTACGCGCAAAGGCGGCTGATACTGGCGTCATGTCCGGCGCCGCGTTCAAGATTCCGCAATCCGTTCTCGTCGTCATCCACACGCCGCAGCTCGACGTGCTGCTCATCGAGCGCGCCGACGCCCCGGGCTATTGGCAGTCGGTCACCGGCTCCAAGGACACCGAAGACGAGGCTTGGGAGGCCACCGCGCGGCGCGAGGTCGCGGAGGAAACCGGCATCCAGGGCGGTGAGCTGCGCGACTGGGCGCTGGAAAACGTCTACGAGATTTACCCGCGCTGGCGCCACCGCTACGCACCGGGGGTGACGCACAACCGCGAGCGCGTGCTGGGGCTGTGCGTACCGGCCGGCACGCCGGTGCAACTCTCCCCGCGCGAGCACCGCGCGTGGCGCTGGCTGCCCTGGCAGGAAGCGGCCGACGCCTGCTTCTCGCCGAGCAACGCAGAGGCCATCCTGCAACTGCCGAGCCGGCGCTGATGCAGCACGAGCGCTTCGCCCAGTTGGCCGGGGTGGGCGGTTTCGTGCTCGACCTGGACGACGACCGCCTGCATTGGAGCGACGCCTGCTGCGCGCTGCACGGTCTTCCCGCCGGCCACCAGCCCACGCTGGAAGAGGCCATCGGCTACTTCGCGCCCGAGGCCCAGCTGCAGCTCTACGCGGCCTTCAAGGAGCTGCGCACGCGCGGCGGCCGCATCGACCTGGAGCTCCCGCTGCTCACCGCCAGCGATGCGCGCCTGTGGGTGCGCGTGGTGGCCGAGGCCGAGCCCAGCGGCGCACGCGCGCAGCGCATCGTTGGCGCCATGCAGGACGTCACCGAGCGGCGCAGCGCGCAGGAGCAGGAGCGGCGCTCCATGGCCCTCTTGCATGGCGCCATGGACGCGCTGGAGCAGCCCTTTGCGCTCTACGACCCCGAGGACCGGCTGGTCTACTTCAATGAGGCCTTCCGCGATGCGCTGGCACTGCTGGGTGACACCCTGCGTGCAGGCCTGCGCTATGAGGATCTGCTGCACGAGCTGCTGGAGCGCCAGGCCCTGCCGCCTGAAGCCGACGAGGCCTGGGTGCGCCGCCAGGTGCAGGCGCGCCGACAGCTGGGGCGGGCCGAGCACAGTGAGCTGCAGACCCTGGCCGACGGCCGAGTGCAGCGCGTCATCGAGCGCCTGATGCCTGACGGTCATGTGGCCAGCCTGCGCATCGACCTCAGCGAACTCGTCCAGGCGCGCCGCGCCGCCGAAAGTGCCGCCGAGGCCAAGGGCCAGTTCGTGGCCAACATCAGCCACGAGATCCGCACGCCCTTGAACGCGGTGCTGGGCATGTTGCAGCTGCTCGCTCGCACGCCACTGGATGCGCGGCAGCAGGACTACCAGCGCAAGGCCGAAGGCGCCGCACGTGCGCTGCTGGCCATCCTCAACGACACCTTGGACTTCTCGAAGATCGAGGCCGGGCGCATGGAGTTGGACCCGCAGCCCTTCGAGCTCGATGCCTTGCTGCAGGAGCTGGACCTGCTGCTGCGCCCCTTGCTCGGCGACAAGCCGGTGGCGCTGCGCCTCGAGCGCGACGCGCGCTTGCCCAGGTGGCTGCTGGGCGATGCGCTGCGCCTGCGCCAGGTGCTGGTGAACCTGGGCAGCAACGCCATCAAGTTCACCGCGCAGGGGGAGGTCGGCGTGCGCCTGCAGGCGATTGCCATCGAGCCCGGGCGCGTGCAGTTGCGCGTCGAGGTCCGCGACACCGGCATCGGCATCAGCGCCGAGCAGCAACAGCGCCTGTTTCGCAGCTTCACGCAGGCCGAGGCCGGCATCACCCGACGCTATGGCGGCACGGGTCTGGGCCTGGTCATCAGCCAGCGCCTGGTGGCGCTGATGCACGGCGAGCTGGAACTGCACAGCACCGAAGGGCAGGGCAGCTGCTTCGCGTTCAACCTGTGGTTGCCGCGCGGGGCGGTGCCCGACAGCGCGCCCCTCGACCCGCCGCCCCGCGATGGCGAGCGCCTTCGGGGCTTGCGCCTGCTGCTGGTGGAGGACCACCCACTCAACCAGCAAGTGGCGCGTGAGCTGCTGCAGCTCGAAGGCGCGACGGTGCAGGTGCTGGGCAATGGCCGCGAGGCGCTGGAGCATCTGCTGGCCGGCGGCGCGGTCGACGCTGTGTTGATGGACCTGCAGATGCCCGAGCTGGACGGCTTCAGCGCCACGCGTCGCCTGCGAGAGGCCGGCTTTGGCCTGCCCATCATCGCCATGACCGCCAACGCCTCCAGCAGCGACCGGCAAGCCTGCCTGGCCGCCGGCATGAATGACCATGTCGGCAAGCCCTTCGACCTGCATGAGCTGGTGGGCGTGTTGCTGCGCCACACCCCGGGCGGTGCTCCGTCGCCGCTCGCGCCGGCGCTGCGGCGAGGTGTGGACCCGGGCGAGGCAGCGATCGACGAGGCCGGCGCGCTGGCCCGTCTGGGGGGGCGGGCCGACGTCTATGCCAACCTCATCGAGCGCTGGCTCGCCGAGCTGCCCGCGCAGGCGCAAGCGCTGCGTGATGCGAGCGATGCCGGCCCCCTGCTGCATGCGCTCAAGGGCTTGGCCGGCACGCTCGGGGCCCTTCGACTGGCCGCCGCGTTGCAGGCGGCCGAGGCCGGTGGTGACGCGGAGCGCGCGAGCGCTCTGGCAGCGCTTCAGGCCAGCCACGAGCCCTTGCAGGCGATGGCGCAGCGCCTGCGCGCCCAGGCGGCACCGCCGCCGGTCGGTGCGGCAGCAGAAGACGGCCTGGCGCGGCTGCGCGAGCTCTTGTCGCACAACGACGCTGCCGTGCTCGATGCCTTGCTCGCCTTGCGTCCACGGTTGTCGCACGAGCGCTACCGCGAGCTGGCGCAACTCGTGGAAGACTTCGACTTCCCCGCCGCCCTTGCGCTCATCGACTCCTGGCATGCTTGACCAGCCCCCTCGCCCGCGCCTGCTGGTCGTTGACGACCAGCCGGCCAACCTGCAGGCGCTCTACCGGGTGTTCGGTGCCGACCACCAGGTCTTCACTGCCACGCAGGCCGAGCAGGCGCTGGCCGTGGCGCAGGCGGAGCGACCCGACCTCATCCTGCTCGATCTGGACCTGGGCGCCAGCAGCGGCCTCACCCTGTGCCGGCGGTTGAAGGAGCTGCCCGCCACGGCTGAGGTGCCGGTGATCTTCGTCACCGCCCACGGCAGCCAGGACGCGGAGCTGGCCGGCCTGCAGGCCGGGGCTGTGGACTTCATCCACAAGCCCATCCACCCGGTCATCGTGCGGGCGCGGGTGAACACCCATCTGCAGCTCAAGCGTCAGGCCGACCTGCTGCGCGAGCTGGCCTTTCGTGACGCGCTCACCGGCCTGGCCAACCGCCGCGCCTTCGACGAACGCCTTGCGCTCGAACTGCGCCATGCGCTGCGCAGCCAGCAGTCGATGTCGTTGCTGCTCATCGACGTGGATTTCTTCAAGAAGTACAACGACCATTACGGCCACCAGGCGGGCGACGCCGCCCTGCGCGCCGTGGGCCAGGTGCTGACCGCCAACATGCTGCGTCCGGTGGACCTGGCTGCCCGCTATGGCGGCGAGGAGTTCGCCTGCCTGCTGCCCGCCACGCCACTGGAAGGCGCGCTGAACGTGGCCGAGCGGGTGCGCAGCGACCTGCAAGCCCTGCACCTGCCGCACGCCACCAGCGAAGTCGCCGAACATCTCAGCATGAGCATCGGGGTGGTGGCCAAGCCCGGTCGGCCGGGCATGCCGCCGCAGGCACTGCTGGAGGCGGCAGACCAGCTGCTCTACGAAGCCAAGCGGGCCGGACGAAACCGTGTCGTCGGCCGAGAACTGGAGGCGGCGGCATGAGCCGGTTGCGCATCGCCACCTACAACATCCACAAGGGCGTGCGCGGCGCCGGGCCGGCCAAACGCCTGGAGATCCATGCGCTGCAGCGCGGCGTGCACGAGCTTGGCGCCGACCTCGTCTGCCTGCAGGAAGTGCGCGCCCACCATCACGGCGATGCGCGCCGCTTCCACCGCCACTGGCCGCAGCAGGCACAAGCCGACTTCCTGGCCCCGGACGGCTACCAGGTGGCCTACCGCAGCAACGCCTACACGCGCGGCGGTGAACATGGCAACGCGCTGCTGTCGCGCTTTCCGCTCATCGACATTGCCCACCACGACGTATCCGACCACCGGCTTGAACAGCGTGGCCTGCTGCATGTCACGGTGGACTGGCTGGGTGCACCGCTGCATGTGCTGGTGCTGCACCTCGGGCTTTTCCACGGCAGCCGGCTGCGTCAGGTGCAGGCCCTGGGCCGTTACCTGGCATCGCGTGTGCCGCAGCAGGAGCGGCTGCTGGTGGCCGGCGACTTCAACGACTGGCGTGAGCAGCTCGACCCCGGCATGGCCATGCTGGGGCTGCAGCGCGCGGCCACCGCCAAGACCTTTCCCGCACGGGCACCGCTGTTCGCGCTGGACCGCGTCTATCTGCGCGGCCTGCAGGCCCTGCAGGCCGAGGTGCCGCGTGGCGCGCCCTGGGTGCGCATGAGCGACCATCTGCCGCTGCTCGTTGAGGTCGAGGCCCTTTGAACCTCACCCCCGGTTTGCAGGGCGGACACCAGCTGCGCCTTCTGCGTGGCGGCGAGGCCTTGTTTCCCGCCCTGCATGCGGCCATTCGAGGCGCTGTGCACGAGGTCTGGCTGGCCAGCTACATCGTGCACACCGACGCCGTCAGCGCCCAGCTGGCCGATGCCTTGGCGGCTGCCGCGAGACGCGGCGTTCGCGTGCGCCTGCTGGTGGATGGCTTCGGCAGCCGCCATGCCATCGCCTGGTGGCGCGAGCGCCTGGCCGACAGCCCGGTGGCGCTCGCCGTGTTCCGTCCGCTGGAGAGCTGGTGGCAATGGTTGCAGCCCGGTCAGTTGCGCCGCTTGCATCTCAAGCTCTGCGTGGTGGACGGCGCGCAGGCCTTCGTCGGCGGCATCAATGTCATCGACGACCGCCTGGACCTGAACCACGGCCCGCTGGATGCGCCAAGGCTCGATTTCGCGGTTGGCTTCGAAGGCCCTGCCGTGGCGCAGGTGGACGCGCAGCTTCGCCGACTGTGGGCCCGCAGCTGGCTGGGCCGCGACTTCGGCGACGAGCTGCGCCTGCTGCTCGACGCCAGCCACCCGCTGACGCAGCTGCGCGGCTGGTTTGGAAGTCAGTGGCTGCGCTTCCGCGGCGCCTACGGCCGTGCGCAGGAACGGCGCCGCGAACGCCTCGCCGCCGAGGCCGACGACACGCCGGTGCGCCTGGCCTATGTGCGCCGCGACAACCTGCGCAACCGCCACGCCATCGAGCGCGAGTACCTGCGTGCGCTGCGCGGCGCCCGGCAGCGCTTCGAGCTGATCTGCCCTTACTTCTACCCCAGCGCCCGATTGCTGCGCGCCCTCTTGAACGCCGCGCGCCGCGGGGTGGAGGTGCGCCTGCTGCTGCAGGGGCAGTTCGACTACCGCATCGCCGACTGGGCGGCCCGGGCGCTGTATGAGCAACTGCTGGACAAGGGCGTGCGCATCTTCGAGTACCGCGCCGCCTTCCTGCACGCCAAGGTGGCCCTGGCCGACGAGGACTGGGCGACGCTGGGCTCCAGCAACCTCGACCCGACCTCGCTGCTGCTGAACCTGGAAGCCAATGTCGTGGTGAGCGACGCTCGCTTCGTGGCCGATTTGCGCCAGGAATTCCTGAAAGCCAGCGCGGGGGCGGTGGAAGTACAGCGCGAAGCACCCCAGCCCGGTTGGCGCGGCTGGCGGGGTTGGCTGCGCCGGGGTGTGGTGGCATGGCTGGCGCAGGTCTATCTGCGCGCGGCAGGCAGCGGAAGCCTCTACTGACCCATCCGGTGAAGGCGTAGTTTCACTAGATTTCAACCTAGGAATAGCCCGAGATCTCTCACGGTATCTACAGTATCCGCAGGCGCTTGTACGGGTTTCTGCTGAATGTAAATGTAGTTTGGCTACATATGCTGCCGCCCCTCGCAAGCGGATGGGGGATGCAGACATGGGTGCTCGGAGCAATTGGCGCGTTTGGGGTGTGAGCCTGGTGATGGCCTTGCTGACCGCATGTGGCGGCGGCGGAGGTGGGGGAAGCGCGCCGGCGCCGGTACCGCCCGCGCCGCCTCCAGCGCCCGCACCGGACGCCCGCCTGGCACAAGGCAATGCGGCGTTCCAGACCGTGCTCGACGCCCAGCCGGCGCAAACCGGCACCGGGGGTGGCGGCGGGGGCGGCGGGACGACGGAGCCCACCACCTTCACCGTGCACTACCAGCGCACGGATGGCCAGTACGCCGGCTGGCAGATCCATACCTGGGGGGCCGGCAAGGACCCGGGCTGGAACAACGGCCACAACGCCACCAGCACCGACGGCTTTGGCGCCGTTTATGAAGTGCCGTTGGCGCAGACAACCGGCGACGTGGGCTACCTGTTCCACAAGGGCGACGACAAGGACCACGGCGGCGTCGACCAGAAGTTCACCCTGAAGGCTGGCAAGAACGAGATCTGGCGCAAGCAGGGCGACCCCAACACCTACCTGAGCGCGGCGGCTGCCGGTGCGCCGCCACCGACCCTGGATCTTGAGACCGTGCGCGTGCGCTACAAGCGCTTCGACGGCCAGTACGCCGCCTGGGGTCTGCACCTCTGGAACGGCAGCGGCCTGGACGTGAACCGCCTGCCCGGCGTGGCCATCGACCAGTGGAGCAACGCCGTCGCCTTCAGTGCCATGCCCGGCCATGTGGCCGGCGCGAGCGAGGTGGTGTTCGACATCCCCGTGCTGAACCCCAAGGCGGATGCCTCGCGCACGCGGCTGGAGTTCATCATCCACGGCAAGGCGCCCAACGAGAACGACAAGGACGGGCGCAACGACAGCATCGTCGTGCGCTTCAACGACCTCACCGTGAAGAACCGCGTCGGCGAGGTCTGGCTGGTGCAGGGCGACAGCACCGTGTACACCGCCGAACCCGACCTGCGTCGCGCCAACATCGACGAGGCGCGCGCCTTCTGGCTGAACAAGCAGCTGATCCAGTGGCCGATGGTGGACAGCAGCGGCACCGTGAAGCTGTATCACTCGGCGGCTGCGCAGATCGTCGCCGTGAAGGGCGAAGCCGTGCGCGGTGCCGAGGGCAGCGTCACGCTCGAAGCCTTCAGCGGGAGCGTGCCTGCCGCCGCGGCCGAGCGCTTCAAGTGGATCGCCGCCGGCGCCCGCTTCAAGTTGCCGGACAGCCAGGCCGCCAACCTGGGCACGCTGCTCAAGAGCCAGCTCGTCATCGTGCAGGAGAACGCGCAGGGCCAGGTGCAGAACGCCACCAGCTTGCAGCACGCCGGCGCGCTCGACGACCTGTATGCGGCAGCGGCGAGCGTCAACGACCTCGGCGTGAGCGTGGGCAGCGCCAGCACGCGCTTCAAGCTCTGGGCGCCCACGGCGCAGAAGGTGCTCGTGTTCACCTACCCGAACGCCAGCGGCGATGCCGAGACTGTGTTGGACGCCAGCTTCGACGCCGCCACCGGCGTGTGGACCGCAAGCAGCAGCAGCGACCTCAGCGGCAAGGCCTACCGCTATGCCGTGGAGGTGGTGGTGCGCGGCGTGGGCCGGGTGCGCAACCTGGTCACCGACCCTTACTCGGTCGCCCTGACGGCCGACGGCAAGCGCAGCGGCGTGCTCAGCTTGCAGGCCGGGGCCACCAAGCCGAACGGCTGGGATGCCTCGAACATCCCGGCGACGGTGCAGGCCACGCCGGACATGAGCATCTACGAGCTGCATGTGCGCGACTTCTCCGCCGCCGACGCCACGGTGAGTGCCGCCAACCGTGGGCGCTACCTGGCCTTCAGCGAGGCCGGCAGCAACGGCATGAAGCACCTCAAGGCGCTGGCTGAGGCGGGCCTGACCGACGTGCACCTGCTGCCCGCCTACGACTTCAGCTCGGTGCCCGAGACCGGCTGCACCACCCCGGCCCCGGTCGGTGGCGCCGCCGACGAGACGCAGCAAGCCACGGTGAAGGCCACGCAGGGCGGCGACTGCTTCAACTGGGGCTACGACCCGCAGCACTTCAACGCACCCGAAGGCTCGTACAGCAGCGATGCCAACGACCTGGCCAAGCGCGTCCTTGAGTTCCGCCAGATGGTGATGGGCCTGCACACGGCCGGCCTGCGCGTGGGCATGGACGTGGTCTACAACCACACCTCGACCTCCGGCCAGCGCGAGCGCTCGGTGCTGGACCGCGTGGTGCCCGGCTACTACCACCGCAGCAACGACCGCGGCGGCATCGAACAAAGCACCTGCTGCGAGAACACCGCCACCGAGCACCTGATGATGGGCAAGCTCATGAGCGACTCGGTGCTGCTCTGGGCGCGCGAGTACAAGATCGCCAGCTTCCGCTTCGACCTGATGGGCCACCAGCCGCGTTCGGTCATGGAAGCCATCAAGGCCCGCCTGAAGACCGAGCTGGGCCGCGACGTGCAGTTGCTCGGCGAAGGCTGGAACTTCGGCGAAGTGGTGGACGGCCGCCGCTTCGTGCAGGCCAGCCAGCTCAGCCTGAACGGCAGCGGCATCGGCACCTTCAACGACCGCCTGCGCGACCAGGTGCGCGGCACCAGCTTTGGCGAGGGCACGGGCTTCGTCGCCAACCAGGGCTTCGTGAACGGGCTCTTCTACGACGCCAACGTCCATGGCGGTGGCAAGAGCAAGGGCGACCTGGGTTGGGCCAACGACGTCGTCAAGGCCGGTCTGGCCGGTTCCATCCGCAGCTACACCCTGACCACCAGCTGGGGCGCGACGCAGAAGCTCGAGGAACTGGGTGGGCAGACCATCGGCTACGTGCTGGAGCCCGGCGAGGTGGTGAACTACGTGGAGAACCACGACAACCACACCCTGTTCGACCTCAACGCCTTCCGCCTGCCGGTGACCACCAGCCGCGAGGACCGGGCGCGCGCGCAGATCCTGGGTGCCGCCATCAACACCTTCGCGCAGGGCGTGGCCTACTTCCACGCCGGCATCGACACCTTGCGCAGCAAGAGCGGCGACCGCAACAGCTACGACGCCGGCGACTGGTTCAACCGCATCGACTGGACCTACCAGGACAACTTCTGGGCCACCGGCCTACCCATGCAGGGCGAGAACAGCGGCAACTGGGACGTGCTCAAGCCCTTGCTGGCCAACCCGGCCATCAAGCCGACGGCGGCCGACATCGCCTGGACGCGCGACGCCTTCCGCGACCTGCTGCGCATCCGCGCCAGCAGCACCCTGCTGCGGCTGCGCACCGCCGACGACATCAAGACCCGCCTGCGCTTCCACAACACCGGGGCGAGCCTGGACCCGACGGTGGTCATCGGCGCCATCGACGGCAACGGCTACGCCGGGGCGAACTTCGCCGAGCTCGTCTACGTCATCAACGTCGACAAGCAGGCCAAGCAGCTCACCGTGGACGCCCTGAAGGGCAAGGCCTACCGCCTGCACCCGGTGCAAGCTGCGGCCACCGCCGCCGATGCCCGCCTGCGCGCCAGCGCCAGCTACGACAACGCCACCGGAAGCTTCAACGTGCCGGCGCGCAGCGCGGTGGTGTTCGTTCGCTGAAGCACCGATCGAGGGAAAGCCGGCCCGAGTCGGCGGGGGCGAAAAAAAGCCCGGGCCATGAAGGCCCGGGCCTGCGATCTCAGCGCGGCGGTGTCGCTCAGGCGCGGCGGCGCTGCGCGGCGCCCAGGGCCAGCAGGGCGAAGCCGGCCAAGGCCAGGCTGCCGGGCAGCGGCACGTTGTTGTCCCGCACCCGTTCGAAGGTGGCGATGGACAGGCTGTTGTTGTCGTTGCGGCCGCCGTCGAACGAGCCGAAGGCGCCGCTGAAGTTGTTCCCCGGAGTGTCTCGCCAGCCGGTGAACCAGGTGCGTTCCACGGCGGTGAAGTCGACGATCAGCTGGAAGCCTTGGCTTGTGGCATCGCTGAAGCCAGGGGTGGTGTCGAAGTTGGCGGCGTTCACGGCGGCCAGCAGATCTTGCGTGGCGGCCAGGCCATTGGCAGCCGTGAACGGCAGCAGCGGGCCGCCAAGGCCGAAGACGTCGTTGAAGGTGGTGAACCCATCGTCATCCTGGTGGAAGGTGACGTTGTAGGTGTTGCCCAGGATGGTCACGCCATTGAGCGTGCTGGTGATGATGGCGGCTTGCGCGCCGAATCCGGCGAGGCCAAGCGCCAGGGTGGCGCAGAGGGTCTTGAGTTTCATGGGGATTCCTTGTGTAGCAACTGATACGGGCTCGGCTAAGCACTTGTCGTGCCAGGATGAGATTCATATAGGCACCACAGGACTTGAGCGATCGATCCAGCTCAGGTTCGGCCGGGCTCCAGGGCCGTTCAGCCGGCGCATGTCAAAAACGACGACACCCCCATGTGAGGGTGCATGGCCGCGTACCGGCGCTCGGCCGGCTGACGGCTGGGGAGGGCTGGGGGGGATGGGCGTCAGGCCAGCAGCACGCGACAGTCGCTCGGTGCGCGCGTCTGCCATGGGCTGTCGGCCGGCAGAGCGGCGAGCAGCGCCTGCTGCGCATCGGCGGCGGCCTGCGGCGAGCCGTCAGCCCAGGCCTGCAGCAGGCGCAGGCGCAGGTGAAGCGGGTGACCTGCCGGCTGCGGCAGGCGCTGCAAGGCCAGCGCCGTATCAGCCCCCGCCGCCGCTCGGTCTCCCTGCCGGAGCCTGATGCATCCCCGCAAGGCCAGCGCGCGGGCGGCGTCCATGCCTGAGTCGCTGGCGTCCAGCCCGCGCAAGCTTTGCAACGCGGCGGCCGCGTCGTCAGCCTGCAGGTCGAGCAGCGCCTGTTGACGGCGCAGACGCTGGCTGAACAGCGACTGGGCGGACACGCCCGCCTGGGTGGCGTGCTGCTGGGCGTCTCGCTGCGATGTGCTTGCTTCTTCCCAGCGCCCCTGCTGTGCCTGCGCAGCGGCCAAGCCGGAGAGTGACAGCGCCCGCTCCAGGCCGGCAGCGCCCGATGGCAATTCGCGCAGGATGGCGAGCGCGGCATCCGGGCGCGCGGCCAGCAACTCCAGCTGCGCGGCTGCGCGCAGCACCCGATGCCGTTCGCCTTCGCTGGCGCTTCGGGCCGCCAGCGTACGAAGCGCATCGGCAGCAGGGTGTGGGCTGTCGAGCAAGCCGTCCAGCAACAATCCCAGCCATTCCAGCCGCAAGGCGGTCGCGCTCTTGCGCGCATGGCCGGGCGCCAGGTTCTGCACCTCGCGCAGGGTCTGTCGGCTCTCCTCCAACTGGCCGGCGAACAGTGCCGCACCGGCCAGGGTCTCGAGCGCGTCGATGCGCTGGTCGATGTAGCTGGGTGGCGCTTGGCGGCTGGCTTCGACCATGGCGCGCGCCTGCAGCAGGCCCTCGCGCTCGTCGGCATGGCGCGTGCTCAGCAGCCAGAGCGCGTAGCGTGCGCTGCCGTGGCTGGTGGCGCATTCCGGGTCAGGCAGGCCGCAAGCCTGCAGCGCTTGGTGCGCCAGGCGCTCGGCGCGCTGACGCTCGGCGGCATCGCCCCACACCAGCAGGGAAGCCAGGTAGGCGCGCGCGCGGTTGTGCAGCGGGTCGGCCACCGGCGCATGATTGGCGTAGAGCGCGAGCGCTTCCTCCAGGGTGGCACGCGCATCGGCCCATTGCTGCAGTTTGATCTGCACACGCGCCAACTCGCCCAGCACCTCGGCGCGCACGCGCGGCGCATCGGGAAAGCTGTCGCGTGCGCGGCGGGCGGCGGCAGCCAGCAGTTCAGCACCGCTCACCGAACTCCGGCCAGCGGCCGGCTCGGCATCGCTGTACATGTCGCTGATGAAGCGTCGCACCTCGTCGCCTCGCTCGGACTGGGCGCGCGCATGCAGGCTTTGTTGCGCCGCCATGCCGAGCGCACCGCCCAACAGCAGCACGCCGCCAAGACCGGCCACTGCCGTGCGCCGGTTGCGGCGCAACCAAAGCCGCGCGCGCGCCATCCAGGAACTGCGCCGCGCGCTGACCGGGCGCTGCTCCAGCACCGCACGCAGGTCGTCGAGCAGGTGTTCGGCCGAGGCGTAGCGCTGTTCGGCTTCCTTGGCCAGGCACTTCATCAGCACCGCGTCCAGGTCGGGCGAGAGGCGCGGGGACTCCACTTTGGTGTACAGCACCGCGTGCAAGGCCTGCGGCAACGTGGCCTCGGGCTCGCCATAGGGCAGGCGGCCGGTGAGCAGTTCGTACAGCAACACGCCGAAGGCGTAGAGATCGGTGGCGGTGGTGATGGCGCCGCCGCTGACCTGTTCCGGCGCGGCGTAGCGCGGCGTCAGCAGCTGCGCAACATCCTGCGTGAGCGCTGCGGCGCCCGGCGGCTGGGCGAGCAGTTTGGCGATGCCGAAGTCGAGCAGCTTGACCTCGCCCTGCGCGCTGACCATCACGTTGCTGGGCTTGAGGTCGCGGTGCACGACCAGGCGTCGATGCGCATGGCCCAGGGCGTCGAGCACCTGCAGCGCCAGGTGCAGTCGCGCCTCGCGCCCCAACTCCCTCTCGGCCGCGTACTGCGTGATGGGCAGGCCTTCGACCAGTTCCAGCGCCAGGAAGGGGTGGCCTTGCGCGTCGGCCCCGGCGTCGTAGAGGCGGGCGATATGCGGGTGATCCAGCGCCACCAGCACGTCGCGTTCGCGCGCGAAGCGTTCCGCCAGGCTGCCGTCCAGATGCAGCGGCAGCTTCAGTGCCACGGTGCGTTGCAGGCGGCCTTCCACGGGCTCGGCGCGCCAGACTTCGGCCATGCCGCCGCGCCCGATGCAGGCGGCCAGGCGCCAGGCGGCGATGCGCTCGCCCGCCCGGTGCCGGGATTGCGAGGCTTGCAGGGCAGGGCGCCGCGTGGGGGTGTCCAGCGCCGCGAGCATGCGGCGCAGGCGTTGCTGCAGGGGCGCTTCCACATCGGCAAGCAGGGCTTCGCGTGCCGTCGCCGGCAAGGCCGCCAGGGCGTCGAACAGGTCGAGCGCACGGCGGTCTTCCTCGCGCGCATCAGTCACGCAGCAGCCCGTGCAGAAAGGCCTTGGCGCGCTGCCAGTCGCGCTTCACCGTGGGTTCGGAGACGCCCAGCAACTCGGCCACCTCCTGCACCTCCAGACCCAACACGGCGCGCAGCTGTGCGACCTCGAACAGCCGTTCGTCGAGCTGTGCCAGGCGCTCCAGCGCTTCGTTCAGTACCAGCAGCTGCTCGGGATTGGCGGCACCATCGGCCACCTCGGCGCCCAGTGTCAGCGGCAGCATCTCGGAGTGCCGCTTGGCGGCCAGTCGTTCGCGCGCCATGTCCACCAGCAGATGGCGCATGGCCCGGCTGGCGTAGGCAAGGAACTGCGCTCGGTTGGCGAAGCGCAGGTCGGTGCGGTGCTGCATGTCCAGGAACAACTCGTGCGCCAGGGTGGCAGCCGAAATGGGCGCACGCTCGCCGGCCAGGCGCCGCCGCGCCAGCTGCAGCAGCGCCTCGTAGCTGGTCGCGAAGGCGCTGCCGACGGTCTGGTCGCCGCCGGCGTCCATCACTCGATGGACAAGGGGGCGAAGCTCTTGACCAAGTCGTCCACGGCCTTGACCTGGGCGAGGAAGGGTTCCAGCTGGTGCAGGGGCAAGGCACTGGGGCCGTCGCACTTGGCTTCGGCCGGGTTGGGGTGCGACTCCAGGAACAGCCCGGCCAGGCCCAAGGCCATGCCCGAGCGGGCCAGTTCCAGCACCTGGCTGCGGCGTCCGCCGGAGGCGGCCGCGCCGCTCTCGCGCTGCTGCAGCGCGTGGGTGACGTCGAAGATCACCGGCAGGTCGCCGCATTGCTTCTTCATGACGCCGAAGCCCAGCATGTCGACCACCAGGTTGTCGTAGCCGAAGCAGGAGCCGCGGTCGCAGAGGATGAGCTGCTCGTTGCCCGCCTCGGCGAACTTCTCGCAGATGTTCTTCATCTGCGCCGGGCTCAGGAACTGCGGCTTCTTGATGTTGATGACGCGGCCCGTCCTGGCCAGCGCCACCACCAGGTCGGTCTGCCTTGCCAGGAAGGCCGGCAGCTGCAGCACGTCAACCACCTGGCTGACGGGCTCGCACTGCCAGGGCTCGTGCACGTCGGTGATGACCGGCACCCCGAAGCGGGCCTTCACGGCTTCGAAAATCTTCAGGCCTTCCTCCAGCCCCGGGCCGCGGTAGCTGTGGATGCTGCTGCGGTTGGCCTTGTCGAAGCTGGCCTTGAAGACGTAGGGGATGCCCAGCTTGCGGGTGACCTCGACATAGTGCTCGCAGGCCCGCAGCGCCAGGTCAAGCGACTCCAGCACATTGATGCCGCCGAACAGCACGAAGGGCAGGTGGTTGCCGGTCTGGACGCCGGGCGCCACTTGAATGGTCGGGATGACGGGAGATGCGCTCATGGGCGCGGATTGTCAGGCCAGCGCCGGTGCCCCTGCAGCCCGCAACGCGCCCTGCCAGAGCAGCGCGTTGGCGCGCTCGATGTCAGGCGCCAGGTAGTGGTCGGCGGGCATGCTGGCGCAGTGCTGACGCAGCGACGCGTGCAGGGCTTCCAGCGGAGGCGAGCTGGCCAGGGGACGCAGGAAGTCGACGCCCTGCGCGGCCGCCAGGAACTCGATGGCCACGATGTGCGCGCTGTTGTCCAGCATGGCATGCAGGCGGCGCGCGGCGAAGGTGGCCATGCTCACATGGTCCTCCTGGTTGGCACTGGTGGGCAGGCTGTCCACACTGGCCGGGTGGGCCAGGCTCTTGTTCTCGCTGGCCAGGGCGGCGGCGGTCACATGGGCAATCATGAAGCCGCTGTGCAGGCCGGCGTCCGCCGTGAGGAAGGGCGGCAGGCGCGAGATGCCGGGATCGATGAGCATGGCGATGCGCCGCTCGGCGATGGCGCCCACTTCGGCGATGGCCAGCGCCAAGCCGTCGGCCGCCAGGGCCACGGGTTCGGCGTGGAAATTGCCACCGCTGACCATCAAGTCGTCGAACACCAGGGGGTTGTCGGTCACCGCATTGGCTTCGCGCACCAGCACCTGCGCGGCGTGACGGGCCTGGTCCAGGCAGGCACCCATGACCTGCGGCTGGCAGCGCAGGCAGTAGGGGTCCTGCACGCGTTCGTCGCCTTCCTGATGCGAGGCACGGATGGCGCTGCCCGCCAGCAGCTCGCGGTAGACGGCCGCCACCTCGATCTGTCCCGGCTGGCCGCGCACCGCGTGGATGCGCGCGTCGAAGGGGCCGTCGCTGCCGCGCGCGGCGTCCAGGCTCAGCGCGCCGCTGGCCAGCGCGCTGGCGAACAGGGTCTCGAAGCGGATCAGCGCGTGCAGGGCCAGCGCCGTGCTGGCTTGCGTGCCATTGATGAGCGCCAGGCCTTCCTTGGCCGCGAGCGTCAGAGGCTTCAAGCCCAGGCGCTGCAGCTCGGGCAGGGCAGGGCGGCGCTCACCGTTCACCAGCGCCTCGCCCTCGCCCATCAGGGCCAGGGTCATGTGCGAGAGCGGCGCCAGATCGCCACTGGCTCCCACCGAACCCTGCACCGGCACGTAGGGCAGGAAGCCGGCGTTGAAGGCGTCGAGCAGGGCCTGCACCACCTCGCGGCGCACGCCGCTGAAGCCGCGCGCAAGGCTCGCCGCCTTGGTGGCGAGCATCAGCCGCACCACGGCCGGCGACATGGGCGCGCCCACCCCCACGCTGTGGCTGCGGATCAGGTTCAGCTGCAGCGCCTGCAGTTGGTCCTTGGCGATGCGCGTGCTCGCCAGCTTGCCAAAGCCCGTGTTCACGCCGTAGACGGGGGCGTCGCCCGCGGCCGCATCGGCCACCAGCTGGCTGGACGCGTCGATCGCCGACCAGTCGGCCAGCTCCAGGGTGAGGCCCCCAGCGGCCATGGCGCGCAACTGCGCGAGGTCGAGGTGTCCGGGCAAGAGTTTCATGTTGAGGGCTCCATGGCGTTCCTCGGCAAGCAGGCCGCACGCCGCAAACGGGGTTGATCAAGTGCCACCGTGGAACCGGCTCTGCCGGGCCACCGGTGGCGCCCCCTTGAGGGGGTGGCGGCGCAGCCGCCTCGGGGGGGAGTCAAGCCAGCGAGGGCAGGTCGAGTTGCTGGGTGCGGGCGCAGGCCAGGGCTTGGTCGTAGCCGGCGTCGGCATGGCGCATGACGCCGGTGGCGGGGTCGTTCCAGAGCACGCGCTTCAAGCGCGCTGCGGCGGCCGGCGTGCCGTCGGCCACGATGACCACGCCGCTGTGCTGGCTGTAGCCCATGCCGACGCCGCCGCCGTGGTGCAGGCTCACCCAGGTGGCGCCGCCGGCGGTGTTCAGGAGGGCGTTGAGCAGCGGCCAGTCGGAGACGGCATCCGAGCCGTCCTGCATGCTCTCGGTCTCGCGGTTCGGGCTGGCCACCGAGCCGCAGTCGAGGTGGTCGCGGCCGATGACGATGGGGGCCTTCAGCTCGCCCTTGGCCACCATCTCGTTGAAGGCCAGACCGGCAAGGTGGCGCTGGCCCAGGCCCAGCCAGCAGATGCGCGCCGGCAGACCCTGGAAGGCGATGCGTTCGCGCGCCATGTCCAGCCAGCGGTGCACGCGGGTCTCCTCGGGGAAGAGTTCCTTGATCTTTGCGTCGGTCTTGTAGATGTCCTCGGGGTCGCCCGAGAGCGCCACCCAGCGGAAGGGCCCGCGCCCCTCGCAGAACTGCGGGCGCACGTAAGCGGGCACGAAGCCGGGGAAACCGAAGGCGCTCTTCACGCCTTCGTCAAACGCGACCTGGCGGATGTTGTTGCCGTAGTCCACCACGGGCACGCCCATGCCCTGGAAGTCGAGCATGGCGCGCACGTGCACCGCGCAGGCCTGGGCGGCGGCGGTCTTCAGCGTCTCGTGACGGGCGGGGTCGGCCGCGGCGGCGCGCCAGGTCTCCACGCTCCAGCCGATGGGCAGGTAGCCGTTGATGAGGTCATGGGCGCTGGTCTGGTCGGTGACGAGATCAGGCCGCACCCCGCGCAACACCATCTCGGGCAAGAGTTCGGCAGCGTTGCCGAGCAGGCCGATCGACACCGCCTTGCCCTCCGCCGTGTACCGGGCAATGCGCGCCAGGGCGTCGTCGAGGTTCGCGGCCTGTTCGTCCAGGTAGCGGGTCTTCAGACGGAAGTCGATGCGGCTTTGCTGGCACTCGATGTTCAGCGAGCAGGCGCCGGCAAAGCTGGCCGCCAGCGGCTGCGCGCCGCCCATGCCCCCGAGCCCAGCCGTCAGGATCCAACGGCCGGCCCAGCTGCCTGCGTAATGCTGTCGGCCGGCCTCGGCAAAGGTCTCGTAGGTGCCCTGCACGATGCCCTGGGTGCCGATGTAGATCCAGCTGCCCGCCGTCATCTGCCCGTACATCATCAGGCCCTTGCGGTCGAGCTCGTTGAAGTGCTCCCAGTTCGCCCAGGCTGGCACCAGATTGCTGTTTGCCAGCAGCACGCGTGGCGCGTCGGGGTGGCTGGGGAACACGCCCACCGGCTTGCCGCTCTGGATGAGCAGGGTCTGGTCGTCCTCCAGGCGCTGCAGCACCTCCAGGATGCGCTCGAAGGCCGGCCAGTTGCGCGCGGCCTTGCCGATGCCGCCGTAGACCACCAGGTCCTCGGGCCGCTCGGCCACCTCGGGGTCGAGGTTGTTCTGGATCATGCGGAAGGCGGCTTCGGTGAGCCAGCTCTTGCAATGCAGCTGGCTGCCCCTGGGGGCGCGGACTGTGCGACTCATGGTGGAACTCCTGGAGCGAGGCGGCGATTCTGGTTGTCTAGACAAGTTTGGTCAAGTGGGGCCAGAATGCGCCATGGCCACATACAGCGAGATCCAGGACTGGCTGCGCGCCGGCATCCGCGAGGGGCGCTGGCGCGCCGGCGACCGCCTGCCCAGCGAGGCCGAGCTGTGCGCGCAATTCCAGGTCAGCCGCATGACGGTCAACCGCGCGCTGCGCGAGTTGCAGCAGCTGGGTCTGGTGCGGCGCGAGCAGGGCCGCGGCAGCTTTGTGGCTGAGCTGACCCGCGTGGCCGCCCGCCTGGAACTGCGCGACCTGCACGCCTCGGCCTCCGAGCGCGGCCACCACCACGCCAGCGAGGTGCTGGCGCTGCGCCGCGAAAGCGCCAGCGCCGAGGTGGCGCATGCCCTGGGCCTTCGCGCCGGCGCGCCGGTGTTCTTCTGCCGGCTGCTGCACCGCGAGCAGGGCGAGCCACTGCAGATCGAGTCCCGCTGGGTGCTGCCCGCTGCGGCGCCCGACTTTCTGGCGCAGGACTTCCGCGCGCGAACGCCCACCGCCTACCTGCTGGACGTGGCGCCGCTCACCGCCGCGCAGTTCCAGATCGAGGCCGTGGCCGCCGATGCCGAGCAGGCCGGCCTGCTCGGCATCAACCCGGGTGCCCCCTGTTTGCTCGTGCAGCGGCTCACCCATGGCGCCATGGGGCCGGTAAGCTGGGCGCGCCTGTTGCACCCCGGAGGGCGCTACGTGCTGCAAGGGAGTTTCCAACCATGAAGCTGTACCGCGATGCCCGTCTGGCCACGCTGGACGGCGACACCCCCTGGGGCGCGATCGAGAACGGCGCGTTGCTCGTGGACGGCTCGCGCATCGCCTGGGTGGGCGAGCTGGCCGCGCTGCCCGCTGAGCTGGCCGTCCAGGTGCAGGAAGAGCAGCACCTGCATGCCGCCTGGGTCACGCCCGGCCTCATCGACTGCCACACCCATCTGGTCTACGGCGGCCTGCGTGCCAAGGAGTTCGAGGCCCGCCTGGCCGGGGTCAGCTACGAGGAGATCGCGCGCAGCGGCGGTGGCATCCGCTCCACCGTGAATAGCACGCGGCAGATGGGCGAGTCGGCCCTGCTGAAGTCAGCGCGCCGGCGCCTGGCGGCGCTGAAGAGCGACGGGGTGACCACCCTCGAGATCAAGTCCGGCTACGGCCTCAGCCTGGTCGACGAGGCGCGCATGCTGCAGGTGGCGCGCCGGCTCGGGCATGAAGACGGCATCTCCGTGCAGACCACCTTCCTGGCCCTGCACGCGCTGCCGCCCGAGTACGAGGGCCGCGCCGACGACTACGTGAGCGACGCGCTGGGCTGGCTGGAGAAGCTGCACGAGCACCAGCTGGTGGACGCGGTGGACGCCTTCTGCGAACGCATCGCCTTCAGCCCGGCGCAGGTCGAGCGCCTGTTTGCCATGGCGCGTCAGCTCGGTCTGCCGGTGAAGCTGCATGCCGAACAGCTGTCCGACCAGGGCGGCGCCCAGCTCGCGGCGCGCTACGGCGCGCTGTCCTGCGACCACCTGGAGTGGTTGAGCGAAGAGGGCATCGCCGCCATGGCCGCTGCCGGCACCGTGGCCGTGCTGCTGCCCGGCGCCTTCCAGTTCCTGCGCGAGACCAAGCTTCCGCCGGTGCGCCTGCTGCGCGAGGCCGGCGTGCCCATGGCGGTGTCCACCGATCACAACCCGGGCAGTTCGCCGCTGCTGTCGCTGCGCCTGGCCATGCACCTGGCCTGCCTGCATTTCGGGCTCAGCCCCGAAGAAGCCCTGCGCGGCGCCACCGTGCAGGCGGCGCGCGCGCTGGGCCTGGCCGACCGCGGCCGCCTGCGCGCCGGGCTGCGCGCCGACTTCTGCGTCTGGGACATCGACCACCCGCGCGAGCTCAGCTACTGGATGGGGGGCGCCCTGCTGCGCCGCCGCGTCTGCGCGGGCCTGGAGACCGAGGAGAACCCTCATGGATGAAAGCACGGTCTACCGCCTGCGCGCCGGCCGGGTGCCGCTGCTCATCAGCCTGCCGCACACCGGCTCGGAGATCCCCTGGGCCGAACACGGCCGCTACCGCAGCCGTGCGCTGGCCAGCGAGGACAGCGACTGGCATCTGGAGGCCGTCTACGGCCCCATCGCCGAGGCGCTGGGCGCCAGCCTGCTGGTGCCACGCTATTCCCGCTACCTGATCGACCTCAACCGCCCGAGCGACGACCGGCCGATGTACGCGGGCGCCAACAACACCGAGCTCTGCCCGACCCGCTTCTTCGACGGCACACCGCTCTACCGCGAAGGCCGCGCGCCTGACGAGCTGGAACGCGCACGCCGTGTCGAGCATTTCTGGCAGCCGTATCACGGCGCGCTGCAGCGCGAGTTGGCGCGCCTGCGCGCGCTGCACGGCGTGGCCCTGCTGTGGGACGGGCACAGCATCGAAAGCGAGCTGCCCTGGCTGTTCGAAGGCCGCCTGCCCGACCTGAGCTTGGGCAGCAACGCCGGCCAGGCCTGCGGGGCGGCGGGCCTGCAGGCGGTGGCCGCTGTGCTGGCCGGCCAGCGCAGCTACAGCCATGTGGTCGATGGCCGCTTCAAGGGCGGCCACATCACCCGCCATTACGGCCAGCCCCAAGACGGCATCCACGCCCTGCAGATGGAGATGGTCCAGGCCATCTACATGCTCGAAGACAAGGCCCACCCGCCGCCGCGGCCGCTGCAGGAAGCCAAGGCCGCTCAGCTTCGGCCCCTGCTGCAGGCCTGCCTGCAGGCCTTTCTGGACGCGACCACCCCATGACCAGCCTGTGGACCGAAGCCGCCTGGCTGGGCGGACGCTGGCAGGCCAATGTGCTGCTGGAGGTGGACGGCGCCGGCCGCTGGTCGCGCATCCAGTCCGGCCAGGCCTGCCCGCCGCACGCCCGCCGATTGAAGGGCGCCGTGCTGCCGCCGCTGGTCAACGCCCACAGCCACGCCTTCCAGCGCGCCATGGCCGGCCTGGCCGAGCGGCGCGAACAGGGGCAGGACGATTTCTGGAGCTGGCGCGACGCCATGTACGGCGTGGCCCTGCGCATCACGCCCGACGAATTGCGCCGCGTGGCCACCCGGCTCTACCGCGAGCTGCTGGCTGGCGGCTACACGCAAGTCGTCGAGTTCCACTATCTGCAGCACCGCGAGGACGGCCAAGCCTACGAAGACGAGCTGGCCATGGCCTGGGCCCTGGCCGACGCCGCGCGTGAGGCCGGCGTCAGGCTCACCTTGCTGCCCGTGCTCTACGCCCACCAGGGCTTCGGCACGCCGGGACTGCGCACGGACCAGCGCCGCTTCAAGACGGATGCCGACTGGGTTTGGCGCGCCTGCGAGCAACTGCGTGCCGGCGGTGTGAATGCCGGTGTGGCCCTGCACTCGCTGCGTGCCGCGCACCCGGGCGATGTCGACCACCTGCTGCGCCTCGTGGGCGACACCGACCTCCCCATCCACATCCACGTGGCCGAGCAGACCGCCGAGGTAGAGGCCTGCGTGCGCCAGCACGGCCAGCGCCCGGTGCAGTGGCTGGCACCGCACCTGGACGCACGCTGGCAACTGGTGCACGCCACGCACCTGGCGCCCGACGAAGTCGAAGCCATCGCCCGCAGCGGCGCCGGCGTGGTGCTCTGCCCCGGCACCGAGGCCAATCTGGGCGACGGCCTGCCACCGCTGCGCGAGTGCTTGAACGCCGGCATCCCGCTCACCCTGGGCAGCGACAGCCAGGTCACGCGCGAGTGGCGCGAGGAGCTGCGCTGGCTCGAATACACGCAACGCCTGCTCGCCCGCCAGCGCAACGTCTGCGCCGAGCCAGCCATGCAACCCAGCACCGCCGCCCGCCTGTTCGATGCCATGCACACCGGCGCCGCGCGCGCCGCTGGCTTGCCGGTCTGGGGCTTGAAAGTGGGTGCCCGCGCCGACTGGCTGGTGATCGACCCGGCCACCGAAGGCCTGGAAGACGTGCCCCTCGCGCAGCAGCTCGATGCCCTGGTGTTCGCCAGCCGCGGGCCTTGCTTCGCCGAGGTGGGGGTGGCCGGCCAGCCGGTGCTCGCCTTGCGCTGAGTCAAGTCAAGGCCGGTGCCGTCGGCGCAGCATGAGTGGGTAGCGCGCAAGGAGCCCACCACGTACGACCGCATGCTGGTCCCCATCGATGGCAGCGCACCGCCTGCAAGGGCCTGGACGAAGCCATCCAGCTGGCCCGCTTGGCTGGCAGCATCTTGGTTCTGATTCACGTGGTGGAAGTGCACCCGATGATGGTCGAAGCCACCACAGCCACAGTCTGGGAACAACTCAGCACCGTCCAGCACGACCACGCGCGCGGCCTCGTCGAGGGCACGCGCCAGCAACTGCTGGAAGCCGGCCTGAAGGTCGAGGCCTACGTCCAGGGGGCTGCGCCGGCGGCGCGTGTGTGCGACGCCATCCTCGCTGCGGCCCGCAGCAAGGTCTGCCAGCTCATCGTCATGGGCACCCATGGCCGGTGCGGCACGGCGCGCGCGCCGCTGGGCAGTGACGCCGAACTGGTGCTGCGCGCCAGTCCGGTGCCTGTGCTGCTTGTGCGTGGCGATTGAGCCAGCCACTGCGGGCGCCTGCTGCACGCTCCGTAGAATCCCGCCCCTTTCACCCACAGCAATCGAGTCATGGCAGGGCATTCCAAATGGGCCAACATCCAGCACCGCAAGGGCCGGCAGGATGAAAAGCGCGGCAAGGTCTGGACCCGGCTGATCCGAGAAATCATGGTGGCCGCGCGCACCGGCGGTGGCGACCCGGCAATGAACCCGCGCCTGCGCCTGGCCATCGTGAACGCCAAGGCGGCCAACCTGCCGGCGGACACCGTCAAGCGCAACATCGACAAAGCCACCGGCAATGCCGAGGGGGTGAGCTACGAGGAAATCCGCTACGAGGGCTACGGCATCGGCGGCGCGGCGATCATCGTGGACACCATGACGGACAACCGCGTGCGCACGGTGGCCGAGGTGCGGCATGCCTTCAGCAAGTACGGCGGCAACCTCGGCACCGAGGGCTCGGTGGCCTTCCAGTTCAAGCATTGCGGGCAGCTGCTGTTCGCACCCGGCACCAGCGAGGACGCGCTGATGGAAGCCGCGCTGGATGCTGGCGCCGAGGACGTGGTGACGGGCGAGGACGGCTCCATCGAGGTGCTGACGGCGCCCGGTGACTTCGAGGCCGTGCGCGACGCGCTGGCGGCCAAGGGCTTCAACCCCGAACTGGCCGAGGTGACGATGCGCGCCGAGAACAACATTGCCCTGGCCGGCGAAGACGCCCAGCGCATGCAGAAACTGCTGGACGTCATCGAAGACCTGGATGACGTGCAGAACGTCTTCCACAACGCAGAGCTGGATCTGGCATGAAGGTACTCGTGGTGGGTTCAGGCGGGCGTGAACACGCCATCGCCTGGAAATTGGCGCAGTCGCCCAAGGTCAGTCAGGTGTTCGTGGCGCCCGGCAACGGCGGGACGCTGCGCGACACCAACCTGAAGAACCTCGCGCTGAGCGACCCGCACGAGCTGGCCGACTGGGCCGAGCAGAACAAGGTGGTGCTGACCGTGGTCGGCCCCGAGGCCCCGCTGGCGGCCGGCATCGTGGACATCTTCCGTGGCCGGGGTCTGCGCATCTTCGGCCCCACCAAGGCGGCGGCGCAGCTGGAGAGCAGCAAGGCCTTTGCCAAGGACTTCATGCAACGCCACGGCATCCCGACCGCGCGCTACGCGGTGTTTGGCGATGCCGACGCGGCGCATGCCTACGTGGCCGAGCAGGGCGCGCCCATCGTCATCAAGGCCGACGGCCTGGCGGCGGGCAAGGGCGTGGTGGTGGCCATGACCCTGGACGAGGCGCATGCGGCGATCGACATGATCCTGCGCGACAACGTGCTGGGCGTGACGCACAACGTGGAAGGGGCGCGGGTCGTCATCGAGCAGTTCCTGCAGGGCGAGGAGGCCAGCTTCATCGTCATCAGCGACGGCAAGGAGGTGGTGGCCCTGGCCACCAGCCAGGATCACAAGCGCCTGCTGGACTGCGACGAAGGCCCCAACACCGGCGGCATGGGCGCGTACTCGCCCGCGCCGGTGGTCACGCCCAATGTGCACGCCAAGGCGATGCACGAGATCGTGCTGCCCACCATCGCCGGCATGGCCAAGGACGGCATTCCGTTCACCGGCTTCCTGTATGCCGGGCTGATGATCGACGCCGAGGGCCGGCCCTACACCATCGAGTTCAACGCGCGCCTGGGCGACCCCGAGACGCAGCCCATCCTGATGCGTCTGAAGTCCGACCTGTTCGAGCTGCTGATGGCGGCTACCGAAGGGCAGGGCGCTCTGAAGGACGTGGAGCTGCAATGGGACCGCCGCGCCGCCTTGGGCGTGGTGCTGGCCGCGCATGGCTACCCGCTGCAGCCGCGCAAGGGCGACGGCATCGACGGCCTGCCGCCGGACCAGGATGACGCCATGGTCTTCCACGCCGGCACGGCGGCCAACGGCGACGGCCAGCTCGTCACCAGCGGTGGCCGGGTGCTCTGCGCCACGGCGCTGGGCGAGTCGGTGCGCGTGGCGCAGCAGCGCGCCTACGAGCTGCTGGAACCGATTCGCTTCGACGGCATGCAGCTGCGGCGCGACATCGGGCATCGGGCGGTCAAGCGTTGAAGCCTGAGCGCCTGCCGGCGCGCACCGAGTTCACGCCGCGTGGCAGCGCCATGGCGCGCGGCTTGCTGCGCCTGCTGGGCTGGCACCTGCTGTTCGAGGGCTTTCCGGCGCGGCAAGGTGTGATCCTGGTCTACCCGCACACCTCGAACTGGGACTTCCCGCTGGGCGTTCTGGTGAAGTGGGCAGTGGGCGTGCAGGCGCATTACTGGGGCAAGGACAGCCTGTTCCGCGTGCCGCTGCTGGGGCGCTGGATGCGCTGGATTGGCGGCATTCCGGTGGACCGCAGCAATCGAAACGGCGTGGTGCCGGCCACCGCCGCGCAGTTGCGTGAGGCCATGGCTCAGGGCAGGGACTGGTGGTTGGCCGCTGCGCCCGAGGGCACCCGTTCGCTGGCCAGCGGCTGGCGCAGTGGCGCCTACCAGGTGGCGGTGCAGGCGCAGGCGCCCATCGCGCTCGTCGCTTTCGACTACCCGACGCGCACCGTGCGTGTCACTGATTTCGTGCGGCCCTGCGGCGACGTGGACGCCGACTTCGCCCACTTCGCCGAGGTCTTCCACGACGTGCGCGGCCTCAAGCCCGAGCTGGCCTCGCCCATCCGACTGCGACCATGAGTTCCCCTCCCGCCGTGGCGGCCGTCCGCGCCTATTTGCTCGACTTGCAGCAGCGCATCGTCTCCGGCCTGGAGTCGCTCGACGGCCAGGCCTTCGCACGCGACCACTGGCAGCGCGAGCCGGGCGGGCGGTTGGAGGGCGACGGCTTGTCGCGCATGCTCGAAGGCGGCAGCGTGTTCGAGCGCGCGGCCGTGCTCTTCAGCCATGTGCAAGGCCGCGTGCTGCCGCCCTCGGCCACCGCGGCGCGGCCGCATCTCGCGGGCTCGGCCTTTGAGGCCCTGGGTGTCAGCCTGGTCATCCATCCGCAGAACCCCTTCGTGCCCACCGTGCACCTGAACGTGCGCTTCTTCCAGGCCCAGCCGCCCAGTGGCGAGGCGGTGAGCTGGTGGGGTGGTGGCATGGACCTCACGCCGTACTACGGCTTCGAGCGGGACGCCCAGCACTTCCACCGCGTCTGCCGCGACGCCGTGGGGGCGGAGCGTTATGCCCGCTTCAAGCAGGCCTGCGACGAGTACTTCTTCCTGAAGCACCGCAACGAGCCGCGCGGCGTGGGCGGCGTGTTCTGGGATGACTTCGAAGAAGGCGGCTTCGAAGGCGGCTTCGCGCTGATGCGCGCGCTCGGCGATGCCTTTCTCCTCGCCTATGCGCCCATCGTGGAGCGCCGCCAGGGCTACGCCTACGGCGAGCGGGAGCGCGACTTCCAGGCCTACCGGCGCGGGCGTTACGTCGAGTTCAACCTGGTCTGGGACCGCGGCACCCTGTTCGGCCTGCAAAGCGGCGGGCGGACCGAATCCATCCTGCTGTCCATGCCCCCGGAAGTGAAATGGCGCTACCAATGGGCGCCCGAGGACGGCACCCCCGAGGCTCGCCTCTATGCCGACTTCCTGCGCCCGCGCGACTGGGCGGACGAGCCCGCCACGCACCTCTGGCTGTGAGCGTGGTGGGCCTGTTCGGCGGCAGCTTCAACCCGCCGCACCGCGCGCATCGGCTGCTTGCCGAGTTGGCCGTGCGCGAACTTGGGCTGGACGAACTCATCGTCATGCCGGCCGGGGCGCCCTGGCAAAAAAACGGGTCTGAGCTGGCCAGCGGCGCCCACCGCGTGGCCATGGCGGAGCTGGCCTTTGCCGGCTTGGCGCGGGTGCGGGTGTCGCGCCACGAGGTGGAGCAAGCAGGGCCTACGGTCACGGTGGACACCCTGCGCGCACTGCAGCCACCGGGGGCGCGCTGGTGGCTGGTCATCGGCCAGGACCAGTACGCACGCCTCTCGACCTGGCGCGAGCCGCAGGAGCTGCTGCGCCGCTGCCACCTGGCCGTGGCCGCGCGCGCGGGGCAAGCCGTGGAAGCC
>JAFLDE010000130.1 GCA_017302655.1 Burkholderiales bacterium
GCGCTGCGCGGGGTCGGCCAGGTCGGCGCCGCTGCTGTTGCGGCGCGTTTCGCCCGCGGCCTTGTAGAGGTCCACCGGCAGCGGCTGCAGCGGCGCGCGGCGCACATCGGCGAGCGGGCAGGACAGCAGTTCGGGCACGGCCACCTCGGGGTCGGCCAGCTGGTGCACGAAGCTGGAGTTGGCGCCGTTCTCCAGCAGGCGGCGCACCAGGTAGGCCAGCAGGTCGCGGTGTTCACCCACCGGCGCGTACACGCGGCAGCCGATCGACGCATCCTTCAGCACCTCGCGGTACACGCCCTCGCCCATGCCGTGCAGGCGCTGCATCTCGAAGGGCGCGCCCGCCTCGCGCGCCATCTGCACGATGGCCGCGATGGTGCCGGCGTTGTGGCTGGCGAACTGCGGGTAGATCACGTCCTTGTGCGCTAGCAGCGCGCGCGTGCAGGCCAGGTAGGACACATCGGTGTGCGCCTTGTGCGTGAACACCGGGTAGGCGGCCAGGCCCAGCTCCTGCGCGCGCTTGATCTCACCGTCCCAGTAGGCGCCCTTGACCAGGCGCACCATGAACTTCAGACCGTGGCGACGGGCGATGTCGGCCACCGCGTCGATGACCGCACGCGCGCGCAGCTGGTAGGCCTGCACGGCCAGGCCGAAGCCCTGCCACTGCGGGTGGGTGCGCGCGATGTGCGCGGCCAGGGCCTCGAACACATCGAGGCTGAGTTCGAGCCGGTCCACCTCCTCGGCGTCGATGGTGAGGTTCATGTTCGCCTGCGCAGCGGCGTCCACCAGGCCCTGCACACGCGGCACCAGGGTGGCGAACACGCGTTCGCGCTGCAGCACCTCGTAGCGCGTGAAGAGCGCGCTGAGCTTGATGGAGATGCCGTCGGCGGCCATCGGGCTGCTGGCCGTGCCGTTGCGGGCGGCGATGCGCGCGATGGCGTTGCGGTAGCTGGCCAGGTAGCGCTCGGCGTCCTTTTCGGTGCGCGCGCCCTCGCCCAGCATGTCGTAGCTGAAGGTGAGCTGTTTCAGCTCGCGGCGCGCGGCATCGGCCTCGCCCTGCGCCTCGTCGATGTTGCGGCCGAGCACGAACTGGCGGCCGAGCAGCTGGATGGCGCGCACCGTGGCGGCCACCACGGTCTTGCTGCCCATGCGGCCCATCAGCCCGGTGCTTTCCTCGCCGGGCAGGAACTTCTTCGAGAGGGAAATCGCCGCCGCGCTCAGGCTGCTCAGCATCTTGTGCGGCCCGTCGCCCGCGGCGTCGAAGTCCGCGCGGCCGAGCTGGTCGGCGGTCAGCGCAATCGCTGTTTCCGCGTCGGGCACGCGCAGCAGGGCCTCGGCCAAGCGCATCAGCGCGAGGCCTTCCGGGCGGGTGATCGGGTATTCGCGCAGCAAGCTTTCCATGGCCCAGAACGGCGCCGGGTTGCCACGCACCTGTTCCACCCACGCGCCGGCCGTCTTCAGTACCTGCGGCCATTGCGCGTCCAGCCCGGCCAACTCGGCCGCCAGCTGCGCGACGCAGGTGTTCTCATCGGCGTAGGGGGCAGGCAGGCGTTGCACTTCGGCGGGGGCGGGGGAGGTCATGGAGCGGCTCCAAACAGGAATTTCCGTGACTGTAGGCAGAACATTGCCGGAAATGCTCCGGACAATGCGCGAACCGACCGAAGGAATTTCGATGGACCTGGACCGCACCGACCTGCGCCTGCTGCAACTGCTCCAGCAGGATGCCCGCGCCACCCACCAGAGCCTGGCCGAGCAGGTGCACCTCTCGTCCAGCAGCGTGCACGAGCGCGTGAAGCGCCTGCAGCGCGAGGGCTACATCCTGGGCTACCGCGCCCAGCTCAACCCCGACAAGCTCGGTGCCGCGCTGCTCGTCTTCGTGGAGGTGCTGCTAGACCGCACCGTGCACGACGTCATGGACAGCTTCAAGGCGGCCGTGCAGGCGCGGCCGGAAATCCTGGAGTGCCACCTCGTGGCGGGCGGCTTCGACTACCTGCTCAAGACCCGAGTGGCCGACATGGCCGCCTACCGGCACTTCATCGGCGCCGGCATCTGGAGCCTGCCCGGCGTGCGCGAGACGCGCACCTATGTGGTGATGGAAGAGGTGAAGTGCGTGCCGGGGATCAGTCTGGCGTGAAGAGAAGGCCGGACACCTTCGTCGGTCGGCCACCAGGGCCCCCGAATGCAGGGGGTGTGCCTGAACCGGCTTGGCGCAACTGGCAACATCTCGGGCCTGCCACTTCTTGGCACCCATCCGCCACCTGTAGGCCGTGCGAACCAGAGCCTGCTGCGGTTGATTTCCAACAATTCAAGGGATTCCCTTTCCATGGCGTTCATGAAAACGCTTGCCGCCCTGTCGGCGGCATGCCTTTGTGCTGGTGCGGCCCACGCGGTCGTTGTGACGGTGAACCACAACGTCACGTTGCTGCCACCCAGCGGCTACCTGGAGGTCGATCTGGATCTCGACGGCCAAGTCGACATCAACATCGCCTCGAACTTCTATGTGTCGGTCTGGAGCGGCAACACCCAGTTCACGACGCCCTATGCGCTGGTCGGCGAGGTCCTTGGCCCTGACAACGAGTGGCGGCAAGGCAATACCTGGATGGATCTTCATGGGTATGTGCCGAACTTCGTACAGGATGGTCTCTTGCATTTGGGCGTTCGGCGCACGAGCGTCGGTGACTTCTACGGCTACATGACCTTCAACTACGACGCGCAGGCCCGCTCGGTGTCGCTTAACGCCTTCACCTACGAGAACTCCGGCTTGCCCATCGTCGTGAGCGCCAGCGCGGTTCCGGAGCCGGCGGCCGCCTTGCTGCTCGGCGCAGGCCTTGCTGCCCTGGCCGGCATGCGCCGTCGTCGCGTGGATTGAAGGCACTGCATGGCTCGGTCCTCGGGCCATGGTCCCTGCCCATGGAGCGCGCCGGGGATCAGTCTCTGACGCAAGGCCGCGTCTGCCAACGCAAGGCGCCGGCTGCCAGCAGGTCGGCGTGGCTCAGCGCCGTGCGTGACGCAGAGCGGCCGTCCAGACAGGCATGCGGCCCCCGCCCGCTCAGGTGCAGCGGCGCCAGGCCCGGCCGGGCCAGCCGGGCGCCGGAGAGCAGCGGCTCGCCCAGCGCATAGCGCCCGTGCATGGGTTCGACCGGGTACAGGCCCAGCATCGCGAACACCAGCCAGGCACTCATCTGGCCGACGTCGTCGTTGCCGACCAGGCCCTGCGGACCGGTGCCGTAGAAGCGCCGCACGATGCGCTCGCGCAGGCGCTGGCCCTTGTGGGGGGCGTCGGTCCAGGCGTAGAGCCAGCTGATGTGGTGGCTGGGCTCGTTGCCGTGCGCGTATTGGCCGATCAAGGCCTCCTGGCCCAGGTGCTTGTCGGGCTTGGGCACGGGCAGGCTGAAGAAGTGGTCCAGCCAGGCCTCCAGCGCTTGCGGCCCGCCCAGGCGCTGGCGAAAGTTTTGCGCGTCATGCAGGGCCGGCGTGGCGGTGTACTGCCAGGCATTGGCCTCGGTGTAGTCGCCCGGGTTGTTCATCGGCGACGTGGCCATCACCGGGTCGAAAGGCGTGCGCCAACGGCCCAGGCTGTCCTTGCCACGCAGCGTGCGCGTTTCGTCGTCGAAGAGCTGCAGCCAGCTGCGTGAGCGGGCGCGGAAGCGTTCGGCCTGCGCGGCCTGCCCCAGGCGCTCGGCCACCGTCGCCACGGCGGCATCGCCATAGCCCCACTCGGCCGTCTTGCTGACGGACTCGCCCTGCTGCAGGTCGAAGGGCAGGTAGCCGTACCGGTCGAGCACCTGCCAGCTGCGCTGTGCCCATTCAGCCGCATCGGGTCGTTCGCGCGTGCTGGTCTCCACCATGGCGGCCAGCGCCGCCTGCTCGTCGATGGCCCCGTTCGCGCCGAAGCCCTTGAGCAGCGCGTCGGCGATGACCGGCAACGCCGGGTTGCCGATCATGGTGTAGGTCTCGCGGCCCCAACTCGTCCAAAGCGGCAGCCAGCCCATCTGCCGGTGGTGCGCCAGCAGGGTGTTGACGAAGCCGGGCACGCGCTCGGGGACGACCAGCGTGAACAGCGGGTGCGAGGCGCGGAAGGTGTCCCACAGGCTCAGCGTCGAGTGGTACACGCCGCCCGGCGCGTGCAGCACCTCGCCACGCGGGCCGCGCACGCGGCCATCGGCGTCGGCGATGTCACTGGGATGCTGCAGGGCGCGGTAGAGCGCCGAGTAGAAGAGCCGCTTCGTGCGCGCGTCACCCTCGATGCGGATGCGGCCGAGCAGCGCGGTCCATTCGGCATCTGCGGCGGCGCGCACGGCATCGAAGTGGCGGCCGGCGGCGGTCGCGAGGTTCTGCTGCGCGCCCGCCTCGTCCACGGTGGACAGCGCGATGCGCGCCTCCAGCACCCGGCCAGCGCCGAGGTCGAAGTCCAGCAGCAGGCGCGGCGCCTTCTCGCCTGGGCGTGGCGGCAGCGTCTGGCGCTTCAGCACCGGCTGGCTGAACTGCACGACGAAGGAGAGCTGACGCTCCACCCAGTTGCGCCGCCACACCGTGCCCTGCACGCCGTCATCGCGAGGCGTCACGTCGGCGGCCAGCGCGGCCGGCCCGTCCACGAAGTGCAGGCCGTGCTGCAGATCCACCAGCACCTGCACGCGGCCAGGCCGGTCGAAGCGGTAGCGCTGCAGCGCCACCTTGGGCGCGGCGGTGAGTTCCACGCGCACGCCATGCGCGGCCAGGCGCACCGCGTAGTGCCCCGGGCGGGCGCGCTCCTCGGACTTGCGGGCGCTGAAGTCGCGCGTGTCCACCGACCAGCGCCAGCCGGCACGCGGCTGCAGCAGCACATCGCCCAGCTCGGGGATGCCGGCGCCGCTGTGGTGGGTGTTCGAGAAGCCCAGGATGCGCGGGTGGCGGAACTGGTAGCCGGCGCTGTAGCTCCAGCCGCGGTCGGCGTTGTCGGGCGCCGGGAAGACCATGCCGAAGGGCACCGTGGCGCCCGGCGTCACATGCCCGGTGCCGTCGGTGCCGATGAAGGGGTCAACATGGCGGGTGAGGTGCTCACCCGGGGTGGCCAGGGCGCCGCCCAGGCCCATCGCCAGACACAGTCCGAGCGCTGCGAGCCGCATCACAGCCCCAGCAGGAAGCTGAGCACCTCGGGCAGCCGGTCTCGCCAGGCCCCTTCGTTGTGGCCGGTGCCGGCGAAGACCTTGCTGACGAAGCGTGGCGCCTGGAAGCCCTTCTCGGCCATCAGCGCATCCACCCGGGTCTGGGCCTGGTCGTACTTCGCGTCGAGCTCCTGGTCGCCGCGGTCCATCCACAGGCGCACGCTTTCCGGTGCGGGCAGCTTCTCGCGCAGGTAACGGAGCGCGGCGGCAGGCACCACCTCGTTGCGTTCGAAGCCGCCGATCCAGTGCGTGCTGAAGCAGGCGGCGCCGCCGAACACGGTGGGGTGTTCGCACAGGCCGTAGAGGCTGATCAGTCCGCCCATGCTGGAGCCGGCCAGCAAGCAGTGCTCGCGTTCGCGCCGCGTGGCGTAGCGCGCGTCGATGGCGGGCTTGAGTTCCTCCACCAGGAAGCGCAGGTAGGCGTCGCTGCGCGGCGGGCCCTGCAGCGCGCGTTCGGCCAGCGTCTTGCGCCACTCGGCATCCAGGTGGGGCAGCCAGGCCTGCGGGAAGTACTCGGCGAAGCGCCACTTGCCGTTGTTCCAGGGCGCCACCACGATGAAGTCGCGCAAGCGCCCCTCAGCCAGCAGCGGCGCGGCCTTGCGGTCGAGCTCCCAGGCCTGCTTGTTCCAGGTGGTGCCGGGGTCGAACAGCATCTGGCCGTCGTGCATGTAGAGCACGGCATGGGGCTTGCGGCCGTCGTAGCCGGGCGGTAGCCAGACCTCGATGGGACGCGGATCGATGTGGCGGCTTCTGAAGTCGTCCCAGCGCTCCAGGCGACCGTGCGCGACCTGCTGTCGAGCGGGGGTCGCCCCGGCAGGCGTGCTGGCCGCGCCAACGGTGCCGAAGCACAGGGCGCCTTTCGCGGCGACGCCTGCGCCCAGGGCCACGGCTTGATGGAACTGTCGACGGTTGAGGGTCATGAATCGGAACTCCTGCTGGCTGGGGCGGTCATGCATCAAGCCGTGGGTGGCACGGCACCATCGAGCAAGAAGGCCAGCACCTGGTGCGCGCGCGCGCCCCAGTCGCGCTCGTTGTGTCCGGCGCCCTTCACCACGCGGCTGACCGCCTGCGGCGCCAGGTAACCGCGCTCGCGCAGCAGCGTATCCACCTGGCCATGGGCATGGGCGTAGTGGGCGTCCATTTCCTCGGTGCCTCGATCCAGGTACAGGCGCAGGCCCCGCGACGGGCTGGGCAGGGCTAGGCGCAGCCAGGCCAGGGCGGCGTCGGAGATCTCGTCGTTGCGCTCGAACAGCCCGATCCAGTGCGGGCTGAGGGCCGCCGCGGCGCCGAAGATCTCGGGATGGCGCAACAGGCCGTGGACAGAGATCAGCCCGCCCATGCTCGAGCCCATGAGGAAGGTGTGCGCGGGGTCCCGGAGGGTCGCGAAGCGGGCGTCGATGGCGGGTTTCACCTCCTGCACGAGGTAGTCCAGGTAGGCCTCCGAGTGGGAGCGGCCCTCCTTGACCAGGTCGCCCGCGAAGGGTCGGCTGAGCAGGGGCAGCGACTCCCAGGCACGCTCTCTGGCCGGGCGGGAGAGCTGGCTGAGCATGGGCTGCGGAAAGTACTCGAGGTGCCGCTCGGACTCGTGGTTCCAGATGGCGACCAGGATGGGCGCGGTAACGGCACGCGAGCCGGCCCAGGCCTGCACGGCCTGGTCCATGCGCCAGCCGATGCGGCTCATGGCTTGACCGCCGTCGAACACCGCTTGTCCATCGTGCAGGTACACCACCGGGTGGCGGGTCTTGCCGTCGTAGCTCGCGGGTAGCCAGATGTCGACATGGCGGGCGTCGACGTATCGCGACGGCAGGTTCTCCAGGCGCTCGACACGGCCGCTGGCCACGCGTGGCAGGGGATCAGGGGCCTTGCTGCAGGCCGCCAGCGGCAGCAGGGAGGCGGCCGGGAGACACGGGCCTAGGGCACGCAAGGAAGCGAAGCCCAAGGCGTGGGTGAAGCGTCGACGGTTCAGGGTCATGGAGGTCAGCGGGGACATCATGGCGCGCCGTGGGGGCGCAGGGTTTGCGTGGCGCGGGTTTCGGGGTGCTGGGCGCTGAGGCTTGCGGGCGCCTCGCCCTTCTCCACCCAACGCTCCAGCACCTCCACCCAGTCCACCTGCCAGGGTCCGGCGCCACCGCCGCAGTGGTTCATGCCCGGCACGAGGAAGAGCCGGTAGAAGTCGTCCAGGCCCTTGCCGGCCTCGGCGCCCACGCGGGCCGCCACGCGCTGCTGGTAGTCGATGCTCATCTGCGGGGGAATGGCGCCGTCCGTCCAGCCGTGGTAGTGCAGCAGCTTGCCGCCGCGCGCGCGGAAAGCGCGCAGGTCGGGGTCGGTCGCGTCCAGGTCGCGGCTCCAGCGCTGTCGGGCGCTGAGCACGTCGGCGTCGCGCAGGTCGGCGAGTTGGAACGCGCCGTCTTCGCGAACCAGGTGGCGGAAGAAGCTCTCGCTGATGCTGGTGGGCGGCGGCGTACCCGGGGCCGCACGCGAGCCGCTGAGCGGGTCGCTGGCTTGGCGCAGCAGCAAGAAGTCCCAGTTGCCGGGCAAGGCCTCGCCGCCCATGGACTGCCCGGGGATGCGGGCGCCACTGGCGTCGGTCACGCCTTCGTACACCTTGCGCACGGTGACCAGTTGCGCGTCGGTCAGGCACTGGTCGGTCTCGGCGCCGGTGCAGCGCAGCACGCCGGGGTCGAAGCGGCACTGCGCCGGCCGTTCGACGAAGCGCTTGCCTTCACTGCAGGCGGCCAGGGCGGCAGCCTGGAGGGCGGGCAGCTTGGTCGCCGACAGGCCGGCACCGGGTTGCGCCAGATCCCGCTGCAGCAGGGCGCCGCCGATCATCAAGCCCAACCAGTCGAGCGCCGGCGCGCCGGCCACGATGCCGTCCCAGTCCTGCGGGAATCGCTGCGCGGCCACCATGGCATCGCGCCCGCCATTCGAGCAGCCGACGAAGTAGGACTTGGCCGGCGCCCGGCGGTAGTGCGCCCGCATCACCTTTCGCGCCACCAGACTGGTTTGCTGCACGGCACGCCAGCCGAAATCCACCACGCGCGTGGGCTGTTGCCAGGCCCAGCCGTAGTCCAAGCCGTCGCCCCACTCATGGCCCCCGTCGGTGGCGGCCGCCGCATAGCCGCGCCGGACCCCGTCCATCAGCGAACCCAGTGGGATGGAGCCCGCCGTGCCGCCGTTGCCGGCCTGCATGAACTTGCCGTTCCAACGCGCTGGCTCGGGCAGCCAGACTTCGAAGCCGATGCGCGAGCCCGGCACGGGCGTGGCCACGCCGCGCACCCGGCAGAAGGCATCGGGCATGGGCATGGGCGAGCCACCGCGCCAGACGGACAGCTTTTCGCCTTTGGCGATGGGCACGGCCAGGTCGATGCTGACCTGCGGCAAGCGCAGGCGAGCCAGCGCGGAGCAGGCGCTGGTCTGCGCGGCTGCCGGCAGCCAAGCCAGCACGCAAAGGGCGCCCGCAGCGAACGAACGGAGGGTCATGAGCTCATCCTGAGCGAGACAGAAGGGTGGGCAGAACCGTGGCGAGATGCACGCGCCAGAACGCCCAGTCATGGCCTCCGGCGCGCTCCAGATACACGTGAGGAACCTGTGCCACCTCCAAGCCGGCATGCAACGCGCGGTTGGCGGCGAGGTAGGGGTCGTCCAGTCCGCAGATGAGCGAAAAGGGCGGCATGGTCGGCCGCAGCAGCAGGGGCAGCAGCGTGGCATCGGAGTCGTCCCAGCCGGTTCGCGGCTCGGCCAGCAGGGCGTCGATCTGTCGCAGTTCGGTGAAGCACGACAACGCCGCTGCGGCCGACA
>JAFLDE010000131.1 GCA_017302655.1 Burkholderiales bacterium
GTGGCCGGTGGCGCCGTGCACATGGCCGTGGGCCTGCTGGGCCTCGGGCTGCTGCTGCAAGCCTCGCCTTGGCTGTTCAACGCCGTGCTGCTGGGCGGTGCGCTCTACATGGCCTGGCTGGGCTGGCCGCTGTTGCGCCATGGGCCGGCGCTGGTCGCCGAGGGCGCAGGCGGGCCGGCGGAGAGTGTCTGGCGCACGGCGCTGCGCGGGCTGCTCACCTGCCTGCTGAACCCCAAGGCCTATGTGTTCTGCGTGACCGTGCTGCCGGCCTACCTGACGCGCGAGCCGCTGCGCGCGCTGGCCCTCGCCGGCATCACCGCCAGCGCGCAGTTGCTTCTCTACGGCCTGGTGCTGTGGGCCGCCCTGCGTGGCCGGCAACGCTTCGCCGCGTCCCCCTGGCTGGCGCGCGCTGTCGGCCTGCTCCTGCTGACCACGGCCCTGCTCGCGCTGGGCCAGGGCTGGCGCTCTCTCACCTGACCGAAAGGAACCTCCTCATGACCCTCGCCCTGCTGCAGCGCCGCGCGCTGCTCCTTCAAGCCGCTGCCGCCGGCGGTCTGGGTGCCGGCGCGGCTGCGGCCGCCCCCGCCTCAGCCAGCGCGCCCACGCCGCCGCCCGGTCGCCCTGGCGACTTCGATTTCCTCACCGGCGAGTGGCGCATCCACAACCGGCGCCCCAAGGCCGAGGGCGGCTTCGACGAGTTCCCCGGCGAGGCCACGGTGATCCGCTTGCTGGACGGCGCGGCCTCGATCGAGGAGCTGCGCATTCCGGCCAAAGGCTTCTCGGGCCTGGGCCTGCGCTTCTTCGACCCCAAGGCGCAGCTGTGGCGAGACATCTGGATGAACGCCAAGCATGGGATCGCGGAGGGCCCCGGCATGCCGGGGCATTTCGTCGACGGCGCCGGCATCTTCGAGGCCGACGACAAAGACGGCGAGACGCCCATCAAGGTGCGCGGCATCTGGGACCAGATCACGCCCCGGAGCTGCCGCTGGCGCCAGGGCGTGAGCCGCGACGGCGGCCGCACCTGGACCTTCAACTGGTGGATGGACTGGACGCGGGTTTGATCAGCCTTGGGCCGCCCGGCAGCGCCGGATGGCCTGGTTGAGCGGCGCAGCCAACTGCCGGGGGTCGGGCTTGGGCAGGTAGAAGCCGGAGCTGCGCGGCTTGCCTTCGAGCAGGCGATGGCCGGATGGCCAGGCACTTTTCATGTCTTCGTAGAGCGAGCGCGGCAGGATGACCGCGTCGACCATGCCCTGGCTCAGCATCCTTGGAAGTTCCTCATAGGAGAAGACGCCCGCCACGCGGGCATAGCCCATGGCATGGTGGTCATCGTGCTGTGGCGAACCCAGCCGTGCGGCCAGGCGGAGGCGTTTGTCCTGCGCGTCGATGGCCTTGAGCGACACCCAGACGTCAGGGTTCTCCCAGGCGGGCTCGCTCTGCAGCATGCGGGCCGCACGCTCTTCGTTGAACCCCAGCGGGAACGCGAGGTCCAGGGGCCCCTCAGCCACCCCCTGCACGACCCGGCGCGCCGGCAGTGCCTCCCAGACGAAGCGAGCGCCCAGCGCCTTCTCGACGCATTGGTAGAGCTGGCGCTTGGGCTCCGAGTCGATCAGCAACTGACCGTTGCGAAGCGCATAGCCGGGCATGCCTTCGGGCACGCCTACCCGCAGACGCATCGGTTCGGCATGGGCCATGCCGGCCGACACCCAAGTGGCCACCCATGTCACGCACATCCACCCAACCAACCGAGCCGGTCGCATCGCAAGTCCTACCCGGGTCAGCTAGCGACCCGGCCATTCGTTACTCCATGCTCCCTGCGCGCTTTGTAACAACGGCCGGGCGCCGGCGCATCGGGGGTTCACCGCAGCGGGCGTTCAGCGCCTGCGCGCAAAGCGCATGACCGCCATGAAACCCAGCATGGCCACCAGCAGGTCACCGACCGCGTTGTAGGCCAGCCAGACATCGGTGGAGAACCAGCGCCCCACGCCGAAGTTGAGCAGCGCCATGAGCGCCCCCAGGGTGGCCATGCCCAGGCACAGGCGGCGCGCATCCACCGCATGCATCAGGTAGCGCCCCAGGCGCGGCCCGAAGTAGCGGCCGCGGTTGAGCAGGCCATCGCTGAGGAACAAGGAAGCCGTCAGGCCGCCGAGGATGACGCCCTTGAGCTTGACCAGTTCTTCGTCCTGGAACCACCAGGAGAAGGCTGCCGACAGCAAGCCCATGACGACGCCGAACATCGCCAGGCCGCCGAGCAGATCCACGCGCACGAAGCGCTGCACGACGAAGAGCAGCAGGCCCAGCAGGCCGCCGCTCAGCGCCGCCACCGTCAGGCCGTAGAGCTTGGCCACGACCAGGAACACGGCACCGAGTGCGAGGTCGGTGTAGAGCGAGGGTTTGTTGCGCTGCCACTGGGCAGCTTGGCGGGCCGCATCGGCCGCGTGGAGGGCGGAGTTCACGGGACGCATTGTTCGGGCCCGCGCTTCGCCTAGCAGCGGCGGGGTCAAAACGGGTCAGAGGCAATCTGCCGATGCAGCCGATGCAGCCGATGCCGTCGATGCAGCGGGCGTCGGGGCGTCTCCCGCGCCGTAACGCAGGCGCAGCACGGTGGGCGCTGCGCCGGGCTCGCGCCGCCACACGAACAGCGGCGAGAAGCTGGTCTCGCACAACCAAGGCAAGCGGGGCCCGCCCAGCGCGGCCAGCAGCGGCGTGACGGTGTTGCTGTGGCCGACGACGAGCACCGTGCCATTCAGCGCCATCAAGCGCGCCGCGCTGCCCTCGATGTCCCTGGCATCCAGCACCTGCACCGGCAGACCGAGGTGCTGGGCCAGCGGTGCCGCGGTATCGCGGGTGCGGCGCCACTTCGTGACCAGGATGTGCTGCACGCCGGCATGTCGCAAGGCCTCGGCGAGTTGCTGCGCGCGCTGCTGACCGGCCTCGCTGAGACCGGGGTCGGCGGCCGGCTCGGCGGCCTTCTCGGCGTGGCGCAGCAGCAGGATGGTGTGCGGCTCGGCCGCGGCCAGGCCACTCACAAGAAACAGAAGGGCCGCCCCGAGGTTTTTTGACCCCCTCGGGGGGCGGGCTGGGCGCAGCCCGGACCTGGGGGCGCTCATCAGGCACAGCCCCAGCAGTGCGGAGACAAGCCTCATGCACCCCTCCAGTCCTTGAGCATGGGGGCGTGCTCGGCATGCCAGCTCGCCAAGCGCTCGGGCAGCGGTGCGCCGTCGAACACCGCCTGCACGAAGTCACCCAGCAGGCGCTGGGTGGCCGCCTTGATGCGCGGGTTCTGCACCGCACCACCTGTGCCCTGGCGATCGGTGAACACCGAGTGCGAGCCGCCCTCGAACACCGCCAGCCATTTGGCGCGGCTGCCGGTCTGTTCGAACAGCTCGATGCGCTCGGCCGCGCGGCTGAAGTAGCCGGGCACACGGATCACGTCTTCCGTGCAGGTGATGTGCAGGCTGGGCAGGCGCACGGCGGCCAGTGCCGCCTCGGGCTGCTCGATGCCATGCAGCGGCGGCGCCGAGATGAACACCGCGGCCTTGAAGCGCGGCTCGGCCAGGCCGTCGTAGCCGGGCACGGCGGCGCCGGCCAGTAGCAGGCTGGTGTTGGCGCCGTAGCTGTGGCCCGCCATGGCAATGCGCGAGGCATCGACCTCGCCCGGTCGCTCGGCCAACAGACGGTCCAGCGCGAAGCGCACATCGTGCACGCGCGCCAACGCCTCGCTGGCGTCGGCGGCCGACTTCAGGCGCCCCGGCAGGCTCAGCACGTTGCCGGCCCAGAGCTGGCGGTCGCTGCCCACATGCTGCACATGCAGGCTGGCCAGCCCCCGGCTGGCGAGGTGCCGGCCGATGTACGAGTAGCCACGCCGCGACCCGCCGATGCCATGGCTGAAGACCACGAGAGGCAGGGGCGCGGAAGAGCGCGCCGAGGCCAGATTCGGCGTGTAGAGCCGCACCGGCACGGCACGCTCGCGGCGCTCGTCCTGCCAGTCGATGTCTTCGAAGCGCCAGGCGCGCTCCTCGTTGGGTCGCGCGCAGGCCGCCCAAGCAAGGCTGCTGAGCAGCAGCGCGCGGCGCTTCATGCGGCTTGCTCCTGTTGGCTCTCCTGCTGCATGAACTTGGGCTTGAAGCCCATGCGCGTCAGCGCGCCGTCAACCAGCGCGTAGAGCACCGGAATGACCAGCAGCGACAGGAAGGTGGAGGTGATGAGCCCGCCGATGACGACGATGGCCATGGGCGCGCGGAAGCTCGGGTCGGTGCCGAAGCCCAGGGCGATGGGCATCATGCCGGCGCCCATGGCGAGCGTGGTCATGACGATGGGCCGCGCGCGCTTGTGGCAGGCGTCGAGGATGGCTTCGAGCTTGCCAAGTCCGAAGTCGCGGCGGGCAATGATCACGTAGTCGATGAGCAGGATCGAGTTCTTCGTGGCAATGCCCATCAGCATGATCATGCCGATCATGGCCGGCATGGACAGGGCCTGCCCGGTGACGAAGAGCGCGAGCATGGCCCCCGGAATGGACAGCACCAGTGCCCCCAGGATGGTCACCGGCTGCACCCAGGCGTGGAAGAGCAGCACCAGCACGATGTAGATGCAGGCCACGCCCAAGCCCATGGCCATCAGGAAGCCGGTGAAGAGCTCGGCAAAGGCCTCGGCGTCGCCCACTTCGGTCTTGAGGATGCCCGGCGGCAGGTTGGCCACCGAGGGCAGCGCGGCCACGGCGGCTTGCACGTCGCCCAGCGCCTTGCCGTTCAGCTCGATCTCGAAGTTGACGTTGCGCGCCCGGTTGAAGCGGTCGATCTGTGCCGGCCCGCTGGTCAGCGAGAGTTCGGCCACCTGGCTCAGCATGACCGGACCGTGGCGGCCCGGCACCGTGAGTTGGCCGATCAGGTCGAGGTCTTCGCGCGCGTCCGGCGGCAGCTTGACCACGATGGGCACCTGGCGCTGGCTGAGGTTGAGCTTGGGCAGTTGCTGGTCGTAGTCGCCGGCGGTGGCGATGCGCAGGGTGTCGGCAATGGCCGCCGTGCTCACGCCGAGATCGGCGGCGCGGGCGCTGTCGGGCTGCACCAGCAACTCGGGGCGCTGAAGCGCGCTGCTGCTGGTCACATTGCCGATGCCCGGCAAGGTGCGCAGCTCGCGTTCGACCTTCGCAGCATGTGCAGTCAGCGCCGCGCCGTCCTGGCCGGCGAGCACCAGCACGTACTTCTCGGCCGAGCCGCCGAAGCCGACATTGAGCCGCGCGCCGGGAATGCCGGCGATGCGTTCGCGCAGCTCCCGCTCGACCTGCTGCTTGCTCACGCCGGCGCGCTCCTTGCGCGGCGTGAGGTTGATGGTCAGCGTGGCCTTTCGGGCTTCGGGGGCGCCGCTCGGGCTGAAGGGGTCGGAGCCCGCCGCGCCGCCACCGACGGCGGTGTAGACCAGCTTCACATGCGGGTGCGCAGCCACCGCCTGGCGGGCGGCCTCGGCCACGGCGAGCGTCTGCTCGTAGGTGCTGCCCGGTTCCAGCTGGATGTAGACCTGGGTCTGGCTCAGGTCATCGGGCGGGATGAAGGCGCCGGGGATCTTGCCCATGAAGAGCGGCGCGCAGGCGCCCACGCAGAAGGCGGCGGTGATGGCCAGGGTCTTGCCTCGGTGCGTCAGGCACCAGCGCGCCAGGCGCAGGTAGGCGGGCATCCAGCCGGGCTCGGGGTGCGGTTTCTTCGGCGGGCGCAGGATGTAGGCGGCCATCATGGGCGTGAGCAGGCGCGCCACGACCAGCGAGAAGAACACCGCAATGGCCGCCGTCCAACCGAACTGCACGAAGAACTTGCCGGGCACGCCGGGCATGAAGGCAGTGGGCAGGAAGACCGCGATCAGGGTGAAGGTGGTGGCGATGACGGCCATGCCGATCTCGTCGGCCGCCTCGCGCGCCGCCTCCAGCGGCGACTTGCCGTCGGCCAGGTGGCGCATGATGTTCTCGATCTCGACGATGGCGTCATCGACCAGGATGCCGATGACCAGCGACAGCGAGAGCAGGGTCACCACATTGATGCTGAAACCCATCCAGTGGATGACCATGAAGGTCGGGATGGCGCTCAGCGGCAGGGCCACGGCACTCACGAAGGTGGCACGCCAGTCGCGCAGGAAGAGGAAGACCACCACCACGGCAAGGAAGGCGCCCTCGTAGAGCAGCATCATGCTGCCCTCGTAGTTCTCGATCACCGGATCGACGAAGTTGAAGGCTTCGGTGACGGTGATGTCGGGGTGCGCGGCCTTCAAGGCCTCGATGGCCGCACGCACGCCCTCGGTCACCTCGACCTCGCCAGCGCCCTTGGCCCGCACGATCTCGAAACCGACCACCGGCTGGCCGTTCAGGAAAGCGCCGCTGCGCACCTCGGCCACGGTGTCGCGCACGCGGGCCAGCTGATCCAGACGCAGGCGGCGGCCGTCGGCCAGCGCGATCTCCATGGCGCCCAACTCGTCGGCCGACTGCACGGTGGCGATGGTGCGCAGGCTCTGCTCGGCACCCCCGAGCGACGCGCGGCCCCCCGGCGCCTCCTGCTGCACGGCGCGCAGCTGGCGCGAGACCTCGGCGGCGGTGACGGAAAGGCCCAGCATGCGCGCCGGGTCGAGCTCGACGCGCACCTCACGCGTGACCCCGCCCACACGGCTGACGCTGCCCACGCCGCGCACCGCCAGCAGGCGGCGCGTCACCGTGTCATCGACGAACCAGGACAGCGCCTCGGTGTCCATGCTCTGGCTCGCCACCGTGTAGGTCAGGATGGGCGAGCCCGACAGGTTCATCTTGGTGATGACCGGGTCGCGCAGGTCGGCGGGCAGGTCGGCACGCACGCGGGCCACGGCGTCGCGCACATCGTCCAGCGCCTCCTGCGTGGGCTTCTCCAGGCGGAACTCGGCGGTGACCGTGGCCACGCCGTCCTGCACCTTGGTGTAGAGGTTCTTCAGCCCCTGCACGGTGGCCAGCGAGTTCTCGAGCTTGCGCGCGACCTCGGTCTCCATCTGCGCCGGCGCCGTGCCCGGCAGGCTGGCCGTGACCATGATGGTCGGCAGATCGATGTCAGGGAAGTTCTGGATCTTCATCGCGCGGAAGCCCATCAGGCCGCCGACGGTGAGCATCGCGAACAGGAGGATGGCCGGAACCGGATTGGCAATCGACCAGCGGGAAACGTTCATCATGGTCGCGCTGTCCTCACTTCGCGGCCGGCTTGGCGCCCTGGCCGTTGGCAACGCGCACGATGTCGTTGTCGGCCAGGAAGCCGACGCCTGAGGCGACCACGCGCGCTTGCGCCGCAAGCCCCTCGCGGATCTCCACCCGGTCGCCCTGGCGCCGGCCCAGGCCGACCTTCTGCTGCCGCACGCGCTGGCCGTCCAGGCGGAACACATAGGCGAAGCCATCGCGCAGCAGCACGGCCGTCTGCGGCAGGGTCAGCACCGGCGCCTCGCCGAGCACGAAGTCACCCCGCGCGAACAGCCCCGCGCGAAGGTTCGGCGCCGCCGGCAGGTCCACGTAAACAAGGCCGTTGCGCGTGGCCGCATCCACCTTGGGTGCCACCACGCGCACCCGGCCTTCCACGGGCGCCGCGCCGCTGGGCGTCACGCGCACCTTCTGGCCGGCGCGCAGCTTCTCCAGTTCCGCGCCCGGCACCTCGGCACGCCACTCCAGGCGGCCCTGGCGTTGCAGGCGGAAGAGCTCCTGGCCGGGCTGGGCGATCGCACCCTCGACCGCCTCGCGGGCGGTGACGAGGCCGTCGTCGCTGGCCACGATGCGCGTGAAACCCAGGCGGGTCTCGCCGGCCTGCACCTGCGCCTTCAGGGAGGCTAGGCGCGCCTGCGCAGAGGCTTCGGCCGCCAGCGCCTGGTCGATGGCCTGCGCGGACAGGGCCTCGCCGCCCTGCAGCGGGCGCACGCGCTCGGCGTTGGCGCGCGCCTCGCGGGCTTGCGCCTCCGCCTCGGCCAGACCGGCGCGCAGCGCGGCCAGGTCGGCCTGCAGGGTGCCGGGGGAGAGTTCAGCGAGCAACTGGCCCTTCTTCACGCGGTCGCCCACTTGCGCGTGCAGGCGCAAGATGCGCGCGCCCGCCAGTTCGGCACCGATGACAACCTCCTGCCAGGCAGCGATGCCGCCGGTGGCCGAGAGGGTCTGCGGCCAGCGGCTGGCCTCGGGCTGGATGGCCTGCACCGTGAGCGAAGGCGAAGGTGCAGCGGCCGATGCCGCTGCGCTGGGCTGCGCGATGGCCGGCGAGAGCAGGCTGAAGCTGGTCAACGCAGCGGCGAGGAGGCTGAGCGCGGCGGGGGCGGAAAAGGTGGGGTTCTGCATGGTGTCGGGCTTGCGGATTCCGGATTCGTCAGGGCGTGGCGTCGGCTTCGGTCCAGCCGCCGCCCAGGGTTCGGTAGAGCTGCACCCAGGCCAGCGCATGCTCGGCACGCACGGCCTGCGCGGCGCTGTAGCCGGCAAGCGCCTGGCGCTGGGTTTGCGCACGTTGTGGACCGCTTTGCAAACCGGCCTGGCTGAGCAGCTGGGCGCTGTTCACAAGACGCATCCAGTGGTCGATGCTGGCTTCCGCTTGTTGTTGGCGTTCGGCCGCAGCGTGCAGTCGCTGCATCGCGTCTTCGACCTCGCCCACGGCCTCGCGCCAGCGCTGCTGCAGCAGGGCGGCCATTTCTTCACGACGCGCGGCAGCGCCTTGCTTGGCCGCAGCGCGCTGGCCGCCGTCGAACAGCGGCAGGCTGAGGCTAGGCGCCAGCGACCAGATGCTGCCGCTGCTGCTGCTGCCCCCGGCCTGCAGGCGCGCGCGTCCGGCCAGGGCGCCGAGCGAGAGCTGGGGCCAATCCTGCGCGCGCACGG
>JAFLDE010000132.1 GCA_017302655.1 Burkholderiales bacterium
TCGACCCGCATGGGCGACGCCTCCACAAAGCTGACCAGCTGCACCAGACGGGCCACGCGATCGGCGGCGAAGACCTGCTCGATGGGCTTGATCTCGAAGGTGCTCGCGCCTGCTTCACCGGCCATCTGTAAGCGTCTGGCCAAGTCACCTTGAAGCTGCCGGCCCCGTCGGCAAGGATCGTGTCCACGTAACTTAGGTGGACACGATGGCAAGCGACAAGCCGCTGACAAGGCGGAAGTACAGCGAGACGAAGAAGACGCAGGTACTGGCCGAGTGCAGCCAGGCGGGCGCGTCGGTCGCCAAGGTGGCAATGGCGCACGGCATCAATGCCAACGTCGTGCACCGGTGGCGCCAACTCGCCCGTGAGCGCGTACCCGGCGCTGCGCTCCAACAGGCCGAGTTCATCGAACTGCCGCTTCCTGCGGCGACGGCTCCTTGTGCGCCCACAGCAGCGCCGACCGATGTCTGCGTGGAGTTGCAGCGCGGCCCGCTGGCATTACGCATCACTTGGCCGACCAGCGCAGCGGCGGAGCTGGCCGCCTGGACCCGCGAGCTCCTGCGTTGATCCGGGTCGATGCCATCTGGCTGGCCGTCGAGCCGCTGGACATGCGCGCCGGCACCGAGACCGCACTGGCCCGCGTCGTTAAGGTCTTCGGCGAGGCGCGGCCACACCACGCCTACCTGTTCGCCAACGCTCGCGCCAACCGCCTCAAGGTGCTGGTGCATGACGGCATCGGCGTGTGGCTCGCGGCGCGCCGGCTGCACCAGGGCAAGTTCGCCTGGCCGCAGCATCAGGGCGGCACGCTGAGCCTCACCCGCGCGCAGCTCGACGCGCTGGTGCTGGGCCTGCCCTGGCAGCGCATCGGTGAGGCCGGCGTGATCACGCTGCTGTAGCCCCGCGCGTCCTGCGCAATTGCAGCAAGTGCCGATGCGCGCGGCGCACTGCTTCGGCACCATCACGCCCTGTGATCGCCGACGCCCTAGACGCCCTCGATGAACAGCAGCTGCGCCAGGCGCTGCGCAGCGCGCAGCAGACCATCGCGTTCAAGCAGGCCGTCATCGACAAGATCACGCACGAAAACGCGCTGCTCAAGCGACTGAAGTTCGCGGCCAAGTCTGAGGCGTTCAACGCCGAGCAAAAGAGCTTGCTGGACGAGACCCTGGACACCGACTTGGCAGCCGTGGCCGCCGAGATCGAGGCGCTGCAGCCGCAAGCTAAGACAAGCGGCGACAAGCAAGTCCCCAAGCGCCAGGCACTGCCCGCACACCTGCCGCGCCGCGATGTGCGCCACGAGCCCGACGCAACCGACTGCCGCTGTGGCAGCCCCATGCAGCGCATCGGCGAAGACGTGGCCGAGAAGCTCGACTACCAACCCGGCGTGTTCACCGTCGAGCGCCACATCCGCGGCAAGTGGGTGTGCCGCTGCTGCGAGACATTGACCCAGGCGCCCGTCGAGGCGCACGTCATCGACAAGGGTCTGCCCACCACCGGCTTGCTGGCCCAGGTGCTGGTGGCGAAGTTCCTGGACCACCTGCCGCTGTACCGCCAGGAGGCGATCTTTGCGCGAGCAGGCCACGCCATTGCGCGCTCGACGCTGGCGCAGTGGGTGGGCGAGTGCGGCGTGCAGATGCAGCCGCTCGTCGATGCGCTGGCCGAGGAGCTCTTGCGCCAACGCGTGCTGCACGCCGACGAGACGCCGGTGGCGATGCTCAAGCCCGGCCACGGCAAGACCCATCGCGCTTATCTGTGGAGCTACTGCAGCACGCAGACGAGTAGCGTGCAGGCGGTGGTGTTCGACTTCGCCGAGACGCGCGGCGGGCAGCATGTGCGCGACTTCCTGGGCCTGCCCGGAACAGCCAGCAAATCCGGCTGGCAAGGCAGCCTGGTCACCGACGACTTCAGCGGCTACAAGGCGCTGTTCGAGCTCGGTGTCACCGAGGCCGGCTGCATGGCGCATGCACGGCGCAAGTTCCACGAGCTGTGGGCCAACCACCAGAGCACGGTGGGCGAGCAGGCGCTGAAGTTCTTCGGTGAGCTGTACGCAGTGGAGCGGGAGATCGCGAGCCTGGACAACGCAGGCCGGCTCGAAGCGCGACGACGGCGATCACGCCAAGTGGCCGATGCACTGCATCAGTGGCTGCGCCAGCAAAGGCAGAAGGTGCCGGACGGATCGGCCACTGCCCGCGCCATCGACTACAGCCTCAAGCGCTGGGCGGCGCTCACGCGCTTCATCGACGATGGCGAACTGCCGATCGACAACAACTGGGTGGAGAACCGCATCCGGCCGATCGCGCTGGGTCGGCAGAACTGGCTGTTCGCCGGGAGTCTGCGTGCGGGCAAGCGGGCTGCTGCGGTGATGAGCCTGGTGCACTCGGCCAAGCTCAACGGGCATGACCCGTACGGCTATCTCAAAGACGTGCTGGCCCGGCTACCGACGCAGCCGGCGAGCCGGATCGGGGAGCTGCTGCCGCATCGTTGGCGGCCGCTAAGCACCGCAGCCTGAGCATCCTCGCTGCAACTGAACCGGCGGGCACTTGACCGAGCCGTACGAGCAGAACACGCAGCAGTCACCGGCCTTTGGGCGCAGCAGGGTCTTGCACTGCTCGCACTCGTAGAAGAACTGGCAGGCGTTGGTGGGCATTTGCTCGTTCTTGATGTGACCGCACTCGGGGCAGGTCAGCGCCGACTGCAGCTGCGCAGCCTCGGTCATGGCTGGCGCACCGTCGCCGGGAATCCTGCGTCCGTGGTCGCCTTGACCAAGGACGCGGCGTTGGTCTTGCTCGCATCGAATGCCACGGTGGCCGTCTTCTTGGCGAAGTCGACTCGGACTTCAGTCACCCCAGCGACCTTCTCCAGGGACTTCTTGACCGTGATCGGGCACGTCCCGCAGCTCATGTTCTTCACATCAAGCACCGCCGTCGTGGACGAGGCGGCAAGAGCCACCACGGATACCACAGTGGCCAAGGTCAGGATCAACAAGCTGCGCATGGGCAACTCCTTCAAAGAAAGTACGGCGCCACCCAGGGCACCGACAACAAGCCCAAGAGCGCGAACGCGACCAGCCAGAACACCAAGCGCTGCCGCCGAAGCACGGCGGGGTCAGCGCACGAAGCCCCGGGCTCACACACCTGCGCTTGCAGGTAAAGCTTGCGGAAGGCCAAGCCCAGGAACAGCAGCGTCGCTGCGACGAACCAAGGCCGGAAGGGCTCGAATGCGCTCAGGTGCGCGATCCAGGCGCCACTGATGCCCAGCATGAGCAGCGCCAACGGGCCAACGCAGCACACCGACGCACCGATGGCTGCGAGCGTGCCCGCCAGGAGCGAGCGATTGACCTTGAAGCTGACCATGGACCGCCGTGAGTGAGCTGTTTGCGAGAGTCTAGAGTCCGTACCACGGTACGGAGTCAAGGGGCCGCCATGTCGAATGAACTGACGATTGGGAAGCTGGCTACGGCAGCGGGCGTGAACGTGGAGACGATCCGCTATTACCAGCGGCGCGGCCTGTTGACGGAGCCGGTCAGGCCTGCCGGCGGCCAGCGGCGCTATTCGCCGAACGACGCCAGGCGGGTGCGCTTCATCAAGCGTGCACAGGTGCTGGGCTTCACACTCGAAGAGGTCGGCAGCCTGCTGACCTTGGAAGAGGCTAGCGCCTGCGCTGAAACCCAAGAGCTGGCCGCGCACAAGCTGCGCGTGATCGATCAAAAGCTGGCGGACCTTGAGGCGATGCGCAGCGCACTGGCGGGGCTGCTGCGCAAATGCCAAAGGGGCTCATCGACAGGGGGCTGCCCCATCATCCAAGTGCTGGACTCCGACTGAATACGGCGTCAAGACGGGAAGGCCGGACGCTTACGGCCATCTTGACGCCGTAACGGGTACCGACCGCCGGGTTGATGGTCTGCAGCAGATCCACGCAATACATCTCGAGGTCTGCGAGGTTGAACCGGCTGTCGCTCAGGCCTTGAAGCGTCCCCTTGAACCCGCCTGCCAGTCCGTTGTAGTTCGGGCTGGTGACGCTGACCGCCTGACCCGCGCCATGGAACCAGCCCTGCATGGTGAGCGTGGCTGCTGCGGCAGGCGAGGACAGGCTCGCAGTCAGCGCAAGCACGCAGAAGGCACGTGTGAACGCAAGGGAAGGGGCAAACGGGTGCATGGTGACGGGTGCATCAGAAGTCGATGCCCCCACTCTAGGCAAGCGCCCGCGACGTGAACGCCCCGAGCCTCGGGGGGCAGGCTTGAACCTCGCGTGAAGGAATCCACGCGAGGCCGGCTTCCGCCGCAGCGCCCCAGCACGGGACGCCAGCTCCGTCAGAACTTGTCGGCCATTCCGCTTGTGCCGCTGGGCAAGCCTGTGGCCACCATGGGATCTACTGGCTTGGCCTTGCCGCGCACCGAACGCAGCACCGTCCACTTGAGTGCGCGATACAGCATGCGCACCAGCAACAGCGTCAGAACGGCCTCTACCAGCGTGCCGATGAATGCCCCCAGCGCAGTCCAGCTAGGCACGCGACGGTGGAACTTGGCGATGGCCCGATCACGCGCAATCTCGATGCTGTCGTAGAAGCTCGGCACCACCAGCAAGGTGAGCAGCGTGGACGTGATGGTGCCGCCAATGATTGCCACCGCCATGGGGCGGTAGAACTCGCCGCCCTCGCCGATGCCAATGGCCACCGGCAGCATGCCGGCGATCAGCGCGAAGGTGGTCATCAGGATCGGCCGGAAGCGCTTGCGGCCGGCGTGCATCAGCGCCTCCTCGCGCTCGATGCCGGCGCGCTCTTCCTGGCGCGTGGCGTCGAGCAGCAGGATGGCGTTCTTCGCCACCAGGCCCATCAGCATGATCACGCCGATCAGGCTCATCAGATTAAGCGTACCGCCCGTGATGAGCAGCGCCAGCACGACGCCGATCAGGCTCAGCGGCAGCGACAGCATCACGCCCAGCGGCGCGGTGAAGCTGTTGAACTGGATGACGAGCACGAAGTACATCAGCGCCACACCGGAGAACAGCGCGGTGACCATGGCGGTGAACACCACCTCCTGATCGCGCGCCGAGCCGGCCAGCTCGATGCCGAAGCCGGGCGGGAACGGGAGCTTCTCAGCCATCGCCTTGGCCTCCTTGGTGATCTCGCCGGGCGAACGGCCCTGGGCGTTGGCGCTCACCGTGATCACGCGCTTGCCGTCGGCATGCTGGATCTGGCCCGGGCCCTTGCCCATCGTGACGGTGGCGATCTGCTCCAGCGGCACCATGCGGTTGGTGCCGGTGACGGCGATCGGCAGGCGCTCGATGTTGCTGGCATCGACACGGTCGGCCGGGTGCAGGCGGACCGAGACGTCGCGCGCCTCGCCGGTCGGGTCCACCCAGTCGCCTACCTCGACGCCGGCGAAGGCGACGCGCAACGCCTGCGCGGCGTCGTTGACCGAGATGCCAAGCTGATTTGCCAGGCCGCGGTCGAGCTCGATCTGCAACTCGTTCTGCGGGTCCTGCTCCGAGTAGCCGACGTCGACCGCGCCCTTGATGGTGCGCATCTTCACGACGAAGTCCTGGGTGATCTCCTGCAACTTGCGGCTGTCGGCGCCGTAGAAGCGAATCTGCACCGGCTTTTGCGCGCCGTTGTTCAGGTCGTCGAGCACCACGTACTCGGCGCCGACCAGGCGGGCGACCTTGTCGCGCAACTCCTTGGCGACCTCGCCGGCCGTGCGCTTGCGCTCGTTGCTCTTGCCGATGTCGACATAGATGCGGCCGCCGGCGGCGTTCGGGTAGGCGGTGGTCGCCTTGGTCTCCGGCAGGGTGGCGGCCAGCGCCGCTGCCGCGTCGAGCTTGAGCCGGCTGTAGTCCAGGCTGCTGGAGGCCGGGCTGCGCACGTCGACGACCAGAAAGCCGGCGTCGGCCGCGGGCAGGAAGCTGGAGCCGCCGAACTTGCCTTGCAGCAGGATGGCACCGACGAAGCTGGCAAACGCCATCGCCGCCATCCAGCGCCGGTGGTGCAGTGCCCAGGCGATCACATTGCCGTAGCGATCGGCCTGGTGGTCGAACCAGTGGTTGAAGCGCTGCAACAGCTTGCTGATGCCCTTCTTGGGCGCCTCGTGATAGCCCGGGGGGTCGCCCCAGTAGGCCGACAGCATGGGGTCCAGCGTGAAGCTGATCAGCAGCGAGACGATCACCGAGGCGACCACGGTCAGCGCGAAGGGCTTGAACCACTGGCCCGGGCCCTGGCCCATGAAGGCCACCGGCACGAAGACGGCAACGATGGCAAACGTGGTGGCAGCCACCGCCAAACCAATCTCCGCCGTGCCCTCGCGAGCCGCCGTCATGCGGTCGGCACCGCGCTCCATATGCCGCACGATGTTCTCGCGCACCACGATCGCATCGTCGATCAGCACGCCGATCGCCAAGGAGAGGCCGAGCAGGCTCATGAAATTCAGCGAGAAGCCCATCAGCCAGACGGCGATGAAGGCGGCCAGCACCGAGGTCGGCAACGACAGCGCGGTGATCAGGGTCGAGCGCCAGCTGTTCAGGAACACATAGACGACGAACACCGTCAGGCCGGCGCCGAAGACCAGCGCGTGGGTGACGTTGTAGAGGCTGTTCTCGGCGTCCTCGCCGCCGTCCTGGGTGATCTCCAGGGTCGTTCCCTCGGGCAGTTCCTTGCGGATCTCCTCGACCAGCTTGCGTGCCTCGGTGGCCACGGCCACGGTCGAGCTGTCGCGCGCGCGGGTCACCGAGATGCCGACATTGGGCCGGCCATTGCGCAAGCTATAGCCGGTCATCTCGGCAAAGCCGTCCTTGACCTCGGCGATCTGGCCGAGGCGCACGACGTCGGTGCCGCGGCGCTTGACGATCATCTGCTCGAACTCGCTGGGCGATTCGATGCGGCCGAGCAGGCGGATGCTGGTGTCCTCCAGTTCGCCGCGCACCTTGCCGACCGGCGCCGCGGTGTTCTGCGCGCGCACCGCGGCGGTGACCTCGGTGACCGAGACGCCGTACTCGCGCAGCTTGTCGGCGCGCAAGAGGATGGACAGCTCGCGCTTCAGCGCGCCGTTGACATTGACCACCGAGACGCCGGGAATGCCGCGGAACTTCTCGGCCAGCTTGTCCTCGGCGAGGCGGCTGATCTGCGCGTGCGTGAGCGTGGAGCTCGACAGCGCCAGCTGCAGGATGGGCTGGGCGCCGGGGTCGGCGCGGTTGATGATGGGCTCGCGGATCTCCGTCGGCAGCTTGTAGCGCACGGTGGAGATCGCGTTGCGCACCTCCTCGGCCGCCTCGATCATGTTCTTCGAGAAGTCGAAGATCAGCACGATGGTCGCGCTGCCTTCGCGCGAAGTCGATTGCGTGCGGTCGACGCCGGAGATCGACTGCAAGGCCTTCTCGATGCGATTGACGACCTCGCGCTCGACGGTTTCCGGGCTGGCGCCCGGATAAGGCACGTTGACGACCAGCACCGGCGGCTCGATGTCCGGGAACTGGTTGACGCGCAACTTGCCCAGCGCGAGCAGGCCGACCAGCATCATGCCGATGATGACCACCACGGTGGCCACCGGCCGGCTGATGCTGAAGTTGGAGAGGAACATGGCGACGCTCCCTCAGTTGGCCTTGGCGACCGCCGAGGCGGCGCCCGCCCCTGCCTTGACGCGCTGAACCTTTTGACCGTCGCTCAGGGTGCTGGTCGGCGAACGAAGCACCTCGTCGCCGGCGGTCAGGCCCGAGGCCACCACCACCTCGCCGCGACGATCGTCCCGCGCGCCCAGCTGCACGGTGACCTTCTTCAGCTGATCGCCCTGCAGCTTCCAGACGTAGGCGTTGTCGCCCTGGCGCTGCACCGAGCCCTCGGCCAGCACCAACGCCGACTGCGCGCCGGTGTTGACGCGGCCCTCGGCGTACAGACCCGCGACCTGCGGCGCCTGTGCCGGGTCGTCGAAGCTGGCGGCAACCTCGATCTGACGGGTCGTTGCATTGGCAGACGCATCGATGCGGCTCAGCTTGCCGTGGAACTCGGTCTCGCCAAAGCCGTTGACGCGGAACGCCACCGGCTGGCCAAGCTTGAGCTCGCCCAACCGGTCGGCACTGACCTGGCCCTCGAAGCGCATGCTGCGCGGATCGATGACTTTGACGATCTCGCGGCCGACCTGCACGGTGTCGCCGACCGAGACCTTGCGCTCGCTGACCACGCCGTCGAACGGCGCGCGGACCTCGGTGCGCGTCATCTGCTGGCGGGCGGTGACAAGGCGCGCCTTGGCCGCCGCCAGCTCGCTCTGCGCCGCGTTGCGGCGGATCTCGGCGTCTTCCAGGGCCTGCATCGAGGTCATGCCCTGCTGGTTCAGCGTGCGCTGGCGCTCCAGCACGCGCTGAGTCTGCTCGTAGCTCTGGGTGGAGGCGCGCAAGGCCTCTTCGGCCGACGCCAAGCTGTCGCGGATGGACGTGGCATCCAAGCGCACGAGGAGGTCGCCCTGGCGCACCCGCTCGCCGTTGTCCTTCACCACCTGCAGCACCACGGCAGCCACCTCGGCCCGCAGATCGGCCCGACGCGCGGGTTGAACCGCACCGGTGATCACCGGCGCACCAATGAGGCCGCTGGTAGCCACGGCGCGCAAGTCCTCCGGCGCGATCAGCAGTGCGGGCTTGGCCGCCTGATCCTTGGCGCCTCCCGGCTTGGAGTCGCCCTTCTGGCAGGCAGCCAGCGGCAGGACGAGGACGGCGAGCGCGAGCAGGCGTGCGGTGTGTTTCATGGAATGTGGGAAGCCAGGGAATGACCGAGGTCAAGAGAAGTCGCGCAGCTTATCGACAG
>JAFLDE010000133.1 GCA_017302655.1 Burkholderiales bacterium
CACCAAATGTATTTCGGCCAGCGAAGTCTGTCGCTGCAGCAGTATCGACAGACTCTCACAATCATCGTGATCCAATGCAACAAACTGGAGCAACGCAGAGCCAGTGAGCGTACCATCAAGCGGCCCAATAACGCTGCAAAGTACTGCGACGGACCTTCAATTCCAACGTCCGCACCGCTGTGCAGAGCACATTGCGGCAGAAGAAGCGGAATCCATCGCGGTCAGTGAAATTCAACAACAAAGACCGCAAATTGCGCTCAACGCCATTCAACCAATTGCAAACAGCCTCTCCGTCTTGAAGACTGGTCTGCAGTGATCAACGCACACAACTGCACATTCAGCAGCTCGATCGAGGGCCTCAAAAAGACACACTTGCAAACAACAGCACAACGAACGTACGAACGTGACAGACAGCTCATTCGGAGCAGTCGCGGATGATATCAATTGCTTTACATCATACGAATAGGGTGTAGCTGCCTTGAGCTTCTCCATTTAGTGCGGGTGCTGCGGGCGCCTTGCGAATCGGCCGCCGATCTGAAAACCAGTTCAAGTGTGAGGTGAGTGATTGTGAGTGACCGCCGTGATTGAGAGAGAAAATGTCGCGCTGGTTGATTGTTGGTCGTCGATTGTATTCATGTGTTGTTGGAATCAGCAGTCGATCGTTTAACAGCACAAACAAGAGTGCTATTACGACGTATGGCTGTGTTTTCGGCGTTTCTCGGCCGCGTTTCAACACGTTGCAGGCGCGACACACATCGCCGCAGATGCCGCGAATGATTCGATGGCTTACCAGCACCAAACGCCACGACGAAGAACGCTCTGCAGACGAGCTTGGTAGTGAAGACAGCGAGAGTGAGGACACCAAGAAGAAAGTGACCTTCTTGCAGGTGATGGAAATGTTGAACGAACGCATGCGCAAAACGCCGAACGACGCGGAAGTACATTTGGCTCGCGGCGAGCTGTTCATGATGGCCGGACGCAGCGCCGATGCGTTGAAAGACTTCAACCAGGCCATTGCGATCGATCCCAAGAATGCCAGCGCATACTACCACCGCGCTCTGCTGCAGTATCGACGCGTGCAGCCGGAGCAGGCGCTGGCAGATGTGCAGCAGGCGTTGTCCATCCGTCCGCAGTATCAGGAGGCGTTGCTGCTTAGCGGACTGGTCCGCGCCTCGCTCCAGCAGTCGGACCTGGCGCTGGCGGACTTCTCCGCCTGTCTGGCTATCGACCCGAACAATGTGGCGGCGCTGCACTATCGCGGCCGCTTGCACTGCCAGCTGGAGCACGTGGAGGAAGGACTGCAGGACCTGAACCGCTCGATCCAGCTGGACGGCGCCATGTTCGCCGCCATGTTCGACCGCGCCATGCTCCACTTCCAGCAGAAACGCTACGATGAGGCGCTGGAAGATCTGAACCGCGCACTGCGATTGAATCCGGAGAGCGCCGAGGCGTTGAACATACGCGGTCTGGTGCACTTCAACAACCGCAGTGACCTCGAGGCGCTCATGGACTTCAACTTGGCCATCACCCTCAGCCCCGGCAATGCCAGTATCTATCGTCATCGCGCGACCTTGTACCACGCGCTCAAGCGCGAGGAGGATGCCATCAAGGACATTCACAAGTCGGTCGAGCTGGAGCCCACCGACGAATCGTACAACCATCGTGGACGATACCTGGCGCGCCTCATGCAGTACGACCAAGCCATGGAGGACTTCAACAAGGCAGTGGAGTTGAATCCCAACGAGGCGTTCCACTGCTTTTGCCGCTCCAGTCTGCACAACGTCTTGGGCAATGAGGAGCAGGCCACCGAAGACTACAACCGTGCGTCCGCGTTAGACCCAGAGAGCTATCCGCCGCGCTAGTCGTCGTTGTTTCGTCGTGCGCTCCACCGTTTAGCACGCAAGAGCTTGAGGGATGTATTGCTTGGATTGCAACAGCACTGGCTCATTCATTGTTTTGTACATATATATATGCACTTCATACAATCAAATATCAAAGTCATCATCGCTGCTGTACACAACGTCATTTTCGGCTTCCAATTCAGCGACTGAATCGTCGTCGGCCGTTGCAGGGCTCGGGCCAAGCGACGCATTGCTGTTGAAACGCAGTGCCGAGCCACTCACACTGCTGGATCTAACATTTCCGCCGCCGCCACCGCCACCGCCACCGCCACCGCCGACGATAATAACGTCCGGACACTGGGGAATGCCTCGCTCATTCAGTGGGCACTCAGTTCCTCCTTCGTCTAGCAATGGGACAATACTTCCCAATCCCGGCCGGCTAACGCCAGTATTCAAATTGATGTTCTCTAGTGCAGAGATGAGTGCACGCGAAAAGGACTCAGTAAGACTGCTCGCCAAGCTGCTTTGCATCACGCGCTCGTTCGCTGAGACCCCAAGCACAACGCGCCCCGGGCCACTCTTGCTCCGCTGAAGAATGAAGCTCACGTTGGAAACTCTTGGGAAGACAACATTCGCGCAGCGAAGAGGGCTCTGGTAGGACTCATCCAAACACACTAGATACGCATCATCTACACGCACCAAGTACCCCGTTACGCCTCGTTTCAAGTCGCGCCAATGCTGAATCCAGTTGCCTGTCCGAGAAGCCTTGCCTACAGAAGGCCCGACCATGGGCGCCGCTTGTTGCAACACTTCCGCCACAGACAGCTTGGCAGCGGAGTGAGCACATGGCGAGGCAAACGTGATCAGCGCCCATACCAGCGCGGTCCAGGGAAGTTTCTCCCTATAAATCCTTGCCTCATCGTTAATTTGCCAAATGAACCCACGGCCATCACCGCAACCAGCAGGAAATTGATCTTTAGTAGACCATGTCGCGCGCCAGATAGGCAAACCACTCAGTAATTTTCCGAAAGCGGCACGCATCTCATTAGCCTCTTGGTGGGTTTTCGTCCGATGATTTAGCAAGTTGCGCCCCGCCGACAGCAGCGCATCTCGCCATGAAGTCGAGTTAGCCAATCGTTCCTCCCTTGATTGATTTGGCGAGCCGGACTGTCGATGCTCCCCCCCCCCCCTTTCGCCAGCGTGGTTTCCCTTCCCCAGTTTGCAGACTTGACGCGTAAGCGCTGGCTGGGTTGGGCCTAGAGTTCGGCCGCTTTGACCGAACTCGCCCTCATCACCCTCGCCTCCCTGCTGGCCGGCTGCATCGACGCCATCGTCGGCGGCGGCGGGCTGATCCTGGTGCCGGCGCTGTTCGCCACTTACCCCACCGCCACGCCGGCCACGCTGTTCGGCACCAACAAGGGGGCGGCCATCTGGGGCACGATGCTGGCGGCTTGGCGCTATGCACGCAGGGTCGAGCTCCGCTGGGGCACCTGGCTGCCGGCGATTGGTGCGGCGCTGGCGGGCAGCCTGCTGGGTGCCTGGGCAGTGACCACCATCGATGCGCGGCCCCTGCGCATCGCGCTGCCCTTCGTGCTGCTGGCGCTGCTGCTCTACACCCTGGCGCGCAAGGACATGGGCCAGTCGCACGCTCCGCGCCATGCGCCGGGGCGCGAGCGCCTGCTGGCCTGCACGGTGGGCCTGGCCATCGGCTTCTACGACGGCCTGTTCGGCCCGGGCACGGGAAGCTTCTTCGTGTTCCTTTTCGTGCGCCTGCTCGGCTTCGACTTCCTGCACGCCAGCGCCGCCGCCAAGCTGATGAACACCGCCACCAACGCGTCAGCGCTTGCGCTGTTTGCCGCCACCGGCAACATCTGGTGGGGCGTGGCCCTGCTGCTGGCGGCGGCCAACATGGTGGGCAGCGTCATCGGCACCCATCTGGCGCTGAAAAAGGGGGCCGGCTTCGTGCGCTGGGTGTTCATCGGCGTGGTGGCCCTGCTCATTGGCAAGACCGGGCTGGATGCCTGGCGGCTGATTTAGCATCCCTGCCATCTTTGGAGACCCCCATGCCCGTCGATCCCGAACTGCGCTCGCTTGACATCGAGATCCCCGCCCAGCCCGAGGTGCTGGTCAAGCTCTCGGTGCTGATGGCTGAGGAGGAGATCGACCTGCTGGCCGTCTCCGCGCTGGTGGAAGGCGACATGGCCTTGGCCGCGGCAGTGCTCAAGGCGGTGAACAGCTCGCTCTATGGCCTTCGCGGGCGGGTGCAGACGGTGCACCAGGCGCTCACCTACCTGGGTATGCGGGAGGTCTCGGCCATCGCCTTTGAAATGAGCCTGCGGGCCGCCTTCCCACCTGCCGCCGAGCTGGAGCCGGTGTGGGAACGCGCCGCCAAGCGCGGGCTGATGATGGGCCGCATCGGGCAGATGATTGGCGTGGATCCCTGGGCCTGCCATTCGGCGGGTCTGTTCGAGGAATGCGGCAAGGCGGTGCTGTACCGCCATGCGCCGCAGCATTACCCAGCCCAGTTGCGCGCCGCCGCCACCGACGCAGAGCTTTGCCAACTGGAGGTGAGCGCCTTCGGCGTCAGCCACGACGCTCTTGGAGCGGCGCTGTGCGAGAGCTGGGGCCTGGCCCCGGCCGCCGTGGCCAGCGTGCGCCACCACGTCACCTTGCAGGCCAGTTGCCAGATGCCCGAAGCCCTGCAGCGCCGGGGCGTGGCGGCCGTGTCCTTCATCGTCCACACCCTGCTGAACGACCCCGACGCGCTGGAACTGCGCGTGGGCGAGATGGCCGTGCAGGCCCAGCTCGACGCCCAGGCCTGCCTGCGTGCGGCGCGCCGCGTCGCCGATCAATTGGAGCGACAGGGCGAATGAGCCTGCGCCGGCGCGGCCTGCTGGGTGCAGGCGCAGCACTCGGCCTGGGGCTGGACGAAGCGTTGGCGCAAGCCGCGCGCCAGGGCTTTCAGACCGAGGGCCTGAACCCCACCCTGCAGGCGCTTGGCCTGTCCAACCCGCAGCCTGCGCGCGAGCTCCTGCTGGAGGCGCCGGACATCGCCGAGAACGGCGTGCAGGTGCGCGTGGTGCTGAGCTGCACGCTGCCGGCGGTGAAGAAGTTCTGGCTGCTGGCCGAGCGCAACCCGAGCAGCCTCTTGGCCGCCTACGAGTGGAGCGAACGCCTGGAGCCGCGCCTGGTGACGCAGATTCGCTTGGCCCAAAGCAGCTTGGTGTACGGCGTGGCGCAGTTGCTGGATGGCCGGCTGCTGCTCACGCGCAAGGATGTGAAGGTGACGTTGGGGGGATGCGCGTCATGAAGGCGCCTGCACCGAGCCTGCTGCGCGCCCGCATGAGCAGCGCCACCTCGGCGCAGCTGCGCATCCGCATGCGCCACCCGATGGAGTCCGGCCAGCGGCGCGACGAGCTCGGCCGCTTCATTCCCGCGCGGCACATCACCGACTTCGTGTTGCAGCTGAATGAGCAGCCCCTGCTCAGCGGCCAGTTCGGCCCGGGCATCAGCCAGGACCCCTACTTGGAACTCACGCTCAAGGGCGTGAAGGCCGGTGACCGCCTGCAACTGGAGTAGACCGACAACACCGGCGCTCGACGCATGGACCGTGCCCCCATCGACCCCGCCTGAGCTCTGCCTGGCGCTCACCACCGTGAGCACCCGCGAGCAGGCCCATGCATTGGCGCGTGCCATGGTCGAGCGCCGCCTGGCCGCCTGCGTGCAGCTCGAACCGGTGGAGTCGGTCTACCACTGGGACGGCGCCCTGCAGCAGGACGCTGAGGTCCGCCTGCTGCTGAAGACGACGGCGGCCCGCTGGCCGGCGCTGTGCGAGGCACTGCGCGCCCTGCACCCCTACACGCTGCCGCAAATCCTCGCGCTGCCGGTGGCCGACGCGCTCCCCGCCTTTGCGCGCTGGGTGGGCGAACAGACGTCGCCGCCTGCGAACGCCGAGTCCGCTTCCTAGAATCCCGGCCCGCCCCCCTGCCGGCCCCGTGCCGCAGCGCCATGAGCCTCGAAGACTTCACCACCATGCTCCCGCAGCACCTGCTGCCCAAACGCCTGCTCACCGAACTGGCGGGCAGCGCGGCGCGCAGCCGCAGCGGTGGCATGACCACGGGGGCCATCAAGCGCTTCATCGCCCGCTATGGCGTGAACATGGCCGAGGCGGCCAACCCCGACCCGGCCAGCTACGCCAGCTTCAACGACTTCTTCACCCGGGCCCTCAAGGACGGCGCGCGGCCGCTGGCCACCGCTGACTGGATCTGCCCGGTGGACGGTGCCATCTCCGCCTTCGGCCCCATCGAGAAAGACCAGGTCCACCAGGCCAAGGGCCACGGCTACAGCACCCACGCCCTGGTGGGTGGCGACGCGGACATGGCCGCTCGGTACGAGAACGGCCACTTCGCCACGCTCTACCTCAGCCCCAAGGACTACCACCGCATCCACATGCCCTGCGCGGGCACGCTGAAGCGCATGGTCTGGGTGCCGGGCAGCCTGTATTCGGTGAACCCCGCCACGGCACGCGCGCTGCCCGGCCTCTTCGCCAAGAACGAGCGCGTGGTCTGCGAGTTCGACACCCCGCATGGCCCCTTCGTGCTGGTGCTGGTAGGGGCGACCATCGTGGGCAGCATGGCCACCACCTGGCACGGCGTGGTCAACCCGCCGCGCCGGCCCGAGGTGACGACCTGGGACTACCCGAGCGGCGAGCATGTGTTCGCCCAGGGCCAGGAGATGGGCCGCTTCCTGCTCGGCTCCACGGTGGTGATGCTGTGGCCGAAGCAAGGCCTGCGCTTCAACCCCGACTGGGCCCCGGCCCGCGCCATCCGCCTCGGCGAGGTGATGGCCAACAGAACTTGATATGAATATGCCCCCAGTCTCCCTTTCAGTCGCCGCCCTGGCAGGGCGCGCCATGCCTCTTGGCACGCCCCTTCGCCAGGCTGATCCAGTCCGCAGGACTGGACCAGTCCGGGCTCAGCCCCGAGGGGGCGCTCTGTGGCTTCGGACGGCCGGGCGCCACTGATATGCGCGTACTCACTGGCATCACCACCACGGGCACCCTGCACCTGGGCAATTACGTGGGCGCCATCCGCCCGGCCATCGCCGCGTCGAAGCAAGAGGACGTGGAGAGCTTCTTCTTCATGGCCGACTACCACGCGCTCATCAAGTGCGACGACCCGGACCGCGTCGAGGCCAGCCGCATGCAGATCGCGGCGACCTGGATCGCCGCCGGGCTCGACGTGGAGCGCGCGCTGCTCTACCGCCAGAGCGACGTGCCCGAGGTCTGCGAGCTGACCTGGATGCTGACCTGCGTCACCGCGAAGGGCCAGATGAATCGCGCGCACGCCTACAAGGCGGCGGTTGATGCGGCAGTCGCGGCCGGTGAAGAGCCCGATTCGCAGGTCACCATGGGCCTGTTCAGCTACCCGATCCTGATGGCGGCGGACATCCTGCTCTACAACGCACACCGCATCCCGGTGGGCAAAGACCAGGTGCAGCACATCGAGATGGCGCGCGACGTGGCGCAGCGTTTCAACTCGTCCTACGGTGCCGACTTCTTCGTGCTGCCCGAGGCGCAGGTGGATGCCGAGATGGAGCTGCTGCCCGGCCTGGACGGCCGCAAGATGAGCAAGAGCTACGACAACGTGGTGCCCTTGTTCGAAGGCGGCCTCGCCAGCTTGCAGGCGGCCATCGCCAAAGTGGTGACCGACTCCCGCCTGCCCGGCGAGCCCAAGGAGCCCGAGGGCACCGCCTTCATCCAACTGTGGGATGCCTTCGCCAGCCCGGCCGAGCGCGCCGAGATGCGCGCCGACCTGCGCGCGGGGCTCGCCTGGGGCGAGGCCAAGGCCCGCGTCCTCGCCGACGTATCGCGCCGGGCTCACCGTGGCGCCATACCTCCGAGCCGCAGCGCTCGTCGGCGTCGACCTCACCCCTTCGGTGAGGCTCTTCGCGCAGGGCGGTCTCGTGCTCACGCCGCTCTCGAACGGCGCCGAAGGCGTCGTCTACGACGCCGTCCTGGCGATCGACGCGTCGGCGGAGTGGTACCTCGACACGAGCACGTCGCTGCTGGCGAGCGTCGGCTGGGCTCACTTCGACTCGCTCTACGTGCACGGTCCCTCCTTCAGCCTCGCCCTCCGATCGGTGCTGCCCGACACGGGACCGGGGAGTGTGCGTCGGCACGACGAGCAGCGCGTGCGCGTGATCGACCGGCGCTGGCAGCGCGCCCGCACGGACGAGTGGAACCAGCGGTACGCCGAGGGGCCGCACCCACCGCGATCGAGGCTGCGCTCGCGACATCCCGTGCCCGACTGGATCTGGAGCCTCGTGGGCGCGAGCAGCGCGTGGGAGCTCGCGCCCACGAGCCACCCCGAGACGCCTGTGCTCGAAGCGCCGGCCGTCGCACCCACGACCGACGGTTGACAGCGACCGGCGGCCGACCGGAGCCTCGATCGATGTCCAAGCGTGCGGAGGCGCCGCCCGAGATCCACGTGAGCTCGAACGTCGGCTGGTCGTGGGTCGGCACGGGCACGGTGCTGGCGCTCGGACCGGGGGATCCCTCGCGAGAGGGGTGGCGCGCGTACCTCGAGGGCAACGAGCGCCGACTCGCGAGCAAGCGCACGATCTCGGCATGTTCACCGTGCTCTGGTGCTACCTCCGCAACAACGCCTTCAAGACCGACGCGGCCGACTACCACGAGTCGGCAGACCTCACCGGTCAGGCGAATCACACTATTAGAAAATTTGAATTTAATAGTGCGAGTTCAACTCGCATGAATAAAACTAGGCAGCAGCCTGTGCGCTCTCGGAGCGCGCTTTGATG
>JAFLDE010000134.1 GCA_017302655.1 Burkholderiales bacterium
CCACGTCGCGCAGCAGCGCCGGGCTGACCCGCGACTGGCGGCGCGCGAACAGCGCCAGCAGGGCCCGGTCAGCCAGCAGATTGATGCGCCGCGGGATGCCGCCCGAGAGCCGGTGCAGCGTGCGCAGCGACGCCGCGTCGAAGGGCGACTCGCGCGACAGGCCGGCCTTCTGCAAGCGGTGGTCCACGTAGCGCGCGGTGTCGGCCTCGTCGAGGCCCTCCAGGTGATAGCGGGCCACGATGCGCTGGGCCAGTTGCGCCAGCTCGGGCCGCGCCACCGTCTCGCGCAGCTCCGGTTGGCCGATCAACAGTACCTGCAGCAGCTTGCGTTCGGCGGTTTCCAGATTGGTCAGCAGGCGCAGCTGCTCCAGCACATCAAAGCTCAGGCATTGCGCCTCGTCGATCACCAGCAGGCAGTGCTCGCCCGCGGCATGGCGGTCCAGCAGGAAGCGGTTGAGCGGGTCGATGAAGCGCTTGCTGCTGTCCGGGCTGCCGGGCTCGACGACGACGCCGAACTCCTCGCAGATCGTCTGCAGCAGCTCCAGGCGGCTCAACTGCGGGTTGAACAGATAGGCGACGCGGCAGCCCACCGGCTCGTTCTGCAACTGCTCCAGAAAGGCGCGGCAGACGGTGGTCTTGCCCGCGCCCACCACCCCGGTCAGCAGCACCAGGCCGCCCGCCGCCTGTGCGCCGTACAGCAGATGGGCCAGTGCCTCGCGGTGGCGATCGCTGAGAAACAGATAGCGGGGGTCGGGCGCGATGGAGAAGGGCTCGCGTTGCAGCCCCAGGGCCTGCGCGTACATGGGCGTCAATGTAGCGATCAAGTCCTTTGGGTGCGGGGGCGGCTCCTGCCGCGCGGGGCCTGTGTGCCGGGTTCGACCCCGGCCTGCGACGCCGCCTCGCCGAGCAGCCGGTCCCGCACCCAGGCCACAGCTTCGGCCGGTTGCTCGCGGCAGCTCAGCATGTAGGGGTGGGGCGCGGGCAGGTCCGGGCCGGGCAAGGCCACCAGATGGCCTTGCCGCACGGCGTCGACGCACAGGTCGGCAGGCAGGACCGCAGCGCCGGCGCCCAGCATGGCTGCTTGAGCCGCCAAGTGCGCCAGGTTCAGGCGCAGGCCCGGCAGCGGCGAGGGCACGCTGACTCCGGCGGCCTCGAACCACTCGGCGAAGCCCGGCGCCGGCCAGCCGCGGTCCTCCACACCCAGGTGCAGCAAGGGAAGGCCGGCCACGTCGGCTGGACGCGCCCAGGGGCTGCGGCCGATCAACGAGGGTGATGCGTAGGCCCGGTAGGGGTCGGTGAGCAGGGGCAGCTGGCGGTGGCCGGGCAAGTCGCTGCGCGGGAAGTAGATGGCGATGTCGGCACCCAGGGGGCCGGTGGCACGGTGCTCGGCGGCGATGACGCGGATCTCCAGCTCCGGCCGCTCCTTCTGCAGTGCCACCACGCGCGGCGTCAGCCACATCACCGCCGGGCTGAACTGACAGCGGATGCGCACCACCGGCCGCTGCTGGTGGTCGCGCAGCGCACGGCTGGTGCTCATCAGGCGCTCGAATGCGTCGCGCAGGCGCAAGGCGTAGTCGCTGCCCGCTGGGCTCAAGCTGACGCCGTTGGCGCTGCGGTGGAACAGCGGCTGGCCCATCCAGCGTTCCAGCAGCTTGATCTGGTGGCTGACCGCGGCGGCGCTCAGATGCAGCTCGCTGGCGGCGCGGGCGAAGCTCATATGGCGCGCTGCGGCTTCGAAGGCGCGCAGTGCGCTGAGCGGCGGCAGGGATCGCTTGTCCATGGACGAATGGGTCGGATAGGCTCAGTTCCATGAGGCCTGAGCGCGAAGACTTTCAGCTTGCTTCATGGTATGGCGATTGAAGATGATCTCGCCCTGGCGACTCAGGCTTCAAAGCATTGAGCCAGCCACCGCCGGGCCACTTCCAACCGACGCCATCACCATGTCCGAATCGCTCTGCAACGACCTGTCCCGTCACCAGCGCGCTTGGACCTTGTTGCGCATGCTCCTGGCGGGCTTGATCGCTGCACACGGACTGGCGCGCTTCGGCTACGACGGGGTCCGGCCCTTCGGCCAGTGGCTCAGCTCCCAGGGCTGGCCGGCCGGCCTGGTCATCGCTGGGGGCATCACCGCGCTTGAAATCGTCGGCCCCCTGCTGCTGGTGCTGGGCCGCTGGGTACGACCGCTGTGTGGGCTGCTTGCGGCGATCTACGCCATGGGCATCGTGCTGGTGCACGCTAAGGCCGGCTGGTTCGTCGTCGGCCTGGGCCGCAACGGCTCCGAGTACTCGGTGCTGCTCATCGCCTGCCTGTTGTTGCTGGCCTGGGTCAGCCCCCCGCGGACTGCCTCCTTCTCCTCCACTGACCCTGACCGCTGATGCCTGTTCCCCGACGCACTCCCATCCTGCGGGCCTTTGCTGCCCTGACCCTCCTCCCCTTGGTGGCCTGCTCGACCCTGGCCGAGAAGAGCAATGTGTTGAGCGACGAGCGCCTGATCGCCGAGTCGGCCGGTACGCTCGGCCTGGCGCCAGCGCAGCTGAAGCTGCAGTCGCGTCACACCTCAGGCACCAACACCTATGCGCAGCTTCGCGGCAGCGACGGTCGCGAGTACCACTGCACCCTCAACGGTGGCAACCTGTTGTCCTTCGGCATGGTCAATCCGCCGTCCTGCCAACGCAAGTAGGTGGTCCGCAGGCCATGTGGAGCGTGTTTCAGCAGCAGACGGCGCTGAGCCTGAGCCCCGAGGACCGGGCCGAGGTGGAGCGGATCCGGGGTGAAGGCCTGCACCTGAGCCATCAGGTGAACCGCGCCCATGTGCTGTGGTGTCTGGACCGGCGGCTGCCGGAAGCCCAGATCCTGTCGGTGCTCGGCATCGGCTGGGAGACGCTGTGGCGCACGCGGGCCGACTACCTGCAGGGTGGCCTGAAGCAGGCGCTGCGCGACCTCACGTCCGCCGGCTGATTCCGCCTGCCAGCAGTCAGCGCCGCGTGCGCCGGCGCAGCAGCCCGGCAGCGATGAGGCCGGAGAGCACCCCCGTCGCGTGCGCCAGCGGGAGCGAGGCGCCGCCCCACCAGTCGTTGGGGCGCAGCAGCGGCCCCCAGGGCTGCTCCACCAGCAGCTTGCCCATCAAGCCGGCGAGCAACAGCAGACCGAGTACACGTTGGCGGTGGAGCAGATGCAGGCCTGCAATGAGCACGCCGGCGTGCACCACGCCGGACAGGCCGCCGAATTCGGGCAAGGCTGGGTGCAGCAGCAGCAAGGCCTGCGTCATCGGCCAGGCCAGCAGCCAAGCGGCGGCGGCGCGCAGCGGCAAGGCGGCACGCCGGCCCAGCAGCGCGAGCACCGCCAAGGCGCCCAGGTTGCCCGCCAGGTGCATCGCGTTCCAGTGCCAGAGCGCGGCGCTGAACAGGCGCCAGGGCTCCAGCGCGTCGCGCTGCAGGGTCCAGCGACCAGGCTCGCCGACCGCAAAGAGGAGCAAGGCGCCACTGCCGAACAGCGCGCAGACGAGCATCCAGGCGCGACCCTGATCCGCCCTGGCGGCCCCCAGCGCCCGTCCCAGCCAGCTCAACACGCCGGAAACACCGCCTGCCACAAGGCCCGCACGGCGTCGCGATGGGCGGCGAGCGAGCCCAGCGACTCCTCGGGGCACTGCGTGGCCTGCTCGTCCAGGCGCAGGCGGTGCTGCGCGCGACGCAGTTCGCGGTAGGCGTCGGCGCTGGCGCGACCCACACCGGCGGGCAGCAGGCCGGCGCCTTCGGCGCGCTGCAGCAGCGCGATGACCCCCAGATTGGGCAGCAGCTCGGGATGCGCGGCGCTGTGCATGAGTTGCAGGGCCTGCAGCGCGAACTCGCAATCGAGCATGCCGCCGGGGCTGTGCTTGAGGTCGAAGCGGCCGCTGCGCACCGGGTGGGCCGCACGCAACTTTTCGCGCATGGCCAGCACCTCGGCGACCAGGTCGGCGGGGCGTCGCGGCGCGGTCATCACCGCCTCGCGCACCGCATCAAAAGCCGCGCGCAGGCCCTCATGCCCAGCGCACCAGCGCGCCCGCGTGATGGCCTGGTGCTCCCAGGTCCAGGCGGTGTTGCTGCCGCGCCCCTGCTGGTAGGCGGCGAAGCTCTTCAGGCTGCTCACCAGCAGGCCGGAGCTGCCATTCGGGCGCAGCGCGGTGTCGATGTCGAACAGCCCGCCGGCGCGCGTCTGCAGGGTCAGCCAGGGCACCAGCTTGCGCACGAAGCTGGTGTAGGCCTCCAGCGCCGCGTCGGGGTCGGGCTCGCCTTCGTCGTCGTACAGGAAAACCACGTCGAGGTCGGAACCGTAGCCGAGCTCTTTGCCGCCGAGCTTGCCGTAGGCGATGACGGCGAATCGTGGATCGGGGCGGTGCGCCTTGGTGTGGCGCGCCCAGGCCCATTCGATGGTTGTCTGCAGCAGTGCATCGGCCAGCAAGCTGAGGTCGTCGGCCACCTGCTCGACGCTGATGCGCTCCTCCACGTCGCGCACCAGGGTACGGAACACCTCGGCGTGGTGGGCACGGCGCAGCGCATCGAGCAAGGCCTCTTCGTCCTGCGCCTCGCCGGCGCGTTGCCAGGCGGCCTGACGTTCGGCCAGTTCGTTGCGGAATTCGGCGGCATCGAAGCGCTCGTGCAGCAGGCGCTCGTCGGCCAACTCGTCGATCACCCCGGGATGACGCATCAGGTAGCGCATGGGCCAGCGCGCCAGGCCGAGCAAGCGCAGCAGCCGCGCCAGCACGGCTGGACGTTCGGTGAGCAAGGACAGATAGGCGTCGCGCCGCAGCAGCGGCTCCAGCCAGTCGACGAAGCGCGCTCCCGCCTCGCTGGAGCACTCGCCGCGTTCGATGCACTGACCGGCGCGCAGGAAGAGCTGTGCCAGGCGCTGGCGCGACTCCTCGCGCAGACCCTGCACACGCGGGCGCTCGGCAAACGAACGCACCGCCTCGCGCAGACCCTCGGGCAGGCGCTCGTGGAACTCGGCTTGCTCCAGCAGCACCGCCTCGCTGCCGCATCCCTTGCAGGGGCTGCGCGGGCGGCCGTCGTGAAGCAGCGCGTCGAACTCCGCGGCCACGCGTTCGCGCGTCTCGCACAGGCGCTCGAGCAGCTCGCAGGCCTCGGGGCGGCAGCTCATGCCCAATGTTTCGGCGATCCAGCGCAGATCGGCATCGCCCTGCGGCAGCACATGGGTCTGCTGGTCGTCCAGGTACTGGATGCGGTGCTCGATGCGGCGCAGGAGTTGGTAGTCCTGCGCCAGCAGCGCGGCCAGTTCGGGCTTCATGAGGCCGGCGGCGGCCAGCTTGTCCAGCGCCTTGAGCGTGCTGCGCGTGCGGATCTCCGGGAACTGCCCGCCCCGCACCACCTGCAGCAGCTGCACGATGAACTCGATCTCGCGGATGCCGCCGCGGCTCAGCTTCACGTCGTTGGCGCGCTCCGGGCGGCCCGCGGCGCGGCGCTGCGCCTCCTCGCGGATCTTGCGGTGCACGGTGCGCAGGCCTTCGAACACCGAGTAGTCGAGGTAGCGCCGGTAGACGAAGGGCGTGACCAAACTGCGCAATTGCAGCGCACGCTCCAGCGAGCTGGCATCGCGTGGCGCCACCACCCGGCTCTTCAGCCAGGCCAGGCGCTCCCACTCGCGGCCCTGGCTCACGAAGTAGGCCTCCAGCTGCGACAGGCTCACGCAGGGCGCGCCGGAGTTGCCGTTCGGGCGCAGCGCCAGGTCCATGCGGAACACCTGCCCGTCCTCGCCGACCTCGCCGATCAGCGCGTAGAGCTTTTTGGCCAGGCGACCGAAGTACTCGCTGGCAGCCAGCGGGCGACCGGCGGGGCCGCCATCGGTCTCGCCTTCCTCTTCGTAGACATAGATGAGATCGATGTCCGAGGAGACGTTCAGCTCGCGCGCGCCGAACTTGCCCATGCCCAGCACCCAAAAAGCAATGGGCTGGCCGGCGGCGTCGCGCGGGCGGCCATGCTGAGCCTGCAGCTCGGCCTCGCCCGCTGCCAGCGCCTCGGCCAGGCAGAACTCGCCGAGCAGGGTCATGCCCTCGGTGATGGTGGCCAGCGGCGCGCCTTGCGTGCAGTCCAGCACCGCCAGGCGCTCCAGCACCAGCTGGCGCAGCACGCGCAGCGCCGAGGGCAGCTCGCGCGTGGCTCGCAGCGCGCTCAGGCAGGCGCTCAGGCTGTCGGCCGTGGGCCGGCCGGGCGGCAGCAGCTCACGCTCGGCGCCATAGCGGCGCCGCACGCGCTGCACGAAGCGGCTGTGCGCCGCGGCATCCAGGATGTCCAGGACTTCGGTGCTCATGTCTCGCTGCTACCCTGCGCGCCGCGGTCGGCCCCGGTGCGCCTGCTGCGTTGCTGCTCCATGTCCTCTCTTGTCTCCAAGCTCGTCGCCGCGTCGCATCGGCCGGGGCGCTGGGCGCGCCGCGCACTGCGCTGGCTGCTCACCGGGCTGGCTGTGCTGTGGCTGCTCTTGCTGGCGCTCTGGCTGCTGCTGCATGGCGTCATTCTGCCCAGCGCCGACCGCTGGCGACCGGACATCGAAGCGGCGGCCTCGCGCGCATTGGGGATTTCCATGCGCATCGGTCGCATCGAGGTGCAGACCGGTGGCTGGATGCCGGTGCTGGCGCTGCACGACATCCGCCTGCGCGACGCCGCCGACCGCGAGGCCCTGCAGCTGCCGCGCGTGATGGCCATGGTGTCGGCGCGGTCCTTGCTGGCCTGGCCGCCGCGGTTGGAGCAGATATCCATCGACACCCCGCAACTCGAGCTGCGCCGTGATCGCCAAGGCCGGCTGTGGGCGGCTGGCCTGCCCTTGGTCCAAGGGCGCGGCGAAGACAGCCCGGCTGCGGACTGGCTGCTGCGCCAGCATGAGGTGGCGCTTCGCGGTGGGCGACTGACCTGGGTGGACGAGATGGACGCGCGACAGGGTGCTGTGCCGCTCCAGCTCGTGGACGTGCAGGCCTTGCTGCGCAACGGCCTGCGCCGCCACGACCTGCGCATCGACGTCACGCCGCCGCCTGAGCTGGGCGCGCGCTTGTCGCTGCGTGCGCAGCTTCGCCAGCCGCTGCTGGCCAAGCCGTCGGACTGGCGGCGTTGGAGCGGCACCGTTTATGCCGAACTGCCGCGCACCGGCCTGGCGGCACTGCGCGAGCGCGTGAGCCTGCCGCTGGCTCTGGTGCAGGGCGAAGGGGGCCTGCGCGCCTGGGGCGAACTGCGCGAAGGCGCTCTGCGCGATCTGACGCTCGACCTGCAGCTCGATGGCGTGCGCCTGCAGCTGAGCCCCGGCGTCGACCCGCTGGAGCTGCAACAACTGCGCGTGCGTGCCGGCTGGCAGGCCCAGCGCGACGGCAGCCGCTGGAGCCTGAGCGGCCTGCGCTTCTCGCTGCCGGCCGATGAGCCGGGGCTGAGCCACGACTGGCCCGCCAGCCAGGCCACGATGACCCTGCGCCACCGCGAGGCGCTGGCACCCTGGCAGCTGCCGTCTGCGCTGGAAGGGGGCAGCTTCGAGGCCGACCGCCTGGACCTGGCGTTGCTGGCACGCTTGGCCGGCGGGTTGCCCCTGCCCACCCGCTTGCGCGAGCTGCTGCGCGAACGCGAACCTCAGGGCCTGATGCGGGGTCTGCAGGCCCATTGGCAAGGGACCCTGGAGGCGCCGACCGATTGGCGCTTGGCCGGCGAGGCAGAGCAACTCGCCTGGCGACCCGGCCCCTTGCCGGAGGCCACGGCCGAGCTCCCGCACCCCATCGCCGCGCCAGGCCTGCAGGGTGTGGCGCTTCGCTTCAGCGCCACCGCGCAGGGCGGCCAGGCGCTGTTGCGCCTGCAGGACGGTCAGCTCGTCTGGCCCGGCCTGCTGGTGGGGGATGCACTGTTGCTGCGCAGCGCCGAGCTGCCCTTGAGCTGGCGCCGCGAAGCGCAAGGCTGGCACCTGCAGTGGGCGGACGCGCGGCTGCAGGGCGAGGACCTTCAGCTCTCCCTTGAAGGGCACTGGCAGCAGACCGCGCAGCCGGGCGGCCGGCTGGAGATGCGGGCCCGCGCGCCGCAGGCTCGCGTGGATGCCGTGCCGCGTTACCTGCCGCGCTTGCTGGGACTTGAAACCCGCCAATACCTGGGCGACGCGCTGCAGGGCGGCGAGTTGCGCGATCTGCGCCTGGAGGTGCGCGGCGCGCTCGCCGATTTCCCCTTCCGCCAGCCCCAGCAGGGCGTGTTCCGTGTGAGCGCCCGCGTGCGTGACGGCCGCTACGCCTACCTGCCCAGCCATGCGGCCGACGCCACCCGTGCGGCCTACCAAAGCCCCTGGCCAGGATTCGAGGCCTTGCAAGGCGACATCCGCTTCGAGAACGCCGGCATGCATCTGCGCATCGATCGCGGCCGCTCGGCGGGCCTCGAGGTCAGCGACGTGCAGCTGCGCATCCCCGATCTGGGGCGAGACCCGCGCCTGCTCATCGACGGCCAGTGGCGCGGCGACGCCGGCACGGCGCTGGCCTTCGTGCGCGCCACGCCCGTCAACGGCTGGACCCCCGGC
>JAFLDE010000135.1 GCA_017302655.1 Burkholderiales bacterium
CGCCTGCGCGAGCCGGCCGACCTGCGCGGCGCGCTGCTGCTGCGCTCCTTCCGTTCCGGCGATTGGGAAAACTGGGCCGAGGCCGCCGGCATCGACCTGCCTCCGGCGCGCGGCCCGCAGTTCGACAGCTCGGTGCTGATGGTGCAGGCGGCCCTGGCTGGCGAGGGCGTGGCGCTGGCGCCCCCGGCCATGTTCCAGCGCGAGTTGCGTGAGAGCCGCCTGGTGCGGCCCTTCGCCCAGAGCGTGGATGTGGGCCGTTACTGGCTCACCTGGCCACTGAGCAAGCCCATGCCGGCAGCGCTGGAGCGATGGCGCGCGTGGTTGCTCGCCACAATGCCGGCATGAGCGCTCTTGCCCCCCTTTACCCGCAGCACCTGGCCGTGCTGCAGCGGCGCCTGGAGTCGGCCCTGGCCGCCCACGGCTTCGATGCACTCGCCGTCGCCGCCGGCAGCGAGAAATTCGCCTTCCTCGACGACCGGCCTTACGGATTTCAGATCAATCCGCACTTCGTGCACTGGTTGCCGCTCACCCAGGCCATCGGCAGCTGGCTGCTGCTGCGGCCCGGTGCCAGGCCGCAGCTGCTCTACCTGCAGGCCGAGGACTACTGGCACGCCCCGCCCGCCACGCCCAGCGGCTACTGGACCGACCACGTGGACGTGGAGGTGCTGCGAACGCCGCTGCAGCTGCAGGCGCGGCTGCGCGAGCTGCTGCCCGCGCGCTGCGCGCAGATCGCAGAGGGCGACGCCCAGCTGGACTTCGCCGGCACGCCCAACCCCGAGGGCCTGCTCGCCCACCTGCACTTCGAACGCGGCATGAAGACGCCCTATGAGTTGCAGCTGATGCGTGCGGCCAGCCAGCGCGCGGCGCTGGGCCATCTGGCGGCCAAGGCGGCCTTCGAGGCCGGCGGCGCGGAGGCCGACATCCACGCCGCCTACTTGGCCGGCAGCGACCAGGCCGAGCGCGAGCTGCCCTACGGCAACATCGTCGGCCTGGGCGCCCATGGGGCGGTGCTGCACTGGCAGTTCCAGGACAAGCAGGCCCCCGCCACGCCCACCAGCCTGCTCATCGACGCTGGCGCGAGCTGCCAGGGCTACGCGGCCGACATCACCCGCACCTGGCTGCACCCGGAAGGCCGCGGCGAGGCCGCACGGCGCTTCGCGGCGCTGTGGCAGGGCATGGAGACCCTGGAGCTGGCGCTGGTGGACCAGGTGCGCGCCGGCACCGACTACCCGGCCATCCACCTGGACGCGCACCAGCGCATCGCCACCCTGCTGCTGGACGCCGGCCTGGTGCATGGACTGAGCGCCGAGGCGGCGGTGGCGCAGGGCCTCAGCAGCGCCTTCTTCCCGCATGGCATCGGCCACTTGCTTGGCGCCCAGGTGCACGACGTAGCCGGCCTGCAGATCGACCGCCAGGGCACGCGCCGCGAACGGCCTGCCGGCCACCCCTATCTGCGCCTGACACGCCGGCTGGAGCCCGGCATGGTCGTCACCATCGAACCTGGGCTGTACTTCATTCCCATGCTGCTGCGTGAACTGCAGGCCGGGCCGCTGACCGGCCATGTGGACTGGGCAGCGGTGGAGACGCTCCAGCCCTTCGGCGGCATCCGCATCGAGGACGACGTGGCCTGCCGCGCCGAGGGCGCGCCGGAGAACCTCACACGCGAGGCGTTCGGGCGCTTGCAGGCATGATCGGTCGCCGGCCCATCATGTCGCCATGCGCTGGCTTGGTGAGGTGGGTTTGATCGCCATGGCCCGAGGGATCCGCCGGCGCCGCCGACCAACGCCAGACACGCGCTGTGAATCCGGACGTGGCAGAGATCGATGAGCCCATGACCACGACCTGGATCTTGCGTGGCCTGTCAGCACTGCTTCTTGCGCTTGCTTGCGCTGCGCACGCCAACTCGCCATGCGCCAAGAAGATGCGTTGGGCCGATGACGCACCGTACTCCATGCGCTTGCCCGATGGCCGCATCTCAGGCGTGCGGGTGGAACTCGCCCAGTTGGCATTGAGCCGCATGGGCTGTTCCCTCGTGTTGGTGGAGATGCCTTTTGCACGGGCCTTGCTTGAACTGAAAGATGGTCGCCTGGACATGTTGGGGGGCGCATTCCCCAGGCCGGAGCGGCGGGTCTACGCCCATTTCTCCAAGCCAGAATTCAGCTCACCGAATCTTGTCTTCGTGCGCGGCGCCGATCGCGCCCGCATGGCTGGCAAAGGACTGGTTCAACTGGTCGCAGAGGGCTGGAGGCTGGGCGTGCAGCCCGGGGTTGCCTACGGCCCGGCTTACGAAGATCTCCAGCAGCAAGCGGTGCCAAGTAGCCAGATCACTACGGTGGCTCGACGTGCCAGCTTGTGGCAGATGCTGGTGCGGGAGCGGATCGACCTGGTGATCGCGGACCAGCTCACGGCCCGCTACGAGCTGGCGCACGCCGACTTGGTCGATCAGGTCGTGGCCAGTGCTTTGGTGATTTCCGATGAGCCGACGGGCATGGCCTTCAGCAAGCTCACGACCGATGAAGCCTTCGTGCACCGCTACAACGAGACCATGGACGGTCTGCGCGACGAGCTGGCCTACCGAACCATGATGGAGCGCTATGGCCTGAGCCGGTCCGCTGCCGTGAAGCGCGGCAAGGCGTCACCCCTACCGTGACTCGAGTAGCGGGCCGAGCCTCAATGCGTGCGGAAAGCGCCGACGGACTGCTGTAACAGCTTGGCCTGACTTTCCAGGCTGGCTGCCGCGGCCGCTGCCTCCTCCACCAAGGCGGCGTTCTGCTGGGTCATCTGATCGATCTGTCCGATGGCTTGGTTGACCTGGTCGATGCCCTCGCTTTGCTCACTCGTCGCAGCGCTGATTTCGCTGATCACGTCAGTCACCCGCTGCACGCTGCTGACGATGTCGCCCATCGTCGATCCGGCTTCTGCCACGAGTCGGCTGCCCGACTCCACCCGCTCCACGCTGGCACCGATCAGGCTCTTGATTTCCTTCGCGGCCTCGGCGCTGCGCTGCGCAAGCAAGCGCACCTCGCCGGCCACCACGGCGAAGCCGCGGCCCTGCTCGCCGGCCCGGGCGGCTTCAACCGCCGCATTCAATGCCAGGATGTTGGTCTGGAAGGCGATGCCGTCGATGGTGCCGATGATGTCGGCGATGCGGCGTGAGCTGCTGCTGATGTCGTCCATCGTGCTGACCACCTGGCCCACCACCTCACCCCCCCGCTTTGCCACCTCGGCGGCGGAACTGGCGAGCTGATTGGCCTGGCGAGCGGCCTCCGCACTCTGCCGAACGCCTTCCGACAGACCCCGCACGTTGGATGCCGTCTGCTCCAGCGAGCCGGCTTGACGCTCGGTGCGCTGAGAGAGGTCCAAGTTGCCCGAGGCGATTTCCTGCGAAGCGGTGGTGATGGACTCCGTGCCCTGGCGGACATCGCGCACGATGGTTTCAAGCCCGCGCGCCATGTCTCGCACCGCCGCCAGCAGGCTGCCTTCCGCGCCGGGTGCCACCTGGATGTCCTGCGACAGGTCACCCGCGGCCATGTCTTGCATCACCGTGCGTGCGTATTCGGGTTCACCGCCCAATTGCCGCCACACGCTGCCGATGACGAGCCAACTGCCGGCGAACAGCCCGCCAACCACCACCACCCCGATGAGCAAGGTCACCCAGACGCTGCGCGTGACGCCGTCCTGCGCCTGCTTCAGACCCTCATCGAAATCCGCGCGGGCTTGCTTGCGCGAACGATCGAGCGAGCCCTGCAGCGTGCTCAAGGCCGACTGCATGGAAGACACCGCAGCACCGGTGTCGCCTCCGCTGCCGTCAATCATGGCCTGCGCGGCGCCCACGGCCGCCTTCATGTAGGCGTCGAAGTGCGCTGAAAGGGCGGTGGTGCCCTGGGGATCGAAGCCGGCTTCCTTCAGACCGGCGAGCAACTTGCGAGCTTCGTCCGCACTGGTCTTGGCCTCGTCCAGCCTTTCCTTTGCGCCTTCCGCCACCGCGCTTTGAATCGTGGCCACGATGGCTTCGAGGCGCCGATCGAAGCGCGTGCTGAGGTCCATGGCCGGATAGGCCTTGGCGCCGACCGCCTCGATGGACGCGGAGGTGCGCGCGGACAGGGCCACCAACAGCAGGATGCCCAGGGCGAAGAGCAGTGCCGAGGCGATTGGCAAGATCCAGATGCGTGTCTTGGTTTTCATGCGATGGCTCGTTCAGTCGACGGTGAGCACGGCCTTGACCGAGCCGTCCACGGCGTCTTTCTCGATGTAGCCAATCGCGTCGGCGTTGGCGGCCACAAACTTCTTGACCTCTGCTGAGCTGGCCAGTTCCTTGGGAGGCCGGGCCTTGCCGGAGAAGGCCAGCCGCGCCCAGATCGCCTTCACCTGGGCGGCGTTCTTGCCGGTGGCCTTGGTGTAGAACTGCTCGCGCAGCGGCTGCGAATCTGGCAGGTCGAGAGCCTGCGAGATGCCACCGGGCAAGGTGTTGGTCTTTCCCAGGTAGAGCGATGCGACCTGTTCGGCATTGAGTCCGGAAGCAGCGGCCGACTTGGGGTTGACGATGACGACGACTTGAGCCACCGCCGCACCGGCGCCAAACCACGTGGCGGCGAGCAGGAGGCAGCGAAGCAGGGAGCTTGTGGTGGACATGATGCGTTCCTCCGTCTTGCTCAGAACACGAGGTCGTAGGCCACATGCAGGCCGCGGGCCGCGCCAGTGAACACCGGGTTGCCTCGGTCACGCACCCGATCGAACTGGAGCTTCAGGGCGCCTCCCTTGTGGACGTCGTAGCGAAGGGTCAAGGACGTGGTGGCCAGCTTGACCACCGTGTAGTCGTTGGGATAGTCCGTCGACTCCTTGTAGGCGCTGTGACCCACGGTCAGCGTGAAATCGCCAAACTGCCGGCCCAGCGTGACCAGGTAGAAGCTGGAGTCGTAACCCGCTGCGTCCATGCGACGAGCCTTACCGATCTCTGAGCGCCACTGCCAAGCATCCCAGTCCGCGTTCAACGCCAATCCGAAGAAGTCCTGGCTTGCCTTGGTGCTGCCATCGAACAGTTCTACGCGTTGGTTGGAGCTGCGATCACGGATGTCGAAGTTCGAGCGCGTGTAGCTCAGCCGCGCGGTGAACCAATCCTGATTCAGCTCCACGGACATTCCGGTGATGCCTGACCAACGCAAATCGGGTGGTTCGTCCGAAAACAAGCGGGAGTAGGGATTCTTCTTGCTGTTCTCGCTGCCCGTGTACAGCTCAGCACGAACCGACCAGTCCCCCCAGTTTTGCGAGGTGCTCAGCGAGGCGCCGTTGTAATTGACCACGTCCCAACCGTAAACGTCCGGCGAGGGGCGGACGGTGTTGTAGGCGTAGCCCACATCCTGGAAGTCGGAGTAGAAATACAGCGGCATGCGCTTGCGTCCGACCTGCAGCTTCCATTCAGGAGAAATTTCGTAGCTGAGGTAGGCCCATTCCAGGTTCAGGGACTGGTCCTTCAAGGTTCGCGCGGTCACTTGTGCCGTGGCACTCCACTGATTGCTGAGCCGCCAGTCCAGCTGAAGGCCCGCACGCGTCTCCACGTCGGCCGCCCAGTCGTTGGTGACCACCGCTCCATGGCCCCAGTCCACCACGTAGCGGGTGCAGCTGCTGTCGTAGCGAGAAGCCAGCACATGCGTTTGGCAGGAGCCGCTGCTTCGACCGATGACCAGTGAAGCGAAGCCAGAGGCTCTCAGCTCTTGCGCGAATCCGGGCCGAGCGGCCGCAGCAAGCGCCAGCAACAGGACGCCTGGGCCGCGAGACCGCCAGCGCCGCATCGAAGCTTGTAGAGAGGCCCTGGAAACGCATGCATCCATTCGCATCGCAGACTCCTTGCGTCAAGCAGTCCCTTCACGGTAGCAGACAAAAACGCAGATCACGCGACTGTTGGTTGGATGCCTCAACGCCTTGGAAGCAACTCGGGCTGCTGGACTCGGTTCGAGTCAGAACCGCGTCTCCGCGCGCAGGTTCCACACCCTGAAGCTGCGCTTGCGGTCCAGGGTGGTGGACCGGATGCCGTCGCTCTCGACGATGCTGAGCACGCGCGTCTCGCGCGGAGCCAGGTTCGCGAGCGACAGGCGCCAGGTGACGGTGTTGCGCGGGTCACCGCTGCTCCAGCTGAAATAGGCGTCCCAGACCGAGCGCAGGTTGTTCTCGCGGCGCAGGATCTCCGTCTGCTGCAGGGTGTCGCCGGGCACGAAGCTCCAGTTGAAGCCGCTGCGCACGCCGCCCGGCCAGAGGTAGTCGGCGCCCAGGTTCATGGTGCCCTTGGGCTGCTGGTCCAGCCGGTTGTTGGGGCCGGGAATGCCGTCCACCTGCGAGCGGAACAGCGCCAGGTTGGCGCGCAGCAGCAGGTTCTCCCAGGACTCGGGGGCCTGCGGCCAAAGCTCGTCCAGCCGGGCCTTGGCTTCCAGCTCCAGCCCGGCGGTGCGGGCGCGGGACAGGTTGCGCGGCCGGCTCACCCAGCGCGGGCTGGCGTCCCAGGGCACGACCTCCTGCGCCAGCAGGTTGCGGATGAGGCCGTCGATCCAGCGCACATGGCCGCCGATGGTGAGGATGCCGCCGCCCGAGAGCCAGTGCTCCCAGCTCAGGTCCAGGCCGGTGGCCAGCTCGGCCTTGAGAAGCGGGTTGCCGGCACGGTCGGGCGCGCTCTGCGGGTTGGCGCCGCTGGGGTAGCTGGCGTTGACCACCGGCTTGGCGATGAGGTCGTTCAGGCCCGGCGCGCGCCAGGTGCGGGTGAGCGAGGCGCGTACCTGGTCGCGCGGCCATTGCTCGGGCTTCCACAGCAGGTGAAAGAGCGGCGAGGCCACGGCGTTGCGCGTGCGCGTGGCCAGCGCCACGCCGCCGCCCACGCCGGGGTCGCCACGGGTCTCGATGGCCTCCCAGCGCAGGCCGGCGTAGATCGACCACTGCTTGGTCGGCGACCACTCGTCCTGCGTGTACACGGCGAGCCGCCGGGTGCCGGCCGAGAGGCTGTCGCCGAACTCCTCCAGACCGGGCTTGGGCTGGCCGTTCTCCAGGGTCTGGCGGGTCTGCGCGCGTTCGCCACGTTCCCACTCCAGGCCGCTCACCCACTGGTGCTCGCGCGTGGTTTGCAGGCTCCACTTGGCGCCCAGGCTGGTGTTGTCGTCGCGGGTCTCGGTGTGGTCGTCCTGCGTGCGGCGCAGCTGGCCCAGGCGGGTTTCGCGGCGCAGGTTGTCGCTCTCGGAGCGGTTGATGCCACTGCCCACGCGCAGTTCGATGCGCTCGGTGGGTTGCCGCCGCCACTGCCAGGTGGCGTTCAGGCGCAGGGCGGCGCTCTGCCCATCGGCCTCGCCCTCCGTCGCGTCGAAGCTGCTGTAGCCGCTGGCCGAGACCGCGGTGCGGCTGCGCCAGCGCGACAGGAAGGCGAAGGGCGAGAAGTGCAGGCTTTGCGTGTCGCTGAGCTTCCAGCGCAGGCGCAGGTTCGTATTCAGGTTGGCGTTGTCGGACTCGCTGCCGCCCTGCTGCCGGGTGGCGCTGCGCTGCGCGCCGCTGGCCATCCACTCGCTGCGGCTGGCGAGGTCGATGTCGGTCCAGCGGCGCGCGGCGCTGCCGTTCGCGCTGAGCGCGCCCAGCCAGTCGTCGCCCTGCGGACCGCCCCACTTCAGGTTGCGTGTCCAGTTGAAGTCGGCCTGCGGGTCGCCGTGGTCGCCGCCCAGGCCCAGGCGCAGCTCGTGCTGGGTCTTCGCGATGGGCTCGCGCAAGATGATGTTGATCGTGCCGGCCACCGCGCGGGCGCCGGTCTCGGCGGTCGCGGCGCGCAGAATCTCGATGCGCTCGACCTGGTCCGGTGGCAGCTGGTCGACGTTGAAGCCGGCCGGTGCCCGCTCGCCGTCGATGAGGATCTGCGTGAAGCCACCGCCCAGGCCCCGCAGGCGGATGTCACCGCCGCGCCCGGGCCGGCCACCCAGGGTCACGCCGGGCAGGCGGCGCAGCACGTCGCCAAGCTGGGTGTCGCCGAAGCGCGAGATTTCCTCGCGGTCGATGACGATCTTGCTCGCCGTGCTGTTGCGCCGCCGGCTGGCGGCCGTGGCGGCGCCGCGTACCTCGACCTTGTCCAGTTGCTGCGCCGTGCTGGGTGCGGAGGGGGGCGCGGCAGGCTTCGGGGCCTCGGCCGGTGGCGACTGCGCGAATGCCGGGCTGGTGAGCAGCCACAGCGCGGCCAGCGCCGCTGTGGCTGCTAGGAGCCTGTCGGGCTTTGGGAGTGCCCCGCGCCGGGAACCAGTCAGGGGGCCTGCTGCGGCGTTGCTGGCGCTTGCCGGACGCGAGTCCGGCTGCGCCCCGGCGCCTTGCGTCAAGCCCCTTGGCGGCCCAACGCGGGGTACTCCCAAAGCCCGACAGGCTCCTAAGGTCATGAAGGCATCGTAGGTAGCTTGCGGTGTGCGGGCAGCACGCGCAGCGCTTCCAATTGCGCGGGGAGTCATGAGCCGGGGTTCACTGCAGGCGTTCCAGCCAACCCTCGCAGGCGGCTTCCACCAGGTCGAGCACCTGCTCGAAGCCTTCGGCACCGCCCGCATAGGGGTCGGGCACATCGGCGGTTTCGAGCAACTTTTGCAGCTTGTGGCGG
>JAFLDE010000136.1 GCA_017302655.1 Burkholderiales bacterium
CAACATGCCCACGCTGATCACTCCTACTTCCCCTGCTCACTCCTTGAGCAGGTCAGTGTGTTTGCGTGGGTCAGTTTTGCGCGAGCATCACCCCGGTAGGTGGGTCAGTTTTCGACGAGCGTCAACACACGTGGGCTATCTGCCGCAGTCGGTGGATTTGCTGGAGGCCACGGTGGCGGAGAACATTTCACGCTTGCGCCCCGCCGCGGAGGACGCGAACCGTGTGATTGCTGCGGCACAGGCGGCGGGTGCGCACGACATGATCCTGCGCCTGCCCCAGGGCTACGAGACATCGGTGGGCCCAGATGGCACGGGCCTCTCCGGCGGACAGCGGCAACTGGTTGGCCTTGCGCGAGCCTTGTTTGGCGGGCCGAAGTTGGTTGTGCTGGACGAGCCCAACGCGAACTTGGACTCCAGTGGTGAGCAGGCCCTGGTGACCGCACTGGAGGGGCTGAAGCGAGCTGGCACCACCGTGGTGTTCGTGACTCACAAGCCGTCTCTGCTGCGGGCGGCGGACAAGGTGCTGGTATTGGACGCTGGGCAGGTGCGGGCCTTCGGTCCCCGGCCGCAAGTGCTGGGAGGGCAGTCAGGGGCGGGTCAGACCCAGGATCCCCAGGGCGGGGCTGGCAGCGCGAGCCTAGAGGCCGGCGTGCAAGGAGCGAGCCATGCTCAGTTCTGAGACCTTCCGCCCCGACGATCCGTTCGCAAAGGGCCGCCGCATCGGCCGCATCGGCCTTCTCAGCGTGGTGGCGCTGATGATCGTGGCGTTGGGCTGGCTCGCTACTGCCCCCTTGAGCGCAGCTGCCATCGTCAGTGCCCAGGTCAAGGTGGAGAGTTACCGACGCCCCATTCAGCACTTGGAAGGCGGGCAAGTACAAGAGGTGCTGGTTCGGGCGGGCGACCAGGTTCGCGAAGGGCAGCCCTTGGTTCGGCTGGGACAGGTCGCCGCCGAATCCTCCTTCAAGACCATCGAAGACCAACTCAACGCCGAGCACGTGCGGCTCGCCCGTGCCAAAGCCGAGCGGGCCAACAGCGCCGAGTTGAAGTTGCCGCAGGCGATCGAGCGTCAGCTACAGACCAACCCGGTGCTGGCGGAAGCTGTAGCGGCAGAGCGGGCCCTGCTGGCATCGCGTCGCAAGCTCCTCGAGGGTCAGATCACCGAACTGCAAGGACAGGCCCAGCAGGTCCGACAAGAGCTCAGTGCCCTGCAGGATCAACTGAGTTCATCGGCCTCGGGCCGAAAACTTTTGGCAGCTGAGTTGGCCATTCAGCAGGACCTCCTGAGCAAGGAGTTCGTGCACCAAACCCGCGTGATGGAGTCGCAGCGAGCCCTGGCGGAGCGCGACGAACGGACGGCTTCGGTGCGGGTGGAAGAGGCCAAAGCCAGGCAGAAGCTGAGCGAACTGAGTCTCCGACTGGCGGAGCTGCGAGGTGATGCGGTGCGCCGTGCCAGCGACGAGATTGCAGAGGTCCATCGCAACCTCGCTGAGTTGGAGGAGCGCATCCGGCCGCTGAAGGATGCGCTGGCGCGCCAGGTCTTGACCGCGCCCATTGCAGGCACGGTGGTCGACCTCAAGGTGCATGGCAATGGCGTGGTCATCGCACCGCGCGAGACCTTGATGGAGATCGTCCCGCAGTCGGTGGCCTTGGTGTTCGAGGGGCGGCTGATGCCGGAAGACGTGGGTGACGTGGCGGTTGGTCAGCCCGTGGACATCCAGGTCACGGCCTTTCGGCAGCGCGATGCACGCCTGCTGCGCGGCACGGTGACCTACGTGGCAGCGGACGCCACGGTCGACGCCTCAGGCCCACCGGGAACATCGCACTACTTGGTGCGCGTGGTGGCCAAGTCAGAGGCCGCTCCAACGCAAGCCCTCAGCGCTGGCATGCCGGCCGTGCTTTTCATCCAGACCAAAGCGCGAACCGCGCTGGACTACCTCCTGCAACCGCTGACCGATGCCATGCGGCACGCGATGCGGGAGCGCTGAAATTGTGTGTAGCCAGACTATCGAGATCAGAACATGCCGAACCTACTTGATGGCCTCTCCGCTCAACCATTGCGGTCCCCAGAACCCGCCTTCAGCAGCAGCGCAGCGGTAAATCAACTTCCACGATATGACTTGCAGCGAGCGTTGGATGCCGCACTTCTTGCTGAGGCGGCCTACTCCTCAGGCGCTGAGCTGGCCAGCAGGCTTGGTCAGCTTGGATGGACCCCACTGCGAACCAATGGATCGTTCGATGCCGGCGGAGGACTAACAGCGGATGGTTCGCCTGGCAACGGCGCGCGTAACGCCTATGCCTTCATTGCCACGCGAGTTCTGGAGAGCGGAGTGATCCAGTTCGCCATCTCTTTTCGGGGTTCGAACGCACCGTGGGAAGAGCCTGCCGATTGGACTCAGAACAACGGTGGGAGGTTTGGCTTCTCGCACTACTACCAGCAGCTCATGCCCGCATACGCAGTCGTCCTCCAAGACGCGCTTGCAAAAAAAGCACAAGGCTTGGAGGTTGAGCTTCTAGTCACCGGGCATAGCTTGGGTGGTGCCGCAGCGAGCTTGGCTTTTGCAGACCTGCTGGTCGCTCCAAACAAGGATCTCTGGACTGTCGACGCATCGGAGAACGCACCTCTGCAAGCTGGCGATCGGTTGTGGTCTCAGAGTACGGTGGCGAATCGATCAGCCGAGTTGGTCGCACTGGCTAATGACGCCTACGCCTACGTGTTTGGGGCTCCGTCTGCTTTGGTCGATCCGAACAAGCCCAGTGAACTTGAACTAGACATACTTGACATCCTCAACGACATCGGGGTTCCGAAAGAGGCGATGGTCTTTGCGATCGCTGCCTTACTAACCCGGTCCGTCGTTGTCGATCCCGACAGATCTCTTTCTGCAACGCCCGAGGAATGGCAGGAAATCAAGGATCGGTTGTTTCAATTCGAGCACGAGGACAGCGCCCCTGATCGATTGCCTGACCCCGTCGCAAAGATCGGTACTCAGGACCCAGGAGCAACCGCAAACATTAATCTCCTGGAGAGTATTCACAACCGATACAACGCCTTGTTCAGTGCGCCTGCCATGCACAGCATGGACGGCTACATCGAGTCAATCAGCCGCCTGATTGCAGGTAGCCCTGTCATCAAGCCAGAGTCTTGGGGAAGCTCAGAAGGAGCCGCACTGCCCCCACAAGTCGACGGAACTGCAGGCAACGACTTCCTGCTGGGCTTGTTGGATGTCGAAACATTGGGACTAGCCGGGAATGACCTTCTGGTCGTTCCAGAGAGCGCAGGACCAGAGGCGACGTTCTATCTCCGGGGCGGCCAAGGTGCCGACGTGTACGCGATCGCGTCCAGAGATGCCCGCGTCGTCTTGCGAGGCGAATCCGGCGATCACGTTGACAGCTTGATCCTCGGTGCCCCCGGCTTCGTGTCGGCGCGAGTCGAAGGAAGCGAGGTTATCTTCAGTCTTTCGTCGCCTGGGCATCTGACCGAGGTCAGAGTGCCAAACTGGTTCGAGATCGATGGCTACCAACTAAACCAAGTCACGCAAATCCTGCATGGTCTTGGAGACCCCGCTTTGCCGGCACCATGGTTTCCGAAACCCATTGATCTGCGCGCCATTGGCATACCCATGTTCTTGAATGGGACCGATGGCTCTGAGTGGATCCTTGGAAGCAACTCGCCCGACACCATGGTTGGTGGAGAAGGAAGCGACATCATCGATGGCCGCGAAGGCGACGACGTCATCTACGGCGATGCCCAGTCCACCGACCTTTCCGACCCGATCGGAGGCGTGGACGACATCTCGGGGGGAGCAGGCAACGACACCCTGTACGGCGGTGGCGCATGGGACATCTTGCGGGGGGACGCCGGAGAGGATGTGCTGTACGGCGGCATGGGCAACGACATCCTGGATGGAGGTGAAGGCGCGGAATTCGATGAGCTGTACGGTGGCGACGGCGACGACCAACTCACCTCACGGGGGGGCAACGACCGCATGCGGGGCGGCGCTGGCAACGACACCTACATCGTTCAGTCCTCAGCGGGCAGCATGCCCTTCATCCAAGACGCGGGGAGCGGGTTCGACACCTTGCGCATCTTGGTGCCGGGCACTGACTACAGCCAAACGCGCTTCATCGTCGGCGCAGGGGACATGCTCATCGAGATTCGCGATGCCAGCGGTGCCTTGTTGCGCGAGTTCTACCTTCAAGGCATGGGGACTTCGGCCAGCCAGATCGAGCGACTGGAGATCGACCTCGGTACCGCGACTGACGGATCCGTAGGCCGCTTCGATCTGATCACCGCCTATCAGGCGGCTGTGGCAGGAGACCCGAAAGGTGGCAACGCATTTCAGGGTACCTACAAAGGCGGCACCTACGCAGGCGATGGCCACGATGTGCTGCTAGGCACCAGCGGTCCGGATCGGCTCGACGGCTTGGCAGGGAATGACGACCTGCATGGGTTCGAAGGCGACGATACCCTCGTTGGCGGGCCAGGGAATGACCGGTTGTTCAGCGGGACAGGGAACGACTTTGCAATTGCCGGCGCGGGCGATGACCAGATCAAGCTGCGGGTGGACGGCGCGGATTTTGTGGACGGCGGCAGCGGCGTGGACCGCCTGACGCTGGAGATGAACCAGTTCGAAGGCGGCGGTGCCTCACGCATTCACTACCAGTTCCTCAACGCCAACGGCAGCGGGCTCGGCTGGCTAGGGGCTCATACCGCCTACGAATCGATCGCCCAGCATCTCAGCCTGGGCGGCACGCAGCACTTCCAAATCGGAGTCGTGCATTACAGCAACCTGAACCACGTAGTTGACATCAAGGGTGTCGAGCAGCTGGACATCCAAGGCCAATCGCCGACCCACAGTGGTGATGATCTGGTGATTGCGCTGGGCCAAGGGCATTACGAGGGTGGCAGTGGCGCTGATGCCCTGTACGCCGACCTCAGCAGTCACGCGGGCAACATCAGCTTCACGGCCGGCGACAACCAGGTCTACAGCTATGCAGGCTCGACCTTCCAGGGGTTTGAGCGCTTCATGATCAAGACCGGAGGGGGCGATGACAACATCGACACCCGCTTGGTCAACATGGATGACCATCTGCAGCTGGGCGTCGGAGATGACACAGCCCAGACCGGCGGGGGTAACGACTTCATCGACGGTGGAGCCGGCAACGACCTTGTTGACGGCGGCGCTGGCAACGACACCCTGGTTGGCGGCACCGGCGACGACACCTACGTGGTGGACAGCGCCGGCGACGTCGTCACCGAGTTGGTTGGCGAAGGCACCGACACCGTCCAGGCCAGCGTCACTTACACGCTGGGCGCCCACGTCGAGAACCTGGTTCTCACCGGTTCATCGGCCTTGAACGGCACTGGCAACAGCCTAGACAACCAGCTGCAGGGCAACAGTGCCAACAACGTGCTGACCGGTGCAGGCGGCAACGACCTGCTGGACGGCGGTGCAGGCAACGACACCCTGGTTGGCGGTGTGGGAGACGACACCTTCATCGTCGAATCTGCAGGCGACGTCGTCACCGAACTGGCCAACGAAGGCACCGACACCGTGCGCGCCTCGATCACTTACACCCTGGGCAACCACGTCGAGAACCTGGTCCTGACCGGTTCGGCCTTCAAGGCCACGGGCAACGCCCTGGCCAACAGCCTGACCGGGACGGGCAGCACCAACGTGATCACTGGCTTGGCCGGTGCCGACGTCCTCACCGGCGGTGGCGGTGCCGACCACTTCGTCGACAGCGCCGCCAACCTCCACGGCGACCGCATCACCGACCTGGCCACCGACGACTTCATCACCATCACCGGTGTGCGCTTCAGCGGCGTTCGCTACAACGCCGCCACCGGTGTGCTCGAACTGGACACTGCGGGAGACGGCAGCTTTGCCACACAGCTCACCGTGCCGGCGGGCCTGTCGGGCGAGTTCCTCAGCCTGCCCAGCCCCGCTGGTGAGGCGGCCATGACGCAGATCCGCCTCATGCCCGACACCGACGGGGATGGCGTGGCCAACTACCGGGACAACGCCATCGAAGTCTTCAATCCCGACCAGCGCGACACCGACGGGGACGGCTACGCCAACGAGATCGATGCCGACTTCAACCAGGACGGTGAAGTCGACATCTTCGACCTGGCGCTGATGGACGAGGCATTCTTCGGCGAGGACGCCACCATCGACATGAACGGCGACGGCATCGTCGACATCTTCGACTTGGCCATGCTGGACGAGCTGTTCGGCCAGCCCCAGGGTGGCTCGTACATCAACCTGCCGCCGCCGGTGTTCGTGATGCCCCCTGTGGAGGGTGCGCCCACTTCGACCCCTGCCGTGGTGGACACGCCCGACCGAAAGGTGGCCAGCGCACCGGCTCAGGACTCCTCCCTGGCCGTGGACTGGCAGACTGAGCAGATTTACTACCCTACGTGCGGCGCCGAGGTTGAACCCTGGAATGGAAATGCAGAGGCGTCGGACTGGATGGATAGCCTGGGAGAAGTCCTGGCTTCTGCAGGCCGCAACCATGAGGCCATGAATGGCGACACAGATGTCGCGGGCATGCTGGGGTTCATCGACCCGATGGCTCTGCACACCGCCCACCATCAAGAGGGTTGGCACCTATGAACTGCTTGAAGGGCCTGCGTTGTCGCCTGGCGCAAGCTGCGAGGCTGAGGCCGGACACCAACGGTCCTGAGGACCGTTTGTGCCTGCCGAAGAGCCGGGCGTCTCGTCCGGCGCGGCCTGCAAGGCCAATTCCCTTGTCCTTCTGGCATTGAAAGCATGGCTTGTGGCTGCTCTCTGCTGTCCGTCGCACACTGCGGCCCCCAATCGCTCCGCCTCGACCTCCCATGCTCAAGCCCCTGTTTCTCGCCAGCGCCTTCGCCCTGGCCAGCCTGCCCAGTCATGCCGATGAGGCGTTGCTGAAAGCCGCAGTGGCCAGCGGCCACCGCACGGTGGCCAACGTGGTCCGCGATGCGGCGCGCAATCCGGTGGCGACCCTGAGCTTCTTCGGCGTGAAGCCGACCGACACGGTGGTGGAACTGAGCCCGGGTGCTGGCGGCTGGTACACCGAGATCTTGGCGCCCTACCTGCGCGAGAAGGGGCAGTTGATTGCCGCGGCGGATGACCCGGCCTCCACGACGGCTTTTGCTGCACGCAGCGCAGCGCGCTTCGCGGCCAAGCTGGGCGCCATGGGCGTCTACGACAAGGTGAAGTTGGCCGTGTTCGACGCCGCCAACGGCAAGCTGGATTTCGCGCCGGCTGGCAGCGTGGACAAGGTGCTGACCTTCCGCAACGTGCACAACTGGATGCCCAGCGGCGAGGACAAGACGCGCGCCGTGTTCGCGGCCGCTTTCGCGACCCTGAAGAGCGGTGGCGTGCTGGGTGTGGTGGAACACCGCCTGCCCGCCGACCGTCCTTTCGACCCGAAGGCTGCGAGCGGCTATGTGCACCAGGCCTATGTGGTGAAGATGGCGGAATCCGTCGGCTTCCGCTTCGACGGCAGCAGTGAGGTGAACGCGAATCCGCGCGACACCGCCAATCACGAGGGTGGCGTGTGGTCGCTGCCGCCGGTGCTGCGCCATGGTGCGAAGGATCGCGATCGCTACCTCGCGATCGGTGAGAGCGACCGCATGACGCTGCGCTTCGTCAAGCCCTGAGGGTCCAGCGGGGAACTGGTCAAGGCGGTGGGTGTCGAGACCTTTGCGCGTTGGCGCTGGCGCCGATCGCCTCAGCCGAGCCAGCCAGTGGGCATGGGTTGGCGTCATCACTCCGAACAAGACGTGCTCGTGACTTGATGAGCCGAGCTCTGCTTGGCGCGCCGCCGCAGTCCGTTGGCATGGGCCGTGATGCGCATGAGCTGCGCGAATTCGTGTCGAAATTCCTTACATAGCCGTCCGCCTGACTGGTTGAGGCACTCGGTGCGCCTGCTTTCGTGGTAGCCCGGCGCGGCTACAGGCTGCGACTGAATGTTGTGGGAAGACGCGATGAAGTCGTTCTCTTTGGCGGGAATGTGCGTCCTCCTTGCAAGAAAACGATCGTGCGTTGAACCGTCGGTCGGTCCAGGGTGCGCAAGGGCTCCTGGGCAAGCTCTGTGAATCGCCCCGGGTTTCCTAGACACCCTTGAGCCCCTGGGAATGGCGCTGCTCGAACGCCGCTGGGGATAGCCCGTCGTTGTTCGAGTGTCGCCGTGTCGGGTTGTAGAACATCTCGATGAAGTTGAAGACGTCGGACTTGGCGTCTTCGCGCGTCGCATAGATCTGCCGGCGCACGCGCTCGCGCTTGAGCAGTTGGAAGAAGCTCTCGGCCACCGCGTTGTCGTGGCAGTTGCCGCGCCGGCTCAT
>JAFLDE010000137.1 GCA_017302655.1 Burkholderiales bacterium
GCACGCCGGCCGTGGCCAGCGCGCTGGCCACGGCGTCGGCGCCCAGCGCGCGGGCGGCGCTGTCGCCGCTCAGAAAGACCTTCATGCCGCCCCTCCAGCCAGCAGGGCCTGCAGGCGCTCGGGCGTGGCGCGGGCGTGCAGCACGCCGTCCAGCATCAGGCTGGGCGCGCAGGCGCACAGGCCCAGGCAATAGACGGGTTCGACCGTGTCGCTGCCGAGTGCCTGCGCGGCCTGCCACAGCGCCTCGCCCCCCATGGCCTGGCAGGCCTCGGCGCGGCAGATCTTCAGCACCCGGCCGACGGGCGGGGTCTGGCGGAAGTCGGGGTAGTGGTCGATGACCCCCTGCACCTCGGCGCGCGAGCGGTTCAGCGCCTCGGCAATGGCCGGCACCGCCTCGGGCGGGATGCAACCGAGCAGGTGCTGCACCTCGTGCAAGAGCGGCAGCAGGCCGCCGGGGGTGTCGGCATGGCGGGGCAGCAGGTCGGCCAAGGTGGCGGCCAACGGGGCGTCTGCGGGGTGAGGGGCGGGCATGGCGGCGGCGCGGGCCTTGCGGGGGCGGAGACGCCGATTCTCGGCGCCCGTCCCGGCCTTGGCGCAGGGTGGCTTGATAGCTTGCCGATGCGGATTCCGTTGAACTCCTTGAAGCCCATCGAAGCGTCTTGGAGTCCGCCATGCCCACCTGCTCTCACCCGTTCACGACCCTGGCTGCCGCCCTGGCGGCTTACCTGGCCATGGCACCAGCCCAGGCCGCCGACCGCTACTGGTCGCCCGGCTGCACGGCCCACAGCTGGGCGCAGTCCTGCTGGACCTCCGCCTGGAATCTCGGCGCCCTGGGTGCGGCGCCGCAGGCCGGCGACCGCGCGCTGCTGCGCCATGTGGGCGCGAACGACCTGCTGGTGCAGTACCGAAGCAGCAGCGCGCCGCGCCTGGCCGAGTTGCAGATGGACGCGCTGGGCAGCGGCCTGCTCAGCGTGCACCAACTGGCCGACACCCTGCACACCCAGGCGGCGGGCATCGGCCTGGTCGGCCGGGCCGCCTGGCGCTCGCTGGGCGGCAGCCTGCAGGTGGATGGCTTGCTGCAACTCGGTCGCGACGCCGGCGCCAGCGGGCGGCTGTCGGTGGAAGGCGGCCAGGTCAGCACCGGCTCGCTGCAACTCGGCCTGGGCGCCGGTGCGAACGGCTGGTTGTCGATCGACAGCGGCGGGGTCAGCACCGGCTCGCTGCAACTGGGCGCGGCCGGTCAGGCCGAGCTGCAACTGCGCGGCGGCAGCCTGGCCGTGACGGGTGACTGGCTGAGCGGCGCCGACAGCCGTTTCCAGTGGGAAGCCGGCAGCCTGCAGCTGGGTGCGCGCACGCAATGGCAGCAGGCCAGCTTTGCCGACCTGAGCGGCAGCCGGCTGGTGCTGGCGCAAGCTGCCGGCCAGAGCCTGCGCGCGCAGCAGTGGCAGCTGGCCGGCCAGGGTCGCGCCGGCTTCACCCAGGCCGGCGGCAGCTTGCAGGTGGACAAGCTGCTCAGCCTCGGCCAGGGCAACCAGGGCCAGGGCGAGTGGCTGTTGCAGGGCGGCAGCGCCCAGGTGCAGGAGCTGGTGCTGGGCGACGCCGGTCAGGGCCACTTGGTGCAGAGCGGCGGCAGCCTGCAGGTGCAGGCGCTGCAACTGGCGCGCGAGGCCGGCAGCCGCGGCAGCCTGGTGCTGGAGGGCGGCAGCAGCCGCTTCGCCAACGGCTTCACGGCCGGCGCCGGCTTCAGCGAGGTGGTCTGGCACAGCGGCGTGGACACCGACCTGCGCAACTTCCGGGGCCTCAGCCGCCTGCACCTGCGCGGCGCCCCCGACACCGCCTTCGCCCAGGTGCTGGACCGCAGCCAGCAGATCGACGTGGGCGAGCTGGCGCTGGACGGCGGCCTGCTGCTGCGCCAGACCGAAGGCCGCGTGACGGTGCGCGACAACCTGCTGCTGGGCGCCAGCCGCGAGTTTGCGTACACCACCTACCAGCTGCAGGGCGGCGTGCTCGACGTCGGCCGCATCGCCGGCCCCTGGCAGACCGCACGGGAGCTGCGGTTGGAGGGCGGCGAGCTGCGCTTCGGCACCGAGCTGGCGCTGAGCCGCCTGCTGGTGGCGCGCACGCCCGGCAGCAGTTTCCACCTCAGCCTGCAGGCCGACCAGCTGATGGACGTGAGCGAGCTCTACCTCGGCCACGCCGAGGGCGGCGGGCAGGCGCGCTTCGACATCCACGGCGGAACGCTGGGCGATGGCAACGCCTTTGGCAGCACCATCCGCCTGTACGGCGACGCGCAAGTGATGCACGGCGGCGGCAGCGTGCTGGCCAGCTACCTCAGCCTCAGCGGCGGGCAGGCGCAATGGGTGCAGCGCGGCGGGCGCCTGGACGTCACGTCCAACTTCAGCATCGGCGGCGGGCGCTTCGCCATCGAGGGCAGCGGCTTCACCGAGGTGGACAGCGCCGCCAACCTGGGCGGCGGTGGGCGGATCGATGTCCAGGCCGGCGGCCTGATCCTGAACGGCGTCTTCACCCTGGGCAGCGGCACCGTGCAGGTGAGCGGCGGCCGCCTGACGGTGCGCAACGACTGGCGCAATGGCGAGGGCGAGGGCCGCCTGGTCTGGACCGGCGGCCGCCTGGAGCTGCAGGGTACGCAGTTCCGTCTGGACGCGGTGGAGCTGGGCCCCGCCGTCAACCTGGTGCGCGGCATGGGCCAGGAGGTCAAGCTGGGCGAGCTGCACAACCAAGGCCGGCTCGAACTGGCTGGGCGCAGCGAGATCGGCCGCTTCGAGCACCACGGCTCGCTGCTGAACACCGGCGGCATCTTGCTCATCGACCAGCTCGACAGCGACGGCCGCATGGACCTGCACAACCCCGGCCTGGCGCTGCAGGTGCGCGGCGACGCCCTGCTGCGCGAAGGCGCGAGCTTCCACACCTACGCCAGCACCCGCCTGCAGTTCGACGGTGGCTTGAGCCTGCACCCCGGCGTGCTCATCCAAGGCCCTGGCGGCAGCGCCAGCGGCCCGCAACTGCAGGTCAACGGCCGCCTGGACCTGCAGCCTGCCAGCCCCAGCGACATGGTGCTGGACGCCAGCCTGCACCTGGGCGACGCCGCCACCCTGCGCGTGGACCTGGGCAGCCTGCAGGGCAGCCACCGCGCCGACGCCTGGACGCTCAGCGGCGAGTTGCTACTGGGCGGCACGCTGGAGTTGGTGGCCGGCCAGGGTTTCGTGGGCCACGCCGGCGCGGTGTTCACGCTCTTCAACGCCGGCAGCCTGGGCGGCGCCTTCGCCCACATCGACAGCCACTACGCGCCGCTCGCGCCCGGCCTGCGCTGGGATGCCTCGCAACTGGGCGTGGACGGCACCCTGCGCGTGAGCGCCGTGCCGGAGCCGCAGGCCTGGGCCTTGATGCTGGCGGGGCTGGGCGTGCTGGGGTGGCGGAAGGGGCGGGTGCGGGATCGGTGAAGGCCCCGCCAGGCGTCAGCGCGGAGAACGTGACGCTCGGCCCCCGAGCGCAGGCCACTAGGGCCTGTTCACACTAAGCGAAGCCGCGCGAACGTGCCTAGCTGGCCGCCAGGCAAGGCGCGACGACGACGCGGGCTCGCGCCCGCTAGGAGGAGCAACGCCGCATGGCGGCCTGCCAGGCACGTTCCCTCCGGGTTGCCACCAGAAGACGGCCCCCACTTCGTTGCGAAGCTCGCTGGGGCAATCAGCCCCAGCTTCACTTCGCGCCTCGTTGGGGCCGTTTCTGGATGGCAACGCGCTGGCTTCCATTAGTGTGAACAGGCCCTAGCCGCGCTCGCAGCGGTCGCGGCCTGCGGCCTTCGCACGGTAGAGCGCGGCGTCGGCGCGCTCCAGCAGGGCGTCGGGGCCGTCCATGGGCGCGGCTTCGGTCCAGCCGGCGCTGAAGCGAAAGGGCAGCGGCTGGGTGTTCTCGCGCACCGCCTGCTGCAGGCGGTCCAAGCCCTGCAGCGGCTCGGCGCCGGCCATCAGCAGCAGAAACTCCTCGCCGCCCCAGCGCGCCAGCAGGTCGGTGCGGCGCAGGGTGTCGCGGCTCAAAGCGGCCAGGCGCTGCAGCACGGCGTCGCCGGTGGCGTGGCCGAAGCGGTCGTTGATGGACTTGAAGTGGTCGAGGTCGATCAGCGCGACGGCCAGGGGCTCGCCCAGGCGCTGGTGGCGGCCCAGCGCTGCGCTTAGTCATTCCTCGGCCTGGCGGCGGTTGGGCAGGCCGGTGAGGGTGTCGCAGCGGGCCAGGCGTTCGATCTCCACCAGCGCCGCAGAGAGGCGCTGCCGCTCTTGCGCAAGACTCGCGCGCACCGCGCTCATCTGCAGGCCGAGCAGGCCGATGCCCAGGATGCACATGAGCAGGCTGCCCATGTGCAGCAGCTCGCTCCATGCGTCGAAGCGCTGTGGCCACAGGCGCGTGCCCATCAGCGCTGCGCCGAGGAAGCAGGCCAGCGTCCAGGCCACCAGGCGCAGGATGCTGTGCCGCTCCAGGCGGAACATGCAGAAGGCCAGCAGCAGCACGGCAGGCCCGATGACCAGCGGGCGGTACCTGTCCAGCAGCAGGTAGCAGGCGGCGCCCAGCAGCAGCATCAGGCCGGCCTGCACACTCAGCAGCATGGGCTCGGCGAAGCGCTGTGACCAGCCGCTGCGCACCGCCCAGGCGAAGCCGAAGGCGCAGGCCCAGCTGGTCGTCAGCAGAGCGCCAGCGGCCCAGGCCGGTGCACCCAGCCACCACGCCAGCACGGCACCGGCCAGACCCGCCTGCAGGTAAAAGGCGCTGGCCAGGGCCTGCTCGATGTGCAGGGTGTAGCGCGCGGGGTCGCGCCCGACCCAGCGGCGCCACAGGCGAGTGATGGCGATGGCCAGGCCCGCGTTCAACGCGCCGGCCGGCCGGCGGGCAGGCGGTTCTCGGCGCGCGCGGCGAGGTAGGCGTAGAGGTCCATCACATGCGCCTGCACGACGGCGTCGCCCTGCCAGGCGGGCATGGAAAGCGGCGCGGCGCGACGGTCCACCAGTTCGTCCAGCAAGGCCTCGCGCGCGGCGCCTTCGCCCTTGGGCAGGCCGAGCAGGCCGTCGTAGCGCCGCAGCGCCAGATCCACGAAGCGCTGCGGCCCCAGCCCCTGCATGCGCAGCAGCAGATTGGCGCCACCGCCGGCGCCGTCGGCGGCCGGCCCATGGCAGCTGGCGCAGCGCTGCTGGAAGACGCGCCAGCCGGCGTAGAGCTGCGCCGGCTGCGCCTCGCGTGCCTTGGCCAGTTGCAGGGCGGGCTCCAGGTTGGTGATGCGGGGCTGGGCGATGCCTGGGGCGCAGGCGGTGCTCAGCAGCAGGGCAAGGGTGAGGGGCAGGGTTCGCATGACGGGGTCTCCTTTCGTTCTCAGCCTGCGCCGCGTCGTGCATCGATGCTTTGACTTGGCGCAGAGGTCGTTGCGCCGCCATAGCGCATCGGAATGGGCGGGCGATGAACGGGCATGGCGCGGTGCCCGGCGCTGTGCCACGCTGTGGCGCCTTCGCCCTGCCTGCCTTCGCCCATGCGCCTTTCTCCTTGGCTCGTTCTCCCGCTGTGCTGGCTCACGGCCTGCTCGGTGACGCCACCCGCCCCTCCGGCCGAGCCCCCGCTGCACCAGCTGCGACCGGTGGAGGTGGACGCACTGCTCGGCCGTCTGCAGCAGGAGCAACCCTTGCTGCGCGAGCGCGTGAGCCAGCTGGCGCGGCGCTTCATCGGCCAGCCCTACGAGCTCTACCTGCTCGGCGAATTTCCCTTTGAATTGCACGATCCGCAGCCGCTCTTCAACCTGGAGCGCAGCGACTGCGTGGTCTTCGTCGAGCATGTCTACGCCATGGCGCTGAGCCGCGACTGGGCCGAGTTCTTCTGGATGCTGCAGCGCATCCGCTACCGCGACGGCGTGATCGGGGTGACCACGCGCAACCACTACACCGAGGCCGATTGGCTGCCTTCAAACCGCTGGCTGCTGGCCGACCTGACCGAGCAATTGCTGCCCGGCGCGGCGTTGCCCTACAGCCTGCAGGTGGATCGCGAGCGCTTCTTCCGCGACCGCTACCGCCTGCAGGTCAGTCTGCCGGTGCAGCGCTGGAACGACCACTACCTGCCGCACGCGCGCACGGCCGAGGTGCTGGGTCAGTTGCAGGCCGGGGACTTCGTGGCCGTGGTGACGGGCAAGGGCGAGGGGCGCTGGGTGTCGCACGTCGGCCTGGTGGTGGTGGGTGCCGACGGCGAGCGCCGTCTGCTGCATTCGGCCGCGCCGCAGGTGCGCGAGGAGCGCTTCGCCGACTTCATCGCTTCGCGCAAGGACAAGGGGCTGCAGGGCTTCAAGTTCCTGCGCCTGAACGAACAGGCGGAACCGCCGCCGATGGCGCCGCAGCCGCGCCCGCAGCCGCTGCCGCGCCTGCCGAAGTAAGGGGCTCAGACCTGTCGAAGGTCGCTGAGGGGCTCGCGGTCGAAGTCAGGGCGCAGCGCGAAGTCGATCAGGCGCCGCGCGGTGTCCTCGGCGCTTTGCAAGGCGCCGCTGGCCTTGAAGTCGACGAAGCGCGCCACATCGGGGAAGCGTGAGGGGTCGCCGCTGCGTAGCTGGACCTGCATGTCGGTGTCGATGATGCCGGGCGCCAGGCTCGTCACGCGCACGCCCTCCAACTGGAGCGCGCGGCTGAACATGTCCATGCCGGCCTTCACCGCGCAGTAGGGCGCGGCGGCGGCCATGGGCCGGCGGCCCAGACCCGAGGAGACGTTGACGATGCGCAGGTCCGGGCAGCGGGCCGCGCCGGCCAGCACCGCGCCCGAGAGCAGCACCACCGCCTCCAGCCCGACGCGCAGGCTGGCCGACAGCGCCGCCAAGGGCACGCCAGCCACCGGGCCGGGGTCGGTGACCAGGGCCGCGTTGTTGATGAGCAGCAGGCGCGCCGGCTGGCGTTCGGCCAACCAGGCCTGCAGGCGTTCGGCCACGGGCAGCGGGTCGGCCAGGTCGGCCGCCCATTCCTCGAAGGGTGCGGCGCGCGGCTTGCGGCTGATGCCCAGCACCTGCCAGCCCTGGGCGTGCAACTGGTCGGCCACGGCGGCGCCGAGGCCGCGCGAGTGACCGGTGACGATGGCGAGGTGTTTGTTCATGGTGCGTCCAGGTTGGTCATGGCCCCGCGCACGCCATCGGCCACCAGCGCGCGCAGCGCGCGGATCTTGTCGGCGTCGCTCATGAAGGACCAGGGGTCGGCCTGCACCATCGAGTTTGGCGCTGCATAAGCGGCGCCGCGGTCCACGTCGTTGTGCCAGACGATCTGCGCGGTCTGGGTGTCCATCAGCTGCAGGTGCAGCTTGGCGTAGGGGGCGATGAGGCCGGTGGAGAGTGCACCGGTGTCGCGGTTGCGCATCGTGTAGAAGGTGTCGACGTAGAAGCCCACGCCGTCCGCGCGGCCGCGGCCGATGGCGACGCCGTCCTCGGTTCGCGCATTGATGTCGCCTCGCGTTCGTGAGATCAGCAGCACATGGCTGAACTTGCGCTCATCGATGGCGCGCACCATCCAGTCGCTGAGGCCGCCCTGTCGCGCGCCCTCGGCCAGTTCGCGCTGTTGGTCCACGCTCAGCGGCACCGGCGAGCGCAGCAAGGTGATCTGCACGCCGGGCTTGGCGGCGCGCAGCGCGGAGGCGGCGGTCTGGGCGGCCACCACGTCGATGTCCAGGCCGCGCACCTCGCGCGAACTGCGGCTCAGGCGTTCGATGCGCGTGTCGGTGGGGGCGTCGGTGTTCATCACGACGTCGATGGCGTCGCCGAGCACCGCGATCACGCCCACGTGGCTCCAAGGCGCGGCCTTCGCCGCCTGCGCCTGCCCTTGCGTCGCAACGGCGACCAGCAGGCCAAACAACCACACTCTTTTCTTCATGTCCGTGCTCCCTGCTTGTGGTGCGCGCAATGTAGCGGGCCGGGTCTTGAGCACGCGAGCGCGTTGGCCTTCAGGCTAGGGCCTGTTAACACTACGGGAATCCAGCGCGTTGCCATCCAGAAACGGCACCAACGAGGCGCGAAACGAAGCCGGGGTGGGCCTTGCAGGCCGCGCCAAGCCGGAGGCCCGGCTCTGTGTGAGGCTGTTCGGGCCCTCAGGGCCCAAACAGTCCACACACAGCCCCCGGCGAGGCTTCGCAACGAAGTGGGTGCCGTTTCTGG
>JAFLDE010000138.1 GCA_017302655.1 Burkholderiales bacterium
GCTCAACGCAAGAAAGGAGACCCGAAGAACTCAGAGATATCCACAGACGCGGGCGCCCTCGGGTAGCCTTACCGGGTGGGTCAGTTTTAAACGAGCAGCCCGGGTCAGTTCTTCGCGAGCGTCAACACCCACGTGCTCGCCCAGGCGCTCACTCTGCCATTGCTGCAGGTCAGCGCCGTCCAGTCGCACCGTGCCGGACTGGGGCTTCCAAACCCCCAGCAACAGGCGCAACAGCGTTGACTTTCCAGCCCCGCTGGGTCCGACCACGGCCAGGCATTCGCCGGGTTGCAACGCGAAGCTCACCCCGCGGAGCAGTGGGGGATCGCCCTTGCGCAGAGCGAAGCTCACGCCCTCCAGGGCCAAGGCACCGCTGGGCGCGGGCAATGGCATCGGCTCGGGCTTGGCCTGCAGGGCCTTCAGCAGGGCATCCAGGCGAAGGTACGCAGCTTTGGCCTCGACGAAGTTGCGCCAACCGCCAATCGCCAACTCCAGCGGTGCCGTGGCCTTGCCCAGCAGGATGGTGGCCGCCAGCATCACGCCGCTGCTCAGGTTGTCCACGATCACCAGGTAGGCGCCTGTGGCCAACATCAAGGCCTGCAGCACCTGACGTAGCCCCTTTGACAACGCCAGCGCCGTGCCACCGTGGTTGCCTGCGCTGGCCAGCGCACGCAAGGAGTCCTCGTGGCGCGGCCGCCAGTGCTCGGCAAAGGCGGCGCCCATCCCCATCGCTTGCACAGACTCGGCATTGCGCAGCGCCGCATCGAGCTTGCGCGCACTGTCGCGGCTGGCCTCCTGCGCTTGCAGCAACAGCGGCTGCGTGCGCCGGTGATCCCACACCGCAATGCCCACCATCAGAAACATGCCAAAGAGGGCCACCGCCCCAAGCAGCCAGTGGCACAGGTAGATGATGACCAGGAAGGCCAAGCCCCACGGCGCATCGAAGAAGGCATGCAGGCCGGTGCCAGAGAGGTACTGGCGCAGGGTGGCGACGTCCCGCACGTGCGCCGCATGGCGCACGCCGCCCAGGCCGGCTGCGCGCTCAAAGCTCTCGCGAAGCACGAGTCCGTTCAGCAGCTGGTCCGTGGCCAGCCCAGCCTGCACCAGCACGCGCGAGCGAAACACCTCCAGCGCGATGTAGAACGCCAGCGCCACGCACACCCCCACCGTCAGAACCACCAGGGTGGGCAGGCTCCGCGAGGTGAGGACCCGGTCGTACACCTGCGTCATGAACAGCGGCGACAGCAGGAGCGCCAGATTGATGAACAAGCTGAACGCCCAGGCAAAGCGAAAAAACATCGCCGCCTGGCGCAGGAACTGCGCCATGCCTCCCAAGTTGCCTCCGTTCTAGTTCTGCTTGCTGGTCGGCATCAGTCGCGCAGCACCGCGCCGCGCCGCTTTCCCAGCGCCACCAGGCCCAGCGCACCAGCCATCAGCATCCATGCAGTTCCGGGTTCCGGCACGACCGCAGTCACAGTCACCAACGTAGTGTCCAGGGTCGGGTTCACGCGCTGAGCGGCTTGGCCGGCCACCCGCCCGACAAAGGTGCCGCCCGTCACGGCGATGCTGGCATCGCCGGCATCAAGGGCGCGGAACTGCAAGGTGGCGAAGTTGAAGGCGTAGTCGGGCCCCTGCGGAACCAAAGCGGGCGATGCCAGGAAGGCCATGCCTGTCAACGTGCCGGCGACGTTGTTGATGGTGCCGGGCAAGCGCCGGAAACTCCAACCGGTATCCACGTTCACGCTGAGCAACTCCAGCTTGCTCGCATCAAAGCTGAACGCCACGCTTTGGCCGCCCTGGAAGTTGTCTACCACCAGCCCAGCAGGCGTGGTGTTGAAGCCCTGCCCATGCACCAGCACGCTGAAGGTCTCGCCCTGCGCGACCGAGTTGAAACTCGGTGTCAGTTCGACATGCGCTTGTGCGCTGGCCAGTTGCGGCAGGATGGCAAAGGCCAGAGCGGCCAGCAGATTTTTGGTCATCAGAAGTCCCTTCGTTTCAAGTGATGCGTGGTGGAAAGACAAAGCGCGCGGGTTTAGCTTCACAACAAAACCCCAGAGGAAACCACATGCCAGTTGGCTTGGTGAGGCTCCAGGGTGTGCTCCGAGCCCGAATCATCCATGGACCCGCCGTACCACCCGCCATGCAGCCCCCCGGTGTACGGGGTGGGATCTTCAGCAGAATCAGAGCGCTCGAACGCCCCTTCTGGCGCCCACAGTTTGTCGTGCATGTCCCAGGACCACGACCCGTGCGCCGCTTCTGAATCGCCACGCCCGTCGCTCCTGGCCACCTCGCCCCCAAAGTGCAGTTGCTCCCCTTCCCAGTCCACCGCCACGGTGGTGATGCGGTCGGAATCGGGCGCATTGGCCACCTTTCGGTCTGGGGCCGCGACGGCCTCATGGGTCACACCCGGTGAACCCTGCGCCGGCGGGTTCACGAACACCGGCGGCGGCAGGTTGATGTACGAGCCACCCTGGGGCTGGCCGAACAAGTCGTCCAGCAAGGCCAGATCGAAGATGTCCACGACGCCATCGCCGTTCATGTCGATGGTGGCGTCGCTGCCGAAGAAGGCGTCGTCCATCAGCGCCAGGTCGAAGATGTCGACCTCGCCGTCCTGGTTGAAGTCGGCATCGATCTCGTTGGCGTAGCCGTCCCCGTCGGTGTCACGCTGGTCGGGATTGAAGACTTCGATGGCGTTGTCCCGGTAGTCGGCCACGCCATCCCCGTCGGTGTCGGGCATGAGGCGCACCTGGGTCGCTGCAGCTTCGTTGGCCGGGCTGCTCAGACACAGGAATTCACCGCTGAGTCCGGTCGGCAGTTGGATGCGGGTGGCAAAGCTGTTGTTGCCTGCGGTGTCGAGCTCCAAAACGCCAGTGGCCGCGTTGTAGCGAGCACCGCTGAAGCGCACACCGGTGATGGTGATGAAGTCGTCGGTGGCCAGGTCGGTAATGCGGTCGCCGTTCAGGTTGGCGGCGCTGTCGACGAAGTGGTCGGCACCACCACCGCCGGTGAGGACGTCGGCACCGGCCAAGCCCGTGATCACGTTGGTGCTGCCCGTCCCGGTCAGGATATTGGCAAGGGCGTTGCCTGTGGCCTTGAAGGCCGAACCGGCCAGGACCAGGTTCTCGACATGGTTGCCCAGGGTGTAGCTGACACTGGCCCGCACGGTGTCGGTGCCTTCGTTGGAGAGCTCGGTGACGACGTCGCCGGCAGACTCGACGATGTAGGTGTCGTCCCCCGAACCACCCACCAGGGTGTCGTTGCCGGCACCGCCGTCCAGGGTGTCGTTGCCGGCGCCACCACTCAGCGTGTTGGCGGCCGAGTTGCCGGTGAGGTGGTTGTCCAGGGTGTTGCCAGTGCCGTTCAAGGCCGCAGCGCCGGTGAGCACAAGGTTCTCGACGTGAGCACCGAGGGTGTGGGTGACGCTGGCCTGGACGGTGTCGGTGCCTTCGCCAACCAACTCGGTGACGACGTCTCCGACGCTGTCCACGTCGTACAGGTCGTCGCCAGCGCCGCCGATCAGCGTGTCGTTGCCGGCGCCACCAATCAGGATGTCATTGCCGTTACCAGTGCTTAACAGGTCATTGCCTTTGCCGGCGTTGACCCAATCGTTACCAGCGCCGGTGCTGATGTCGTCGTGGCCGCCATCGGCCAGCGCGTTGCTGTTGTCGATGCGGTCGTTGCCCGAGCCGGTCGAAATGATCATGCGCTCGATGCCGGCGATGGTTGCGCCATTGACCGTCTGATCCTTGCTTGGGTCGTTGACCCAAGTGATGTCAGCGCCAGCGCTGCTCCAATCGGCGTACAACGCATCCAAGCTGCCGGCATCACCTCGGTAGACGCCATTGGTGCCGCGCACCAGCAGTAGGTCGTGATTCGTACTGGCGGTGGTGAAGCTCCAGTTCTCCAGGTTGCGCAGTTCAAGCTGCTGCACTGACCCACCCAGGCTGGAGTTGCTCATGAGCAAGAAACGATTGCTCGGGTCAAGCAAGGCGTTGGCGATGCTCGCCCGCGAGCTGTCGTAGCGCAGCGGGTTGCCAGCACCGTTGATCTCCACCCCGGCCAAAGTCAGAACGCGCCACTCGCTGTGATACCCCAGATTGGCAATGCTGCTGATCACCAAGGTGTCGTTGCCGCTTCCACCATCGATGAAGCCAGTCGAACTCCCCGTCGTGATGCCGTCGTTGCCACTATCACCGTACAACTGGTCGACCCCACCCCCGCCGTTGATCGTGTCGTTGCCGCCACCGCCACGCAGAATTTCGTTGGCGGCGGTGCCCTGGATGTTGTCCGGGCCGTCACCGTTGTAAGCGCCGCCCGTTGTCGACCCCTTGTAGGCCGCCGCGACATAGGCTGCAGTCGTGGTGGCTCCATTCCACGCATCGGTCAGATTGAAGTTATGGATCGTTGTGCTGCCTTGGTAGAGGATGCCCAGCATCTCGACCCGGCTTGCCGGCGTTGCCATGTCCTTGAGAGTCAGGACCTCCAGTACCGGGTTGCCATCCGCTGCACCCCTGACCTCGACGACAAGGTCGTTGCCTGCACGGCGGAACGTCGTTTTGAGGTAATCGGCGCCAGCGGCCTGAACCTGGATCTTGTCCAGCCCCGAGGCGTCACGAATCTCTACGGAGTTCGCGGGAGAGACGCCATTGGACGCCTGGACGATGTAGGTGTCGTCGTCAGCCCCGCCATCCAGCGTGTCGCCGGAGTCGAAAGTCTTGAGAGTGTCGTTGCCATCCTCGCCGTACAGGAAGTCAACCCCAATACCGCCGTCGAGTTCGTCGTCCTCCTTCCCGCCCCACAAGATGTCTTCGCCACTGCCGCCAAACAATTCATCCTTTCCACCTTCACCATAAAGGGTGTCAGAACCGCTACGCCCTTCCATCGTGTCGGCGCCAGCGCCTCCGCGCATGGTGTCGTTCCCGCTTTCAAAGGCCGTTTGTTGGCTCCCGATCACATGATCATCACCAGCGCTACCAGTCAAGAACTTTGGAACATGGATTGAACCTTCGTTGGCCGAATACTCTACGAAGTAATTGAAGGCCGAGGCCGTAGATTGAGTTGCAGTCCGAATAGAGTTTAGCTGATACGTGTTATTGGCCGAATACCAGTCCTCAATCCTTACCGTACTTTGTGTGGAATCATTGTATGCGGTGAAAGTAACAACCAAGGCATTGCTTGAGGGATCCGCTCCAAAAATGACATCCCCACGCCCCATGAAGTAGAGATCGTCGATCCCTTCGTCGATCTGGCTCTTTACTGATATCTCGTGACCGAAGCCATAAACCCAAATCGAGTCATGTCCCGCACCAGAGTCGATGCTTGACACAGCGCCGGCCACTGTCGCAACCAGCGTGTCGTGGCCATCAAGTCCGAGCATGTTTGCGCCGTTGATGAGCGTTTCATTGCCGACAGTTCCCACTTCATTTTGCGGCAGCAAAGGGGATTCAGATGAACCAGGCGGCGAAATCGTGAATTGACTGCCCAGCGATGCCGCCAAGACAGATTCACGATACAACTGCATCTTATGCAGAAGTATATATGGAAGCGCTTCCGTTGCGCCCATGTATTCAGTAAGTCCATCCGTATACCTAACCTGCGATTGGGCATTCAGGTCAATAGCAATTCGCGTTCCGAGTTCTTGGCCCTCCTCACCAAGAGCAGCAACCGGGTCTCTTGAACCCAAAGGAACAGTCACATGCTCAAACTGAAAGACTTGATCTCTAAGCTTGGATCCAATGACTGCTTGATTCAAATCAAGACCGTTCCATATCGAATCAACCTCCAGACTAGGCGCGCCGAAGGTAGCCGAAACGACCTTATTTCGCACCCACTCTATATCAGCCAGCGTCAATCTGGCGGCATTTGCATCGGAGGGAATAAAATCAATCAGCCGCCCCCCCTTCTCCAGCAAATTCTCTTGGAACTGATTGGCAACTGGATTTAGCCATATTGAGTCACTTTGATCTATTATTATGTCTAGCAGCGCTGCCTGCGCAACAGCCCCGCCAAGGCTGTGACCAGTGAAAAATATGCGATCAACGCTCTCCTTTTGCGCGGCAGCAATGCACAGCCATTCATACACCTTATGTCGAAGTGCCAGATAAGATTGCGTAAAACCGAGCTCGTCTAAATCAGACTGCCAATCTTGACTAAGCGGGAAGAAGCCGCCCTCCGTACCGGTGAATACGATGGCAAAGTCACTTGTGCCAGCAGTATTTTTTCGGAATGCAGCGAATGCATGGGCATCAACAGAAACTGTCCCGCTAGTTTCCAGTCCATCCCCATTCATGAATCTGTAACTCATATCCTTCACCACGTGCGCCTCGAGGGTGAAATTGGTCTGCCAACCAAGACTCTTCACCTCTTCTTGCAAAGCGGTCATGTATGAGTAAGAGGCCTGGGACAGTGCAGCCAAATCGGCGAAGGCACTTATGTTGTAGTTTCTATATGCACTCTTGGTCACGGCCAATGCCTCCCAACGTTGATTTCAGCGACAAGCGGACTCATGAAACAGCTGGCGACCCGTCATTGGTGGGGCCTGCCTTCGGGTTTGCGCCATTCTTTCCTAGACGGAATTCGCTCCAATGGCACTTGTGTCAGTCGGTGACGCGGGCTGATCACTCCCCCCGCAATGCTTGGCCGAGCCGGACCGGTGACGGCCCGTTCGCGAGGGGAAACAACTCAAGCGATGCGTCTGATCGGGGAGGAAACAATGGTGTACTTGGTGGTCAACGTCCGCCTGAACTCGCTGGCCGCGGATGGCAGGAGACATTTATTCGGGACGCGCTGGGTTGCATCCTTGGCGAAGGCGCTGATTCAAAGCGGTCGCAGGGGATTGCGTCGCGAGGCACTCGCAGCGCTGCTGCACCAGATGGGACGCGGAGAGACCTCGCTGAACGCCAAGCAGGCGCAGCGCATGCTGGACGCCTTGCGAAACGGCCTGGAGGCGCTGGGGGGGCCTGAACTGGCCAACAGGGTGCAATGGCCACCGGGTGGAAAAGTCAACGGCCCCTGGACTTGGCTGGCGAAATCATCGGACCGGATCGAGTGGGCTGACGAACCCGTGTCTCCCTTGGACGGGGACTTCGCCCCGTGGGGCGACTCGCTGCCCGGCTTTCATACCGACCCGCTCAGCACCTCAGCACTTCGAATTGCCCAGGAGATGAAGCAGGTACTCGCTTGGACCTGGGACGGCGACGGCGACTTGCTCGTGAACTCTTTGAGCGATGAGCGACTTTGGAAGGGTTGCAGTGCGGCTTGCACCTCGCTCAGGTGGCTGTGGCTCGGCGAGCACGCCACAGCTGCCCGCAAATTGGAACTGGCCGAAACGAGTCTTGCGAATGCAGCGCGTGCGCTGGAGCACTGCGATGCAATCACCAACGGCGCGTTGGGCCCTGTGGTCGAAACGCTGCGCTGGCGCCTCAAGTACCACTCAAACCCGGTCCGGCATTGCCAGGACGTGCATCGCATGGCCCTGGCTGGCAACCACTTCCATTCAAGGCATGAGCCAGTCAACGTGGTTGCCGAGATCAACCGGCTGAACCTGCTGATGCTGTGTGAGCGGCGCTTGCTGGAGCAGTCGTCGAGCCTGAATGTGGAAGAGGCGAAGTCAATGGGTCTCTCCATCGCTCGAAAGGGGCATGCTGCGTTGTTCCTGGCCGTGGCCGCAAGTTGGATGGACCGAGCGCAGATCGTGGTTGCAAATCTTGCGTACGCCCACCAGGCAATAGCCAAGCGCTTCCGTGAGATGCAGGCTGAATCGGAAGAGGAGCGTCACCTGCGGCTTGCGGTGGAGTGGTATGCCGTGGCACTCAGCTACTTCACGCGGTTCGACCTTCCCGAAAACTCCGCCCATGAGTACATCTTTCTGGGTGAGCTTTGGCAGTCGCACGACCGTGCCCGCCAGTTGTTCGCCGAGGTGGCCCCGCGCCTGCCCTGGCTTCAGCATGGACCTGGAGAGCCTGCCTACTACCAGCATGCTTCTGCCTTGGCCAAACGGCTTGTCACCGACCGCCGTAATGGAGCCACCGATGTTCGGCGTAATGGAGCCAGCAACAGGTGGGTAGAACGACACCCCGAGGGGGTTTAGGACGGGGTGGATTTTGAGGGTTTCGGGGTGCTGATCGAC
>JAFLDE010000139.1 GCA_017302655.1 Burkholderiales bacterium
TACGCGTTGGCAGCGCCCGGCTCGATGCTGCGCGCCGAACAGCGCTCGCGCCTCTACCTGCGTGAGCACGGCGCCGACGGCCCCTTCCACGCCAGCGCGCCCTTGCACCTGGTGCGCAGCCGGCAAGCCGATGCCGGCTGGCAGCCGCTGCGCGAGGGCGTCAGCCTGCTGCCGCTCTACGCCGAGGGCGAGGCCCTGTCGCTGCTGGCGCGCTTCGAAGCCGGGGCGAGGGTGCCCGCGCACCCGCACGGCATCGACGAGGAATGCCTGATGGTGGAGGGCGAACTCTTCCTGGGCGATGTGCTGCTGCCCGAAGGCGGCTTCCAGCTCGCCCCCGGCGGCACCCAGCATGGCGAGCTGTTCGCCGACGCCCCCTGCCTGCTCTTCTTCCACGGCGCCATCGACCCGCACGCCGTCGACAACGCCTACCGGCAGCAGCGCGGCCACCCGGCCCTGTGAAGACCGCGCGGCGGCTCTTGGTGCTGGGGCTGCTCGGCTACGCGCTGCTCTGCCTGCTGGTGTTCGGCGTGCAGCGCCGCCTGCTCTACCACCCCAACCCCGATCCGCTGACGCTCGGCCCCAGCATCGGTGCCCGCACCGTGGCGCTGCAGGCGGCCGACGGCGAAACCCTGGTCGCCTGGTGGCTGCCGCCGCCGCGCCCCGGGGCCCCCGTGGTGCTCTACCTGCACGGCAACGGCGCCAACCTGGACAACCGTGCGGCTCGCCTGAAGGCCCTGCACGAGGACGGCGCCGGCGTGCTCGCCCTGTCGTGGCGCGGCTATGGCGGCTCCAGCGGTCAACCCAGTGAAGCGGGCTGGAAACTCGACGCCCAGGCCGCCTATCGCTGGCTGCGCGCGCAGCAGGTGACGCCGGCGCGCCTCGTGCTCTTCGGCGAAAGCCTGGGCAGCACCCAGGCCGTGCTGCTGGCCGCCGAGCAGCCGGTGGGCGCGCTGCTGCTCGACTCCTCGTTCGACTCCGCCCTGGCCCTGGCAGCCAGCCACCACCCCTGGCTCCCCGTCGCCTGGCTGATGCGCGACCCGCACCGCGCCGACCTCGCCGCGCCGCGGGTCGCCGTGCCGGTGCTGCAGGTGCATTGCGCGCAGGACCCGGTGAGCCCGCTGGCCCACGCCGAGGCCTTGAACCGTCTGCTGCCGAACGCCCGCCTGCAGGTGCTCGACCGGCCCTGCCACGTCCCCAGCTACCTGCTCTACCGCAACGCTGCGCGCGCCCTGCTCGCCACGCTCTGAACCAGGCCACGCGCCGGGCGCACCCGGCGCACCCGGCAGCGGCATGTAGGGAATCTCGCCATGCCCGCCACGACCCGGTGCCCATAGGCTGCGCGCTGGCTTGGAAAGGGAGTGCCCATGAGCGACGCCGGGAACGAGCTGGAGCAGTGGCGCGCGCGCGCCGAACGGGCCGAGGCCGCCGCGGCGCAGCGCGGCGCAGAGCTCGCGCTGCTCAATGGCGTGCAGGCGGCGCTCGCCTCGCAAAGCGACCTGCAAGGCATCTACGACACCGTCGGCGATCAGTTGCGCAGCACCTTCGGCGGTTGCGATCTGAACATTCGCTTCATCGATCGGGGTGCCCGGCTGGTGCACTGGCCCTACGTCATGGAGAACGGCCAGCGCCTGCACCTGAACCCGACCCCGCTTCAGGACACCGGCTACACCGCCCACCTGGCCCGCACCGGCGAGACCCTGCTCGTCAACGAGAACATCGCCGAAGCCGACCGACGCTTTGGTGGCTCCACCATCCCCGGCAGTTCGAGCGAGAAGTCGATGGTGATGGTGCCCCTGCATGCCCAGGGGCAGGTCAACGGCTTGGTCAGCCTGTCGGACCTGGAGCGCGAACACGCCTTCAGCGCCGACGACGTGCGCCTGCTCGAAACCCTGGCCACCACCCTGAGCAGCGCGCTGGAAAACGCCCGCCTGCTGCGCGAGACCCAGCAACGCAACGCCGAGCTGGCCGTCATCAACAGCATCCAGCAGGGCATTGCCGGCAGTCTGGACTTCGACGCCATCGTCGAGCTGGTCGGCGACACGCTGCGTGAGGTGCTGGGCGGGCAGGACCTGACCATCCGCTGGCTCAGCGAGGGCGGCGACCAGGTGCTGCAGCTCTACGGCTACGAGAAGGGTCAGCGCCTGCAGATGCCGGTGAGGCGCTTGGAAGACGCCATGAAGGGGGTCTGGGGCCGCATCGCCGCCAGCCGGCAGCCCTTTGTGCGCAACAGCCTCGAAGGCAGCACGGGCGCCGTGCCCGGCACCGCCCAAGCGCTGTCGGTGGTCTACGTGCCCATGCTGCACCGGGGCGAGCTGATCGGCCTGCTCGGCATGGAAGACCATGCCCGCGAGAACGCCTACGGCGAGGCCGAGGTGCGCCTGCTCAGCACCGTGGCCGCGGCCCTGGGCGTGGCCCTGATGGGCGCGCAGCGCTTCGCGCAGACCCAGCGCCTGCTCAAGGAAACCGAGGAACGCAACGCCGAGCTCGCGGTCATCAACAGCGTGCAGGCCGGCCTGGTGGCCAAGCTGGACATGCAAGCCATCTACGACCTGGTGGGCGAGAAGATCCGCGAGATCTTCGATGCCCAGGTGGTCTGCATCTCCCTGCTGCAGCCGGGCAGCAAGCTGCTCGACCATGTCTACGTCATCGAACGTGGCCAGCGCTTCCAAGTGCCGCCCTCGGCGCCCATCGGCTACCGGCGCCATGTCATCGAGCAACGCGAGGCCCTGCGCTTTGACCAGCCCGATGACGAACGCAACCGCCGCTACGGCCAACCCAACGCCATCGCCGGCGAGCGCCCGCTGTCCACCGTCTGGGTGCCGCTGCTGCTGGCCGACAAGGCACTGGGCGTGATCTCGCTGCAGAACCTGGACCGCGAGCACGCCTTCAGCGAGGCCGACGTACGCCTGCTGCAGACCCTGGCCAACAGCATGAGCGTGGCGCTGGAAAACGCCCGCCTGTTCGACGAAACGCAGCGCCTCTTGAAGGAAACCGAGCAGCGCAACGCCGAGCTCGCCGTCATCAACAGCATCCAGCAGGGCATTGCCGGCTCGCTGGACTTCCACGCCATCGTCGAGTTGGTTGGCAACAAGCTGCTGGAGGTGTTGGATACGCAGGACCTCGGGATCGTCTGGTTCGAACCGGTCCACGAAAAGCTCAACCACCTGTACGTCGTCGAGCATGGCAAGCGCCTGAACCTCGGGGTCATCGACGCATCGGTCTCAAAAAGTTGGCCGCAACTGCAGCAGACCCGCCAGCCCTTGGTGCTGAACTCCCGCGCCGAGATCGAGGCCATCACCCGCACGATGCCTGGCACCGACCAGGCCCGGTCGGTGCTCAAGGTGCCCATGGTGCTGGGTGACCGTGTGCTTGGCGTGGTGGACACCGAGAACCACACACGCGAGCACGCCTACGGCCCGGCCGAGGTGCGTCTGCTGCAAACCGTGGCCTCGGCCCTGGGCGTGGCGCTGCAATCGGCCCAGCGCTTCGACGAAACCCAGCGTCTCCTCAAGGAAACCGAGCAGCGCAACGCCGAACTCGCGGTCATCAACAGCATCCAGCAGGGCATTGCCGGCAGCCTGGACTTCCAGGGCATCGTCGAGCTGGTGGGCGACAAGCTCAGCGAGCTGCTGCGCAGCGAAAACCTCGGCATCAGCTGGCTGGACCATGAGCGGCAGGCCATGCGCTTCCTCTACGTCAAGGAGCATGGCCAGCGCCTGCAGCTGGCAGAGACGGTGTTCAGCGACCCGGCCCAGTGGCGACAGCGCGCCGACCGGCGGGAACCGGTCATCCGCAACACCCGCGCCGAGGCGCTAAGCGATGGCGCCTTGGTGGTGGCGGGAACCGCAGTCGCCGCCAGCACCCTGACCGTGCCCCTGGTCATCGGCGACCGCCGCGTCGGCGGCATCAGCATGGAGGATCACGAGCGCGAGCACGCCTACGGCGACGCCGAGGTGCGCCTGCTGCAGACCATCGGCTCGGCGATGGCGGTGGCGCTGCAGTCGGCGCTGCGCTTCGACGAAACCCAGCGCCTCCTCAAGGAAACCGAGCAGCGCAACGCCGAGCTGGCGGTCATCAACAGCATCCAGCAGGGCATGGCCGGCTCGCTGGACTTCGACGGCATCGTCGAGCTGGTGGGCGACCAGCTCAGCGGCATGCTGGGCGAGATGCTGCACAGCGGCGACATCGGCATCCGCTGGCGCGACCCGGCCACCGGCCTGGTGCATTACCTGTACGAGGTGGAGAAGAGCGAGCGCCTGCGCCTGGCGCCCGCGCAGCCCGGCCGCCTGTGGCGGCTGGTGGAAGAGCGCCGCGCGCCGCTGCGCCTGAACACGCCCGAGGAGCTGACGGCCCTGGGGCTGGTGGCGCTGCCCGGCACGGCCACGGCGGCGCGCCTGCTCGCGGTGCCCATCTTTGCCGGCGAGCGCATGAGCGGCAGCCTGCAGATCGAGAGCCACAGCGCCGAGGGGCAGTTCACCGAGGCCGACGAGCGCCTGCTCAGCACCGTGGCCGCCAGCATGGGCGTGGCGCTGGAGAACGCCCGCCTCTTTGCCGAGACCCAGCGCCTGCTGCGCGAGACCGACGCCCGCGCCGCCGAACTGGCGGTCATCAACCGCGTGCAGCAAGGGCTGGCCAACAAGCTGGACGCCACCAGCATCTACGGCTTGGTGGGCGAGACCCTGCGCGAGCTCTTCGATTCACAGGGCATCAACATCGCCAGCTTCGACCTCGCCGCCGACCGCCGCCACTTCGAGTACATGCTGGAGCGCGGCGAGCGCCACGAGGTGCCCGACGCCCCCATCTCCACCCTGGCCTGGCATGTCATCCGTTCGGGCGAGCCCTTCCTCGTCAACGAGGACCTGGCCGGTCGCATGGCGGCCCTGGGCATCGAGCGCAAGGTCATCCCGGGCACGCAGCCGGCGAAGAGCCTGCTGCGCGTGCCGGTGCGCGTGGGGGACCGCGTGCTGGCCGTCATCGGCCTGGACAACATGGACCGCGAGCAGGCCTTCAGCGAGGCCGATGTGCGCCTGCTCACCACGCTGGCGGGCAGCATGTCGGTGGCGCTGGAATCGGCGCGCCTGTTCGCCCAGACCGAGCAGCGCGCGCACGAACTGGCCACGGTGAACGCGCTGGGCCAGGCGCTCTCCAGCAAGATCGACCTGGACGAGCTCATCCAGACCGTGGGCGAGCAGATGCGCGCCACCTTCCACGCCGACATCGTCTACGTGGCGCTGCTGGACGAGGCCGCCGGTCTCATCCGCTTCCCCTACGCGTTCGGCGACGAGATGGCGCCCCTGGCCTACGGCGAGGGCCTGACGAGCAAGATCATCGAGACCGGGCAGCCCCTGCTGCTCAACGAGGACGTGGAAGAAGCCGCTGCCGCCATCGGCGCCACGCAGCAGGGCGTGCAGGCGGCCTCCTACCTGGGCGTGCCCATCCTGGTGCGCGGCAAGCCGGTCGGGGTGATCAGCGTGCAGAGCACCTCGCGCGAAGGCCGCTTCACGCCCGCCGACCAGAACCTGCTGGCCACCCTGGCCGCCGGCGTGGGCGTGGCCATCCGCAACGCGCAGCTGTTCGCCGAGACCCGCGAGGCGCAGCAGCAGGCCGAGCAGCGCGCCGCCGAGCTGGGCGTGGTGAATACCGTGCAGCAAGCCCTGGCCGGAGCGCTGAGCCTGCAAGGCGTGTACGAAGCCGTCGGCATGAAGCTGCACGCCGTGTTCCCTGGCTTCGATTTGGGCATCCGGCGCTACGACGCAGCCACCGGCTTGGTGCACTTCCCATTCCGCATGGAGGGCGGGCAGCGCGAGAACCCCGTCGATGCCTTGCCCTTGACGGGCTTTGGTGCCGAAGTGCTGCGCACGCGTCGGCCCTTGCTGATCAACCGGGACATGCGGGCTGCTTCCATCGGCTTCGGGTCGCACTCGGTCCATGACGACGCCCTGCTCCCCAAGTCGCAGCTCGTGGTGCCGATGCTGGCCGGCGATCAAGTGGTCGGCATGCTGGACCTCTGGCACATGTCTCGCGAAGAAGCCTTCAGCGAGAACGACGTGCGCCTGCTCGAGACCCTGGCCGCCACCACGGGCGTGGCGTTGCAGAACGTGCAGCTCTTCAACGAGGCCAAGGCGGCCCGCGCGGCGGCCGAGAGCGCCAACGAGGCCAAGAGCGCCTTCCTGGCCACCATGAGCCACGAGATCCGCACGCCGATGAACGCCGTCATCGGCATGAGCGGCCTGCTGCTCGACACCCCCCTGAGCCCCGAGCAGCGCGAGTACGCCAGCACCATCCGCGACAGCGGCGACGCGCTGCTGACCATCATCAACGACATCCTGGACTTCTCGAAGATCGAGGCCGGGCGCATGGACATCGAGAGCCAGCCCTTCGATCTGCGCGAGTGCGTCGAGTCGGCCATGGACCTGGTGGCCACCCGCGCCGCCGACAAGCGCCTCGACCTGGCCTACCTCTTCGAGGGCGAGCCGCCCCAGGCCGTGCGCGGCGACGTGACGCGGCTGCGCCAGGTCTTGCTGAACCTGCTGGCCAATGCCGTGAAGTTCACGGAGGCCGGCGAGGTGGTGCTGAGCGTGAGCGCCAGCACGCCGCAGGACGGCCAGGTGCTGCTGCGCTTCAGCGTGCGCGACACCGGCATCGGCCTCAGCCCCGAGGGCATGGGCCGCCTGTTCCAGAGCTTCAGCCAGGCCGACAGCAGCACCACGCGCAAGTACGGCGGCACGGGCCTGGGCCTGGCCATCAGCCGCCGGTTGGTGGAGCTGATGGGCGGCCAGATGGACGCCGAGAGCCCCGGGCTCGGCCAGGGGTCGACCTTCTTCTTCACCCTGCGCCTGCCGCTCAGCACGGCAAGCCCCGGCACGCGGCGCGAATTCCTCGGCCAGCAGCCGCAGCTGGCCGGCCGCCGCCTGCTCGTGGTGGACGACAACGCCACCAACCGCCGCGTGCTGGCGCTGCAGGCCGCCAAATGGGGCATGGTGCCGGTGGACTGCGAGGGCGGCGAAGCGGCGCTGGCGCGCGTGCGGGCGGGCCAGCAGACGGGCGAGCGCTTCGACCTCGCCATCCTCGACATGCACATGCCCGGCATGGACGGCCTGCAGCTGGCGCAGGCGCTCCAGCAGCTCGCCCCGCAACTGCCGCGCGTGCTGTTCAGCTCGCTGGGTCGGCGCGAGTTGGGCGCCGCGGCCGAACTGTTCAGCGCCTACCTGCACAAGCCGCTTCGACAGAGCCAGCTGTTCGACACCCTGGTCACCCTGCTCGGCGGCGAACGCGCCAGCCACGCGCCGGCCGCGGGCGACGAGCGCCCGCGCCTGGACCCCGAGCTGGCGGCACGCCACCCGCTGCGCATCCTGCTGGCCGAGGACAACGCGGTGAACCAGAAGCTGGCGCTGCGCCTGCTCGCCCAGATGGGCTACCGCGCCGACCTGGCCAGCAACGGGCTGGAGGCCGTGGAATCGGTGGCCCGCCAGACCTACGACCTCGTCTTGATGGACGTGCAGATGCCCGAGATGGACGGCCTGGAAGCCACGCAGGCCATCCATCGCCGCTGGCCGCAAGCGAGCGAGCGACCGCGCATCGTGGCCATGACCGCCAACGCCATGCAGGGCGACCGCGAGGCCTGCCTCGCCGCCGGCATGGACGACTACGTGACCAAGCCCATCCGCGTGGAGGCCTTGGTGGAGGCGCTGCAGCAGACCCGCGCGCGCACCAAGGCCTGAGATGACGACGCCCCCCGATCTTTCCCTGGCCCAGGCCCTGAACCACGCCCAGGCCCTGCACTGGAGCGGCCGCCAGCCGGAGGCGGAAGGCCTCTGCACCGCCGCCCTGGCCGCGCCCACCCTGCCCGCGCCGCAGCAGCTCGCGCTGCTGGAGCTGCGCAGCGAGATCCGCTTTGCGCTGGGCCGCTTTGCCGAAGCGCTGGCCGATGCCGACGCCATGCTCAAGGCCGCCAAGAAGGCGCAAGACGCCACCGGCCAATCCCGCGCGCAGAGCC
>JAFLDE010000014.1 GCA_017302655.1 Burkholderiales bacterium
GTGGCGCCAATACGCCGATCCGCGAGTGGCTCCATTACGGCGATCTCGCCGTGGCGCCATTACGCCGGTCAGCAGGTGGCGCCTACATGCCGATCACCGAGTGGCTCCAATATGCCGGTCGGTGACAGTCTGCCTGGTGGTTGTGTGCCGCCTGACGCATGCCCGACGCGGTGCGAAGTGTCTGCGCGGCATGGCGGCGTTTCTCCCACCGCAACGGAAAACGACCGCCCCACTCTTTGCGCCGACTGATGCGGGACCTGGTCGCTGGCCCTGGTCCCGTCTCAAGAAGCGGAGCCGCAACAAATCGAGCGGCGCATGCGCCCCGGCCACCTCGGGTACACACTGAGTCTCGCCACTAAGCTGACCTCGCACTTTCGCTCCCACGCGCAAGTCTCTGCTTTCATTGACTTTTCCGCCGCCGATGCTGTCTGAATAAACAGCCCTAAGTCCTTGTCGCCATTGAAAAAACTCCTTGCAAAGGGGGTGCGCGCAGCGCTGCGTTGCGGATAAAGTTGGCGAAAAGTGGCGTTTTGCGGGAAAACTGGGCTTCGACGTGGCAGATGGGGTGTTTTATGGGCCTTCGGCCTTGGCAATGGATGCCAAGGGTCGCTTCGCCATGCCCACGCGCCACCGCGACGCGCTCCTGCAGCTCTGCGAGGGCCGGCTGACCCTGACCAAGGACAAGGCCGGCTGCCTGATGCTGATTCCCGAGCCGACCTGGCTGACCATGCGCGACGCGCTGCTCAAGCTGCCGCTGGAAGCGGCGAGCTGGCGGCGCTTCCTGCTGGGCAGTGCGCTGGACGTGGTGATGGATGCGGCCGGTCGCCTGGTCATTGCCCCCGAGCTGCGCGCCTATGCCGGCTTGCAGCGTGACCTGATGCTGATGGGCGTGGGCAAGCACTTCGAAATCTGGGACGCCGCCACCTACGCGCTGCACGAGGCCGCCACGCGGGCCTCGGAGATGCCCGACTCGGTCAAGTCCTTCGTTCTCTGAGGCGCGCGGTGATCCCCACTCCCGTTGCCGCCCCCGCCGCAGCGCCCCCCGCGCACATCACCGTGCTGCTGCACGAGGCGGTGGACGCGCTGCTGCATGCGGGCTGCAACCCAGATGGCTGCTACGTGGATGGCACCTTCGGCCGTGGCGGGCACAGCCGGCTGCTGCTGTCGCGCCTGGGGCCCAAGGGGCGCCTGATTGCGCTGGACCGCGACCCGGAGGCGATTGCCGCCGCGCGTGCCATCGACGACCCGCGTTTCGAAATCCTCCATGCCCGCTTCGGCGAGCTGGCGCAGCTGGATTTGCCGCCGCTCGATGGGCTGCTGCTCGACATCGGCGTCTCCAGCCCGCAGATCGACACCCCCGGGCGGGGTTTTTCCTTCCGTGCGGATGGTCCCTTGGACATGCGCATGGATCCGACGCGGGGCGAGTCCGCCGCCGCTTTCTTGGCACGCGCCTCTCAGGGCGAACTGGCGGAGGTGATACGTGAACTCGGTGAAGAACGGTTTGCTGGCCCGATTGCAAAGGCGCTTGTGGCTCGCCGCGAGGCAGGGCGGCCCCTGGAGCGAACCCGTGAGCTGGCCGAGCTCGTGGGCCAGGTCGTCAAGACCCGCGAGCCGGGCCAGGATCCAGCAACACGCACGTTTCAAGCTCTACGGATTCACGTCAATGCCGAGCTTGAAGAGCTTGAAGCCGCGCTGAACGCCAGCCTGGCGCTGCTGGCTCCGGGCGGGCGGCTGGCGGTGATCAGCTTCCACTCGCTGGAGGATCGCCGCGTCAAGCGCTTTATTCAGGCGCACAGCAAGGACGAGCCCGACCGCCGTGCCCCCATGGCGCCGCCGCGCGCCATGCCGCTGCGCGCCGTGGCGCGCGTGCACCCGAGCGCCGCAGAGGTAGCCGCCAACCCGCGCAGCCGCAGCGCCGTGCTGCGCGTGGCCGAACGTGTGGCCGAACGGGTGGCGGAGCGCGCGTGACCCCATGCTGCTGAGGCTCAACATCGTGCTGCTCCTGGTCACCGTCGTCTCGGCCCTGCTGCTCGTGCGTCAAAGCCACGACGGCCGCAAGCTCTTCGCCGACCTGGAGCGCGCGCGCGCGGAAGGCCGCAAGCTCGACGCCGATATCCACCGCCTGAAAGCCGAGCGTGAAGGCGAGGCGACCAATCTGCGTGTGGAGCAGCTGGCGCGTGAGCGCCTGCACATGCGCCCCATCAGCCCTGCGCTCACGCTGGGGCCCGCCGCCGCCAGCGAGGCGGCCTCCGCCGTGGCCAAAGCCGCCAGCGCCGCACGCCCTGCCTCGGGAGCTGCCCGATGAAGCTGAAGAACCCCTTCGCCCGCCGCCAGGAGCCGGGCAGCACGCTCAGCTACGCCAGCAGCCCGCTGCTGGCCACGCCCACCCCGGTGTCGCGTTCACGCCTGCTGCTCTTCATGGTGGGCCTGTCCTTCCTGGGCTTGATCGGGCGTGCCTTCTACGTGCAGGTCTATGCCGAGGACTTCTTCCAGGCGCAGGGCGAGTCGCGCATGGCCGCCACCTTCGAGTTGCCGGCCAGCCGTGGGCGCATCCAGGACCGCAACGGCCAGGTGCTGGCCACCAGCGTCACCGTGCCCTCGGTGTGGGCGATCCCCGAGGAGTTCAAGGGCGGCGCGGCCGAGCGCCAGCAGCTCGCCCGTGTGCTGGGCCTGACGCGGCAGGAACTGGACAAGAAACTCGACGGCGAAGGCCGCTTCGTCTGGCTGCGCCGCTGGGTGGACGACGAAACCGCCAGCGCCGTGAAGGGCCTGAAGCTGGCCGGCGTGCATCTGGACCGCGAGTACAGCCGCCGCTACCCCGAGGGCGAGGCCAGCGCGCATGTGGTGGGCTTCACCAACCTCGAGGACAAGGGACAGGAGGGCATCGAGCTGGCCTTCCAGAAGGAGCTGCAGGGGCGCGATGGTTCGCGCTCGGTGCTGCGCGACCGCCTGGGCCGCGTGGTGGAAGACCGCGGCAATCTGGTGCCCGCGCTCAACGGCCGCGACGTGCAGCTGTCCATCGACGCCAATGTGCAGTTCTTTGCCTACCAGAAGGTGCGCGAGGCGGTGGCCGAGCACCGGGCCAAGGCCGGTTCCGTCGTCGTGCTCGATGCCAGGAGCGGGGAGGTGCTGGCGCTGGCCAATTACCCGAGCTTCGACCCCGGCACGCGCAAGAACCTGAGCGGCAACCAGCTGCGCAACCGCGCGCTGACCGATGTCTTCGAGCCCGGTTCGACGATGAAGCCTTTGGTCATCGCACAGGCGCTGGAAAGCGGCCGCGTGCGCCCCGACACCATCGTCAACGTGGCGCCGCGTTCCATCAGCATCAGCGGCTGGAGCCCCACCGACGTGCACCCCTATGGCGACCTCACGGTGGCCGGCGTGCTGCAAAAGAGCAGCAACGTAGGCACCGTGAAGCTGGCCATGCAGATGCCCGCGCGCGAGCTGCATGAAGTCTTCAGCGGCGTCGGTCTGGGCCAGCGCCCGGGCCTGAACTTCCCCGGCGCCATCAGCGGCAAGCTGCGCCCGTACAAGAGCTGGCGGCCGATCGAACAGGCCACCATGAGCTTCGGCTACGGCCTGTCCGCGAGCCTGTTGCAACTGGCGCGCGCCTACACCGTGTTCGCGCACGACGGCGAAGTGCTGCCGGTGAGCCTGGTCAAGCGCGACGCTGGCGAACCGGTGATCGGCCAGCGGGTGTTCTCGCCCGCCACTGCGCGCACCGTGCGCGAGCTGCTGCAGGCCGCTGCCAGCGAAGGCGGCACCGCCCCCAAGGCGCAGGTGTTGGGCTACAGCGTGGGCGGCAAGAGCGGCACCGCGCACAAGAACGTCGAGGGCGGCAAGGGCTACACCAACAAGTACCGCAGCTGGTTCGTCGGGCTCTCGCCCATCAAGGACCCGCGCATCGTCGTGGCGGTGATGGTCGACGAGCCGAGCAACGGCGTGTACTACGGCGGCGCCGTGGCCGCTCCGGTGTTCAGCCAGGTGGTGGCGCAGACCCTGCGCCTGATGAACGTGCCGCCCGACCTCGACGTGCAGACGCAGATGGTGGCCATGCAGGCCCACAAGGGCGCTGCGCCCGTCCTGGAAAGTTTCTAGAGCGCGATGTTGACCCGACTCAAGTCCCCCGAGGCCGCCGCGCGCTGGCTGCAAGAGTGGTGCACCGGCACCCTGCAGAGCGACAGCCGCCTCGTCCAGCCCGGCGATGCCTTCATCGCCTGGCCGGGCTACGCCCATGACGCGCGGCGCTTCGTGGTGCAGGCGCTGGCGGCCGGCGCTGCCACCTGCCTGGTGGAGGCCGAGGGCGTCGAGGCCTTCGAGTTCACCGACGCCCGCGTGGCAGCGCTGCCCGGCTTGAAGGCCGCCACCGGTGCCATGGCTGCGGCCTTCCACGGCGATCCGACCGGCCGCCTGGATGTGCTGGCGGTGACCGGCACCAATGGCAAGACCAGCAGTGCCTGGTGGCTGGCACAGGCGCTCAGCCTGGTGGGCCGGCGCTGCGGTGTGGTCGGCACGCTCGGCATGGGCGAGCCCCCCGTGCCAGGAGGCGCGGCGGCGCACCTGGACTACACCGGTCTGACCACCCCCGATCCGGTGCGCCTGCAGGCCGGCTTTGCGCGCATGCTGGGCGAGGGGCTGCAAGCCTGTGCCATCGAAGCCAGCTCGCATGGCCTGTGCGAGCACCGCCTGGTGGGCACGCAGATCAAGGTCGCGCTCTTCACCAACCTCACGCAAGACCACCTCGACTACCACGGCACCATGGAGGCCTACGCCGAGGCCAAGCGCCAGCTTTTCGATTGGCCGGGCCTGCGCGCGGCGGTGTTCAACGTGGACGACCCGCTGGGCGCCCGCTGGGCGGCTGAGTACGCCGTGCGCCTGGACGTTTGGACGGTGGGCCTGAGCGAAGGCGCCCGCCTGCGCGCGAGCCGCATCGGCTACGGCGAGCAGGGCCTGCACTTCGTCGTGCACGAGGGCGATGAGCAGGTGGCGGTGCAGACCGGCCTGATCGGCGACTACAACGTGCTGAACTGGCTGGGTGTGCTGGGCGGCTTGCGCGCCATGGGCGTGCCGCTGCGGGATGCCGCTGCCGCCTGCGCGCGCGTCACGCCGGTGCCCGGGCGCATGCAGCGGATCGGCCACGGCCGCGAGCTGCCACAGCTGGTGGTGGACTACGCGCACACGCCCGATGCGCTGGACAAGGCGCTCGCCGCCCTCAAGGCCCTGGCCTCGGCACGGGGCGGCCGGCTTTGGGCGGTGTTCGGCTGCGGCGGCGACCGCGACCGAGGCAAGCGCCCGCTGATGGCGGCGGCGGCCGCTCGGTTGGCCGACCGTCTGGTGCTGACCAGCGACAACCCGCGCACCGAAGACCCGCAGCAGATCCTGGACGACATCGCCGCCGGCCTCACCGGGCAGGCCTTCGAACGCATCGCCGACCGCGCCGTCGCCATCCGCCATGCCGTGCAGGCTGCCGAAGCACGCGACGTGATCGTCATCGCCGGCAAGGGCCATGAGGACTACCAGGAAGTGGCCGGCGTGCGCCACCCCTTTGACGACGCCGTGGAAGCGGGAGCGGCCTTGATCGAAAGGGCGGGGTTGTGAACGCCGCTCGGCCGCTCCGAAGGCGTTCGTTCCCCCACGGGGGGACGGCGCGAAGCGCCCAGGGGGCCTCATGAACTGGAGCCTGGGCGACGTTGCAGAAGCGTTGGTCGCACGCGGCGTGGCATGCACGCTCGTCGGCGACCCGTCGCTCACCTTCGCGCGTGTGCACACCGACACGCGCACGCTGCAGGCGGGCGATCTGTTCGTGGCTTTGAGGGGTGAACGGTTCGACGCGCACAGCTTCCTGCCGCAGGCGGCCGCCGCCGGTGCGGTGGCGGTCGTCTCTGAACAGCCGCTCACGCAGCCGGGTCTGCAGGTGAGCGACACCCGTCAGGCGCTGATGCAGCTGGCCGGCGCCTGGCGGGCGCGCCAGAGCCTGCCGCTGATCGCCGTCACCGGCAGCAATGGCAAGACCACGGTGACGCAAATGATCGCCAGCATCCTGCGCGCCTGGGTGGGCAAGGGTGCCTTCGCCACGCAGGGCAATTTCAACAACGATGTGGGCGTGCCGCTCACGCTGCTGCGCCTACGCCAGCAAGAGGATGGCCAGTGGCACCGTGCCGGCGTGGTCGAGATCGGCATGAACCACCCTGGCGAGATCGCGCCGCTGGCCGCCATCACCGCGCCCACCGTGGCGCTGGTGAACAACGCGCAGCGCGAGCACCAGGAGTTCATGGCCAGCGTGGAGGCCACGGCCGAGGAGAACGGCCAGGTGTTCACGGCGCTCGGGGCCAGCGGCGTGGCGGTGTTCCCGGCCGACGACCCCTGCGCGCCGATCTGGTGGCGGCTGGCGGGCAGCCGGCCGCATCTCACGTTCGCATTGCAAGGCGAGGCCGATCTGACGGCCGACGCGCAGTGGTCGCTCCAAGGCAACGGGCACTGGGCCATGCACTTGCACACGCCGGCCGGAGAGCTGCCAGTGGCGCTGCAGATGCCGGGCGTGCACAACCTGCGCAACGCGTTGGCCGCCGCCGCCTGTGCGCTGGCGGCGGGTGCGCCGCTGCAGGCCATCCGTGAGGGTCTGGAAGCTTTCCGCGCCGCCAAGGGCCGCTCGCTGCTGCTGCGCGTCAGCCACCAGGGCCAGGACGCGGCGCTGGTGGACGACTCCTACAACGCCAACCCCGACAGCATGCGCGCCGGGGTGGAGCTGCTGGCCGCCATGCGCGGCCCGCGCTGGTTCCTGATGGGCGACATGGGCGAGGTCGGCACGCAGGGGCCGGCCTTCCATGCCGAGGTGGGCGCGCTGGTGCGCGAACGCGGCATCGAGCATTTCTGGGCGGCTGGACCGCTGTCCGCCCACGCCGGCGCCGACCGGCATTTCGACACCACCGAGCAACTGATGGCCGCACTGGGCGAAGCGCCCGGGGCGGCCAGCCTGCTCGTCAAGGGATCGCGCTTCATGGGCATGGAGCGCGTCGTGAACGTCTTGAAGGAAGGCCGCTGATGCTGCTTCTGTTGGCCGAGTGGCTGCAAAACCTGAACCCTGATTGGGGCTGGCTGCGCATCTTCCAGTACATCACCTTCCGCGCTGTGATGGCGGCGATGACGGCGCTGCTCATCGGCCTGGCCTTCGGCCCGTGGGTCATCAACTACCTGACCAGCCTGAAGATCGGCCAGCCGGTGCGCGCCTATGGCGTGCAGACGCATCTGAAGAAGAGCGGCACGCCGACCATGGGCGGCGTGCTGGTGCTGATCGGCATCGCCGTGGCCACGCTGCTGTGGTTCGACTGGAGCAACCGCTTCGTCTGGGTGGTCATCGTCGTCACCTTCGGCTTCGGTGCCGTGGGCTGGGTGGACGATTACCGCAAGGTGGTGCACAAGAACCCCGAGGGCATGCGTTCGCGGGAGAAGTTCTTCTGGCAAAGCCTGATCGGCCTGCTGGCGGCCTGCTACCTGGCCTTCTCGGTGTCGGAGACGAACTTCGTGCGCGTGGTCGAGCTCTTCTACCGCTGGGTCAGCAGCGGCTTCTCGAACGAACTGCCGCCGCGCGCCGACCTCATCGTGCCCTTCTTCAAGACCATCAGCATGCCGCTCGGGGTCTGGGGCTTCATCCTGTTCAGCTACTTCGTCATCGTGGGCGCGAGCAATGCGGTGAACTTCACCGACGGGTTGGACGGTCTGGCCATCATGCCGGTCATCCTGGTCGGCTCGGCGCTCGGCGTGTTCGCCTACCTCACGGGCTCGTCGGTGTACGCGAAGTACCTGTTCCTGCCGCACATCCCGGGCGCGGGCGAACTGCTGATCTTCTGCGCCGCCATGGCCGGCGCGGGTCTGGCCTTCCTGTGGTTCAACGCGCATCCGGCGCATGTGTTCATGGGCGACGTCGGCGCGCTGGCACTGGGCGGCGCGCTGGGCACCATCGCGGTCATCACGCGGCAAGAGATCGTGCTCGCCATCATGGGCGGCATCTTCGTCGCCGAGACCCTGAGCGTGATGATCCAGGTGTCCTGGTTCAAGTACACGAAGAAGAAGTACGGCGAGGGCCGGCGCGTCTTCCTGATGGCGCCGCTGCACCACCACTTCGAGAAGAAGGGCTGGACCGAGACCCAGGTGGTGATCCGCTTCTGGATCATCACCATGCTGCTGTGCCTCATCGGCCTGGCCAGCCTGAAGCTGCGGTGAGCCCCTTGGACAGCACCTCCCTCGGTCTGCTCGCTGGCGAGTCCGTGCTCGTGCTCGGCCTGGGCGACTCGGGCCTGGCCATGGCGCGTTGGTGCGTGGCGGAGGGCGCGGCGACGGTGGCGGTTTGGGACTCGCGCGAGCAGGCGCCGCAGGACGCGCTGCTGGCCGCCGAGCTGCCGCAGGTGGCGCGCCAGCATGGCACGCCCGTGCTGCCCGTCGGCTGCACGCGCGTGCTCAAGAGCCCGGGTCTGTCGCCGCTGGATGCGCGCATCGCCGCGGTCATGGGCGACGGCGTGCAGGTGCAGGGTGAGCTCGATCTGTTCGCCCAGGCCCTGGACTTCCTGAAGCGCGAGTGGCGCTACGAACCCGCCGTGCTGGCCATCACCGGCACCAACGGCAAGACCACGACCACCGCGCTCACCGGCCAGCTGTGCGAGGCCGCCGGCCGGCGCGTGGCGGTGGCCGGCAACATCGGCCCGACCCTGCTCGACACCCTGCGCGCCGCGCTGGTGGCCGAGGGGCCGCGTCCGCAGGTGGAGCTGCCGCTGCAGGAGCCTCCTGAGGCGGCCGAACCCGCCATGCCCGCGGTGGAGCCCGGCCATGAAGCCGCAGAGGCTGGAGAGGCACCCGCCGACACGGCCAAGTCCGAGGACGGCGTGAGCATCGAGCAACTCGATGAGATGCTCCACCCGCACGCCTTGCCCATCGAGCCGCCGCCACCGCGCGCACCTGAATTTGCCGCGCTGCCGCAGGTCTGGGTGCTGGAGCTGTCCAGCTTCCAGCTCGATGGCGTGCAGGGTTTCGAGCCCACCGCTGCCACCGTGCTCAACCTGACGCAGGACCACCTGGACTGGCATGGCGACATGGCCGCCTACGGCGCGGCCAAGGCGCGGGTGTTCGGCAGCCAGGGACTGATGGTCATCAACCGCGACGACCCGCTCGTCGAGACCATGGTGCCGCAGCCGCCACCGCCACCGATGGGCGCGCGGGGCAAGCCGCTCAAAGTGACGCTGAAGTGGACGCCTCGCCGCGTCTGCCGCTTCGGCCTGCAGGCTCCGCAGCAGGCGGGCGACTTTGGCCTGCTGGTGGAGAACGGCATGGCCTGGCTGGTGCGCGCGTTGCCGCAGGACGATACGCCGCTGCGCAAGCGCCAGCCGCGCGCCGAAGAGGACATCCAGCTGCAGCGCCTGATGCCGGCCGACGCGCTGCGCATCCGCGGCCGTCACAACGCCGCCAACGCGCTGGCCGCGCTGGCCCTGGCCACCGCGGCCGGCTGCCCTCTGGCGCCCATGCTGCACCGCCTGCGCGAGTACCGCGGCGAGCCGCACCGCGTCGAGTGGCTGTTGACCTTGCAGGGCGTGGACTTCGTGGACGACAGCAAGGGCACCAACGTGGGCGCCACGGTGGCGGCCATTCGGGGCCTGGGTGCGGACCGCGAGGCGGCTCGCCTGGTGCTCATCCTGGGCGGCGACGGCAAGGGGCAGGACTTCGAACCGCTGCGCGAGCCGCTGGCGCGCCATGCGCGCGCGGTGGCACTGATCGGCCGCCACGAAGCCACGCGCGCCGCGCTGCAGGAACTGCTGCAGGGCGCCGACTACCCGGTGCAGGCGCACGACAGCCTGGAGGCGGCAACCACCTGGGCCTTTGCGCAGGCGAAGGCGGGCGACACCGTGCTGCTCAGCCCGGCCTGCGCCAGTCTGGACATGTTCCGCAACTACGCCCACCGCGCCGAGGTGTTCCTGGACGCCACGCGAACGCTGGCCGCTGAACGGGGAGAGCTGGCATGAAGTTGCCCGGCTGGCAGGGTCTGAACTTCGGCAAGTCCGAAGCCGCGCTGAAGCTGCCGGTGCGCACCGGCGTCGACATCAGCGACAACCTGCACCCGACCCGCGCGCATGGCTTCGACCTGATGCTGGTCTGGGTGGTGGTGTGCCTGCTGTGCCTGTCAGCGGTGATGGTCTATTCGGCCAGCATCGCCCTGCCCGACAGCCCGAAGTTCGCGCGCTACTCGCCCACCTACTTCTTCGTGCGGCAATGCGTGGGCATTGGCGTCGGCCTGCTGGCCGCGCTGGTCATCACGCAGATCCCGATGAAGCTCTGGGAGCAGGCCACGCCCTGGCTGCTCGGCATCACCTTGCTGCTGCTGGTGGTGGTGCTGGTGGTGGGCAAGGGCGTCAACGGCGCGCACCGCTGGCTGCCGCTGGGCGTGATGAACTTCCAGCCCAGCGAGTTGGCCAAGTTCGCCATCGCGCTCTACGGCGCCAGCTACATGGTGCGCAAGCTGGAAATGCGCGAGGACTTCTGGAAGTCGGTGACGCCGATGCTGGCGGTGCTTGGGGTGCTGGGCGTGCTGCTGCTGGCCCAGCCCGACATGGGCGCTTTCGTGGTGATCGCCGCCATTGCCATCGGCGTGCTCTTTCTGGGCGGCGTGAACCTGCGCATGTTCGGCCTGGTGATCGCGGTGCTGGTGACGGCCTTTGTGGTCATGATTGCCACCAGCGAGTTCCGCCGCAAGCGCATCCTGGCCTTCCTCGACCCCTGGGACCCAGAGAACGCGGCGGGCAAGGCCTATCAGCTCACCCACTCGTTGATCGCCTTCGGCCGCGGTGAGTGGTTCGGCCAGGGCTTGGGCGGCTCGGTGGAGAAGCTGCACTACCTGCCCGAGGCGCACACCGACTTCCTGCTCGCGGTGATCGGCGAGGAACTCGGCTTCCTCGGCGTCTGTCTGGTCATCGTGGCCTTTTTCTGGTTGACGCGGCGCTGCTTCCTGATCGGCCGCCAGGCCATCGCGCTGGACCGCGTGTTCGCAGGCCTGTACGCCCAGGGCATCGGCATCTGGGTGGGCGGGCAGGCCTTCATCAACATCGGTGTGAACCTGGGCGCGCTGCCGACCAAGGGGCTGACGCTGCCCCTGCTGTCGTACGGTGGCTCGGCGGTGGTGATGAACCTGTTCGCCCTGGCGGTGGTGCTGCGGGTGGATCTGGAGAACAGGGCACTCATGCGAGGAGGCCGGGCATGAGCGCCTTTCTTGCAGCCCTAATCTGGGGTCTTCAACCCCAGACCCCGACCCCCTTTTCTTTGCTCCGCCAAAGAAAAGGGGGAAAAAGAAAGGCGGCCCCGCACTGCGCTCGCCCCTCGCCTGGGGCGAGGGGTTCCCTGCGCTGCTCGGACCCCGGGGGTCGCGCAGAACTCGCTGCGTTCACTGCGTTCACTCCGCTCAGACAAGCTGCGCGAAGTCAGATCACGATGCGCGCTTCGCGCGCCCCCCGGGTTCCTGCGCTGCTCGGCGGCGCAGAGGGGGTGTCAGCAGCCAACAGCCAACAGCCAAACCTCGGCTCGTTGACTGCAGGCAGCGAGCGGACAGCTGGCTGTTTGGTATTCGGCCTCCTATCCCCCTCTGCGCCGCCGAGCAGCGCAGAAGATCGGCCCGCGTGCCGCAGGCACGCAACTCATCTGGCTCGGCCAGTCTGTCTGAGCGGAGCGAGCCGCAGGCGAGCGCAGCGAGTTCTGGCCGTGGGCCGTGCTTCGAGCAGCGCAGGGAAGCCCTCGCCTCAGGCGAGGGGCGAGCGCGGTGCGGGGTCGCCTTTCTTTTTCCCCCTTTTCTTTGGCGAAGCAAAAAAAAGGGGGTCGGGGTTTGGGGCCGAAGGTCCCAAGGGCTGCCGCGAATGACGAACAAGCACCTCGTCATCATGGCCGCCGGCACCGGTGGCCATGTCATCCCCGGCATTGCGGTCGCTCAGGAAATGCAGCGCCGCGGCTGGACAGTGTCCTGGCTGGGCACGCAGACCGGCATGGAAAACCAACTGGTGCCCCCCACCGGCATCCCGATGGACACCATCGCCTTCAACGGCCTGCGCGGCAAGAACCTGGTGCAGACGGCACTGGGCGGCCTGCGCCTTCTCAAGGCCTTCTGGGACTGCCTCGGCATCCTCAGAAAGAGGGCCACCACCGCCGTGCTCGGCATGGGCGGCTACGTCTGCTTCCCTGGCGGCTTGATGGGCAGCTTGCTCGGCAAGCCCCTGGTGCTGGTGAACGCCGACGCCGGCCTGTTGCTGTCGAACAAGGCCCTGCTGCCGGTGGCCGACCGCGTGTGCTTCGGCTTCGAGGGCGGCAGCCAAGGCGTCAAGCAGGCGCTGGTGACCGGCAACCCGGTGCGCGAGGCGGTCGAGCAGTTGCCGCCGCCCGCTCAGCGCTTCGCCGGCCGTAGCGGCCCACTGCGCGTGCTGGTGGTCGGCGGGTCGCTGGGTGCCAAGGTGCTGAACGAGACCCTGCCCGCTGCACTGGCCCGGCTGACCGACAAACCTCAAGTCGTCCACCAGACCGGCAAAGCGCACCTCGACACCGTGCAGGCCGACTACGCGGCGAGCGGCCTGCAAGCTGAGGTGCGTCCCTTCATCATCGACATGGCCACCGAGCTGGCTGCCGCCGATCTGGTGATCTGCCGCGCCGGCGCCATCACAGTCAGCGAGCTGTGCGCCGCCGGTGTGGCCAGCGTGCTGGTGCCCTTGGTGGTCAGCACCACCGCACACCAGCGCGAAAACGCCGTCTACATGGAGCGCGCGTCAGCGGCCATTCACCTGCCCCAAGCCGAGTGCACGCCAGAAAAGCTGGCCGAGTTGCTTGGCCGCATGAGCCGTGAGAAATGCCTTCGCCTGGCCACCGAGGCCCGCGCGCTTGCGCGCCCGAACGCAGCCGCGCGCGTGGCCGATGAGATCGAGAAGTTGTTGAAATGAAGCACGCTGTCAAGCGCATCCACTTCGTCGGCATCGGCGGTGCCGGCATGTCCGGCATTGCCGAGATCCTGCACAACCTGGGCTATCAGGTGAGTGGCAGCGACGCGGCCGACTCCGCCGTCACACAGCGCCTGGCCTTGCTGGGCGTGCAGGTGCGCATCGGGCACGCGGCCGAGCACATCGGCAAGGCGCAGGTGCTGGTCACCAGCACGGCAGTGAAGGCCGACAACCCGGAGGTGCTGGCGGCTCGAGCGCTGCGCATCCCGGTGGTGCCGCGCGCCGTGATGCTGGCCGAGCTGATGCGCCTGAAGTCGGGCATCGCCATCGCCGGCACCCACGGCAAAACCACCACCACCTCGCTGGTCACCAGCATCCTGGTGGAAAGCGGCCGCGACCCGACTTTCGTGATCGGCGGCCTGCTCAATGCCGCGGGCGCCAACTCGCGCCTCGGCCAGGGCGAGTTCATCGTCGTCGAGGCCGATGAGAGCGACGCCTCCTTTCTGAACCTGAGTCCGGTGTTGTCGGTGGTGACCAACATCGACCAGGACCACATGGATACCTATGGGCATTCGGTGGAGCGCTTGCACCAGGCCTTCGTGGACTTCCTGCATCGCATGCCCTTCTACGGGGCGGCCGTGGTCTGCGGCGACGACCCCGGTGTCCAGCAGATCCTGGCGCGGGTGGAGCGTCCGCTGATCCGCTACGGCCTGGGCGAAGACATGGCGGTGCGCGCCACGCGGGTGGAGGCGCTCAGCGGCGGGCAGATGCGCTTCGTGTGCCAGCGCCGCAATGGCCAGAGCCTGCCCGACCTGCCGGTGACCTTGAACCTGGCCGGCGCGCACAACGTGCTCAATGCGCTGGCGGCGGTTGCCGTGGCCACCGAACTGGAGTTGCCCGATGCGGCCATCCAGTCCGCGCTGGCCAAATTCCAGGGCGTGGGTCGGCGCTTCGAGCGGCACGGCGAGTTTCCCGCCCAGGACGGGGGACGCTTCCAGCTGCTGGACGACTACGGCCATCACCCCGTGGAAATGGCTGCCGTGCTGTCGGCAGCGCGCGGCGCCTTCCCGGGGCAACGCATCGTGCTCGCCTTCCAGCCGCACCGCTACACGCGCACCCGCGATTGCTTCGAGGACTTCGTGCGCGTGCTCGGCCAAGCGGACTGCGTGCTGCTCACCGAGGTGTACTCGGCGGGCGAAGCGCCCATTGCCCAGGCTGACGGCAAGGCCCTGTGCCGCGCGCTGCGCCTGGCCGGCGGCGAGCCGCTCTTCGTGCCCGAAGTGGCGGACATGCCGGCCGCCTTGCGGCAGCTGTGCCGGGCCGGTGACGTGGTGATCGGCATGGGCGCGGGATCGATGAGCAGCCTGCCGGCGCGCATGCGTCGGCACTTCGGAGCCACGGAATGAACTTCGAACTTCCGCAAGACCCGTGCGCGATGGGCAAGGTCGCCGTGCTGTTCGGCGGCACCAGCAGCGAGCGTCCGGTGAGCCTGATGAGTGGTGAAGGGGTGCTTGGCGCCCTGCGTTCACTGGGCGTCGATGCCTACGCCTTCGACCCCGCCGAGCGGCCGCTGCAGGCGCTGCGCGACGAAGGCTTCGCGCGTGCCTTCATTGCCTTGCACGGCCGGGGCGGCGAGGACGGCACGCTGCAAGGCGCGCTGGAGTGGCTGAACATCCCGTACACCGGCTCGGGGGTCATGGCCTCCAGCGTGGCGATGGACAAGATCGCCACCAAGCGCATCTGGGCAGCGGAGGGTCTGAGCACGCCGCAGTGGCTGAGCCTGTCGCGTGACGAACTGACCCGTGAGCGCATGCGCACCATTCCCGACCGACTCGGCCTACCCGTCGTGGTGAAACCACCGCACGAAGGCAGCAGCTTCGGCATCAGCAAGGCGCTGGGCTACTCCAGCATGAGCGAGGCGGTGGAGCTTGCGCTTGGCTATGACGAGGAACTGCTCTTCGAACAGTGCATCGAGGGCCCTGAACTGACCTGCGCCGTGCTGGGCGAGGGCGAACAGGCGCAGGCACTGCCGGTGGTCGAGATCCGCGCGCCCGACGGCAACTACGACTACGAACACAAGTACGTCTCGAACGACACCAAGTACCACTTCGGCACGCTGGACGCCGCACTGGAAGCCGAGGTGCAGGCCTTGGTTCTGCGCGCCTACCGGCTGCTGGGCTGCCGTGGTTGGGGCCGCGCTGACCTGATGCTTCGCGCCAGCGATCGCCGTCCATTCCTGCTGGAGATGAACACCAGCCCGGGCATGACTTCGCACTCCCTGGTGCCCAAGGCCGCCGCCGCCGTGGGCCTGGCCTACCCGCAGCTCTGCCTCTGGTTGCTGGCGCAGGCGCGCCTGGACCGTCGGGCCTGAACCGCATGAGGGAGCCCGCCGCCATGGAACCGCTGCCGCCGGACATCCGCTGGATGCGCCGCAGCACGCGTGTGCTTGCGGTGTTGGCGGCGGTGCTGCTGCTCGCGCTCGCGGCCATGTGGCTGGCCCGGGCTTCGGCATTCGACTGGCGGCAACTGCGCATCGAGGGCGATGCCGAGCGCCACTCGGTCGCCCACTGGCGCGCCAACACCCTGCCGCATCTGCAGGGGAATTTCCTCACCGTTTCGCTGCCGCAGGTGCGCGAGGTGTTCGAGAGCCAGCCCTGGATCCGCCGCGCCGATGTGCGCCGCGTCTGGCCGGCGCAGTTGGTGGTGACGCTGCAGGAACACCGCGCCGTGGCTCTGTGGGACGGTCGGGGAGAGTACGGCGAGCCGCCCTTGGAGCGCGCCCTGCTCAACGAGCACGCCGAGGTCTTCCAGGTCAACTTGGGCGACGTCGAAGAAGAGGCGCTGCCCCAGCTCGCCGGGCCTACCGGCAGCGAGGCCAGCGTGCTGCAAATGTGGCGCCGCTTGGCCCCGCTGGTGCGTGCAAAGCAACTTGAGCCCCAGCGCCTGGAGTTGAGCGGACGGGGCTCCTGGCGACTGCTGCTGGAAGGCGGTGCCAGCATCGAACTCGGTCGCGGAGAAGGCGATGCGCTGGTCGCGCGCTTCGATCGCTTCCTCGGCCATGCGCAGTCGCTCGCCCGCCAATTCAACACCCAGATTCGCTCGGCTGATCTGCGCCACCCCGGCGGTTATGCGCTGCGCTTGGTCGGCATCGGCACCAAACCCACCCCGGAACCCAGCAAGAAACCAAGGAAAACCTGATGGCCAAGGAATACAAGGACCTCGTCGTCGGTCTCGACATCGGTACCGCCAAGATCATGGCGGTGGTGGCCGAGGTGCTGCCCGGCGGCGAATTGCGTCTGGCCGGTCTGGGTATGGCTCCGACCCTCGGCCTGAAACGCGGCGTCGTAGTGAATATCGACGCGACCGTGCAATCCATCCAGTCGGCGCTCAAGGAGGCCGAAATGATGGCCGACTGCAAGATCACCCGGGTTTTCACCGGGATCACCGGCAGCCATATTCGCGGTCAGAACTCCACCGGCATGGTGATCGTGCGCGACAAAGAGGTCACACCCATTGATGTGGCGCGTGTCGTGGAAACCGCCAAAGCCATCAACATTCCCAACGACCAGCGCCTGTTGCTGGTCGAACCGCAGGAATTCATCATCGATGGCCACGAGGTCAAGGAACCCATCGGCATGAGTGGAGGGCGCCTGGAAGTCAAGGTGCACATCGTGACCGGCGCGCAATCTGCAGCCGAAAACATCGTCAAGTGTGTTCGCCGCTGCGGGCTGGAAGTCGAACAACTGGTTTTGAACCCCTCGGCCAGCAGTTTGGCGGCGCTGACCGCCGACGAACGGGAACTCGGCGTCGCCATGGTCGACATCGGCGCCGGCACCACCGATGTGGCCATCTTCACCGGGGGCTCGATCCGGCACACCGCAGTGATTCCCATTGCTGGCGACCTGATCACCAGCGACATCGCGATGGCGCTGCGCACGCCGACCAAGGATGCAGAGGAAATCAAGGTCGAACATGGCGTGGCCAAACAAATGCTGGCCGACCCGGCCGATCAACTCGAAGTGCCCGGATTGGGCGACCGAGTACCCCGTCGACTATCCCGCCAAGCGCTCGCCGGCGTGATTGAGCCGCGTGTCGAGGAAATCTTTTCCCTGGTTCATCAGGTGATCCGAGACTCGGGGTATGAGGAACTCCTGAGCTCGGGCATTGTGTTGTCGGGCGGATCGGCGGTCATGCCGGGAATGATTGAACTCGCCGAGGACATCTTCCTCAAACCCGTTCGGCGAGGTAACCCGACGTATTCAGGCCCCTTGTTCGACATGGTGGCGAATCCTCGATCGGCCACGGTCATGGGCTTGCTGGAAGAAGCCCGACTGGCGCGTGCAAGGGGTATGAAGGCGGCCGAGCAGGCGGGCTCCATGAAAACCCTGATGAGTCGCGCGAAGAATTGGTTCTCTAGCACCTTCTGAAGCGTCAGAAAACGCTTCAGACCCCTGGTTTCTTTCTTATTTGTGCGGCAAAATGCCGCAATTCTGGAGGTGAGTATGCCCATCGAAATGATCGAAGAGTTCAAGCAAGGTGCCCGCATCAAGGTCATCGGCGTCGGTGGAGGGGGCGGAAACGCGGTGGAACACATGCTCACCAGCCGCATGCAGGGGGTCGAATTCATCGCGGCCAACACCGACGCGCAGGCCCTCGCGGCCAGCCGCGCCGACCAGGTGCTGCAACTGGGTGACAGCGGTCTGGGCGCAGGCTCCAAGCCCGATGTGGGTCGCGTCGCCGCCGAGACTTGCGAGGAGCGCATTCGCGAAGCCATCGAAGGCGCGGACATGCTCTTCATCACCGCCGGCATGGGAGGCGGCACAGGCACCGGCGCGGCACCCGTGATTGCCAAGGTGGCCAAGGAGATGGGCATCCTTACCGTGGGGGTGGTCACCAAGCCCTTCGAGTTCGAAGGCCGCAAGCGCACCACCATTGCCGACACCGGCTTGGCCGAACTGGAGGCGCAGGTCAGCTCGCTCATCGTGGTGCTGAACGACAAGCTGCTCGACGTGCTGGGCGACGAAGCCACGCAAGAACAAGCCTTTGCATTCGGCAACGACGTGCTCAAGAGCGCGGTGAGCGGCATCGCCGATGTGATCCATGTCCCCGGCCTGGTCAACGTCGACTTCAACGACGTGCGTACCGTGATGGAAGCGCCCGGCAAGGCGCTCATGGGCACCGCACGCGCCACCGGGCCGGACCGGGCCCGCAAGGCGGCCGAGCAAGCCATGGCCTGCCCGCTGCTCGACGGCATTCACCTCACGGGCGCACAGGGCGTGCTGGTGCTCATCGCTGCATCGCGAAACACCTTCAAGCTCGCTGAGGCCCGTCAGGCCATGAAGGTCATCGAAGCGGTGGCGAGCGAAGACGCCGACGTCAAGATGGGGACCGCATACGACGACAGCCTGGGCGACGCGCTTCGCGTCACGGTCATCGCCACCGGCCTCAACGGCGGCGTGCAGGCACAGCGTCAGGCGCCCACCATGCAGGTGGTGCACAGCACCGTGCGCACCGGCACTCACGACCTACCCATCCTCACACAGACCGTGGAAGCCAGCGCCGGCATGGGTGGCTTGAACCACCTGCCCGGCATGGCGCCCGGTCTGACCATGGGTCGCGGTGGCAATCCGGATGTGCCGAGCGTCTGGCGCAATGGCCGTGCCGCTCAGAAGGTTGATGCGCTTGCGGCTTCCGGGCTCGACGACATCGAGATCCCGGCCTTCCTTCGTCGGCAAGCCGACTGAGGTGGAGTGCTGCAACGCTGGTGATCGCTATCCCGGCCATTGAGAAAGCCCGCCCTGGTGGCGGGCTTTCCTTTGTGCCTTGAACGGACAATGCGCGGCATGGCGATCCCGCAACGCACCCTGCAGTCCCTCACCCGCGCCGTGGGTGTCGGCATCCACTCCGGCCGGCGGGTGGAACTGACCCTTCGCCCTGCGCCGGAGAACACCGGCATCGTGTTCCGACGTGTGGATCTGGCGCAGCCAGTGGAGATTCCGGTGGCCCCTCTGTCCGTTTGCGACACCCGCATGGCCACCACCATCAGCCCCGGTGGTGACCCCGACGCGCCCAAGGTGCAGACCATCGAGCACCTGTTGTCTGCCTGCGCGGGCCTGGGCCTCGATAACCTGTTTATCGACATCAATGCCGACGAAGTGCCGATCCTCGACGGCAGCGCTGCCAGCTTCGTGTTCCTGCTTCAATCGGCAGGCATCGCGGTGCAGAAGGCACCCAAGCGCTTCCTGCGCGTCAAGAAGACGGTGGAAGTTCGCAGAGGGGAAGGCAAGCGACTGATGTGGGCGCGCCTGGAGCCGCACCACGGCTACACGCTCAGCTTCGAGATCGAGTTCGACAACCCCGCCGTGGCCGCCACCGGCAGCCGCTACACGTTCGATATGGGCTCGGGTCAATACAAAAAGGAAATTGCCCGCGCCCGCACCTTTGGCATGACCGCCGACATCGAGCTGATGCGCTCTCGCGGCCTGACCCTGGGTGGCAACATGGACAACGCCATCGTGGTCGACGACTACAAGGTGTTGAACAGCGAAGGGCTTCGCTACGACGACGAGTTCGTCAAGCACAAGATCCTCGACGCCATCGGCGATATGCAGGTCGCCGGGCATCCACTCTTGGCGGCCTACACCAGCTTCAAGGGCGGCCACGCCCTGAACAACCTGCTGCTGCGCGAACTGCTGGCCGACGAAGAGGCCTTCGAGCTGATCAGCTTCGAGGACGAGCGCGATGCGCCACGAGGCTTTGCCGAGTTGGCGCCGGCGTGGTGAGGAGTTCGCGGACGTGATGCCCGGTTTTGCTTCGCAGCCTCCCATCCGATGATGGTCGGCTTCCGCATCGTCTTTGGCCTGCTGCTGCTGGCCTGCTTGGTCTGCTTCGCGCTGGGCCTGATTCACCGCCAGCCGCGCTGGCATCGCCTGGGCGTGGCGCTGCTCAAGTGGACGCTGATCGCAGCCTTCGGCTTCTTTGCCGTGCTCATCGCCGAACGCCTGCTGGGCTAGCAGCTTCGAAAGCGCTGGTACTGGATTACCCGATATCAACCCCTGGTTGAGGGGGGTTTTGGGGGCAAAACGCGTTGTTGGGGGGATTGAAGTCCCAGGGCGCTTCCGTGAGCATCGAGTTATTCACCAACTGGCCCGGGCCTAATCGCGCGGGTTGCTTCTGGAGACTTCGATGACCGCAAACGCACTTCGTCACGCCATGCGCCTTGGTGCAACGCTCAGCATCGCCGCTTGGGTGCTCAGCGCGCAAGCTCAACAGGCAGCACTTGTCGGCCCCAGTGTTGCCAAGGTGGGCACCCCGGTGGAGTACTCGATGAAGGGCATGCGAGCCAATAGCTCGCATTCGTTCGCGCTCGTGCGCCCAGGCGCGGGAGAGGCCCAGTACGCCGCGGTGGCAGATGCGACCGGTAAGCTCAGCCATCGGTTCACGCCGATGACGCGGGGCATGCACGAAGTGCGTGTGCTGAATAGCAAGGGGCAGGTGGTCGGCAGCACGCGCGTGATGGCGCACTGAACGAGAAGCGCCACCAAACCTGACCATGCGTTGGCTCCCCATGTTGGCCGTTGCTTGCGCTTCACTGTGTCCTGCTTCCGGCTGGGCTCAAGCGGCGTCTTTCGGTGAACTGGCGTTCGTCTCCCTGCGAGGGGGCGAAGCGCAGATTTACCGCAGGCAGCCAGACGGCGCCATCCTTCCAGTGACCCAGGGCCCCGGTTACAGCATGCACCCGGCTTGGTCCTCGCGAGGCGACTGGGCGTTTGCGCAGTTCCAAGGCAAGGGAACGCGGGTGCTGGTCTGCGAGGCCGAGTGCCAGGCGCCCCGCCGAGTTTCTAGCGAACCCGATTGGCAGGAGCACTCGCCCTCTTGGTCGCCGGACGGGCGCTCGCTCGTTTACGTGGCCCGCCCTCTTCGCGGTGGAGATACGGAATTGCGCCTTTTGGACATCCAGTCGGGGCGCCACGAGGTTTTGTTGAAGAGTCCGAGTGGCGTGGGCCCTGACCCGGTCAGTTGGTCCAGAGACGGGATGCGTTTGGTGGTCATTGCTGCTGGCTCTGATCGCAAGGCGCATGCATGGTTGATCGATCGGGCCGATGGTCGTTCGGTGAATCTCACGGAGCCGCTCTCGCCAGAAGGAGCGCTGTATGCCCAGGTCTCCCCAGACGGCAGGCAACTCGCTTGGGCCCGGCAAAGCAAGGGGCGCAATCCGGTGCTGCTGACGGATGTGGAAACGCTGGAAACACGCGACCTCATGCCGGGTCAGGCGGTCCGGGTGGAATCTCCGCGGTGGTCGCCCGATGGACTTCACTTGGCGGTGTCGCTGAGGAGCCTTCGAGCGCCAGATTCGAACGGAAACGTGGTCGTGCTGCGCTTGAGCGATGGCGCTCAACGAGCGCTGACCGATCACCCAGCCGAAGACTTCGATCCCCGCTGGAGCGCGGACGGCTCGACCATCTATTTCGCAAGCCTTCGTACGGGCACTTCGCTCTTGTACGAAGTGAATTCAAAGGGTGGCCCGACCCGCTCGGTCTCCGAGCACAAGTCCCATGACATGGGCGCCGTGCCCCGTGCAGCCGACCTGCCCGCCCCGACAGCGCCCGGCACTGATCGCGTAGCGCGCGGCCGCATCCCCGATTTCGAACCCGTTCATTGAATTGTTGAGGAGAACACCATGTCAAGAACACTTTCCTGGAAGACACTCGGCCGCTACGCCGCCCTCAGCTTGGCGGGCTCGGCTGCCTTGGCGGCTGCAACGCTGGCTCAGGCGGCTAGCAAGACCTACACCCTGGATGCCGACTTTGACCTTGGGGTGCTGGACGGCGTGAACCACACCGCGCCGAACAACAACCAACTGCAACTCAACACCGTCGGCACCACCTTCCCGGTGATGTGGGTGGCCAATGCGGGCGAGGACACGGTCTCCAAGTTCGACACCACCAACAACGTGGAGTTGGCCCGCTACCGCACCTGGTTCGGCCCGGACGGCCAGGCTGGTTCGCGCGGCATTCACGGGGCTTACTCCGGCCCGGCGCCTTCGCGCACGGCGGTCGACATTCAAGGCAACGCCTATGTGCTCAACCGCTTCTTCGAGAACAAGCGGCCGGTGCTGATCAAGATCCTGGCTGAAGGCTTCATCGACCGCAATGGCAATGGCGTGATGGACACCTCGGTGGGCAGCACGCCGCTCAACATGGCCGACCTGAACGGCAACGACCAGATCGACGACAACGAGATCACTGACGAACGCATCGCCTGGGCTGCGGAGGTGGGTTCGCAGAATGGCCTTGGCCGTGCACTGTGCATCGGCACTGATGGCAACCTGTGGGTTGGCATGTACAACGAGTTGACCTACTACAAAGTGAACGCGGCCAATGGCAGCCAGATTGCCGGCCCGATCAGCACCAATCCCACGGCTGGAAACCCCAGCGCTGGCGCTTGGTCGCCGTATGGCTGTCTGGTTGACGCCAGCGGCACCCTGTGGAGCGCGTCGCTTGGCAGCCTTTTGGGCAAGATTACGAACACCGCCAGCAACACCGGGCCGTACGGTGTCTCTTCGTTCAATTCCGGAAATTTCAACTACGGCATCGCCCTGGGCAACGGCAGGGTCTACACGGGTGGGGAGATGTATACCTTCAACCCCGCCACCAACACGTTCTCGCCGACGGGGTTCACGGTTGGCGGTTACGGGCTGGTAGTCGACGGCGGCGGCAACATCGTCAGCGGCTACGGCGACGTTCAAAAGGTCAGCTCGGCAGGTGTTGTGCAGTGGACGGCGCCGCTGCAGCCTGGTTCAGCGGGCTTTGCGGTTGGCGTGCAAGTTGACTCCAACAACGACGTCTGGCAGATGGGCTTCGATGCCAACGGTCGCATGCAGAAGTACCGCGGTACCGACGGCGCACCGCTGGGCGTGTTCCCGGTGGGTCGGGATCCGTACACCTACAGCGATGCCGCAGGTTTTGCTGCCCGCAACGTGACCAACAACACCGGCACCTGGACGGTGACCTTTGACGCCGGTGCGGCGGGCACGCCCTGGGGCAAGGTGAACTGGAACGACATCGTGCCGGCCGGCGGCAGCGTGCAGGTCTCGGTGCGCATGGCCGACAGCATCGCCAACCTGCCCCTGCAGGCCTACGCGCCGGTCAGCAAGAACGTGCAGTTCCCGGGCAATGGCCGCTTCATCCAGATCCAGACCCGCCTGAACGCCAACACCGCCGGCACCTCGCCCGTGCTGCTGGACCTCTCGGTCAACAGCCTGGTCACCGCCTGCGACGTGGACGCTGACGGTGACGTGGACTCTGCCGACATCACCTTGATCCGCGCCGGCTTCGGTCAGACCCCGGCCGCCAACGACCCGCGCGATGCCAATGCCGACGGCAAGATCACCGTCGTCGACACCCGCACCTGCGCCACCCGCTGCACGCGCCCGAGCTGCGCGCAGTAAGACGAATTGCTTGACAAGGAAATCATCATGAACTTCAAGAGAACCCTTTGCGCCGGCGCGGCCGCGCTCAGCCTCGTGGCCAGCGGCGCTCAGGCCGCCACGCTCTCGCTGGTGGCTTCGACCAACCACATTGCTGTGGGCAACCAGGTTACCGTGGACGTGGTGATCAGCGGCCTGGACGCGATCAACGAGATCGTGTCGGGCTACGACCTCAACGTGGGCTACAACACCGCCTTGCTGGCCTTGGTGGATGGGAACGCGATCACCGCCTATCTGACGCCGTTGGGTGGATTTGCAAACACGATTGCGAACCAAGACCTCGATGATTCCGACGGCGACCTCGGCGGCGACGCCACCTCCTTCCTGACGGACGCCGAACTGGACGCGCTGCAGGGCGACAGCTGGACGCTGATGCGCTTCGTCTTCACGGGTCTGACGGACGGTGCCACCTCCCTGAACTTCGGGGCCGACCCCGATTTCCAGCGCCTGGTGACCGGCCGGCTAGATCCGCAAGCCGGCATTGCTGGCGTGCTGGATCTGACCTACCAAGGCACCTGCATTGCCGTGGGCACGGGTGACTGCAACAACCGCGTGCCCGAACCCGAAACCTACGGTCTGGCGGCCATCGCGCTGCTGGGCGCGGGCTTGGCGCGTCGGCGACCAAGCTTCAAGAAGCCCTGACCAGTCCCCTTTCGATCTTCAGCGGCGGCAGTGCAAGTCGTGAGGCTTGCGCTGCCGTCGTGCTTTGAATCGGGCACCGATTGCTAGCGGGCAAAGCGCATGGCCATGGTTGGTGATTGGCGCCTTCGCCAAGGGCTGCACGCCAACGACTTCTGGCTGAGGCATCTCGCGGGTTTACGAGACCCTTGTTCCGGGGGGGGCGGTGTGTGAGACGCGTGTGTGGGGGATTGCCCAGCCGATGACCGGCGGTGACGATTTGCACCCTCAGGCACGCAGCGTTTGAAACGACGCGCCTGCGAGGGGCAAAGGGTCCTGCGGACCCGATCAATCACGGATACGGAAGGGCATGAGTCAGACAATGAAGCACTGGAAGCGTTTCGCCGCGAGCGTGATGCTGTGCTCTTTGCTGAGCGTGGCCGATGCTGCGGCAGAGTTCGCTTTCGTCTCGTTGCGCAGCGGCGAGGCCCAGGTGTTCGTTCGTGACGCCCAAGGGCGGATCCAGGCCGTCACCGAAGGTACTGACTTCAGCGTGCAACCTGCATGGTCGTCTCGCGGTGCATTTGCCTTTGCGCGCAAGACCGATGGTGCCACTCGCGTTTACATCCAAGACGCCATGCTCGCGCCGGCTCGCCGCGTATCTGAAGTCGAAGGCTGGATGGAACATGGCCCGAGCTGGTCACCCGACGGCAGTCGGCTCGCGTACTTCGCTCAAGCGCTTCGCGGAGGGGAACTGGAGTTGCGGCTGTTCGAACCAGCTACTTCTCGGACGGTCACGCTGTTCAAGACAGGGCATGGGTTGGGGCCTTCGCCCGTCAGCTGGTCGTCGGATGGTCGCAAGCTGGTCGTGATTGCAGCTGTAGGAGAACCAACGGCGCACGTGTGGCTGCTTTCCAGCGACGCAACTGTTCCTCCACGCAATATCAGCGAGGCCCTGGTGCCGCGTGGGGCACGGTCTGCGCAAATCGCCCCGGACGGTCGATCGGTTGCCTGGGTCGCTGCGCTTGCAGAGAGGGCGCCCTTGTTGCTCACCGAACTGGACAGCCTGGATACCAAGGACCTGACTCCCAAAGGCGTCTCACAGACCGACTCGCCAGACTGGTCTCCTGACGGCCGTCGATTGGTTTTCGCCGCACGGCTTCGCTTCGAAGAAACCGACAACAGCGAGATTCTGGTGGTCGACACCCAGACTCCCAGCACGGCGCGTGGTCCGTTGAACCTCTCGGCCCATGAGTCCGACGATTTCGACCCGCGCTGGTCCAGCGATGGCAGTGCCGTGGTGTTCGCCTCGCTCCGCACCGGCACGTCGTTGCTCTTTGAGGTCGAAGCCACCGGTGGCGTGGCGCGCCCGGTCTCTGTGCATCACTCCCATGACATGGCACATGCCATGCGCCCTCAGCCCTTTTCCCAGGCCTCGTCCCTCAGTGGGCTAGCCCGTTCTTCCAACCCCTGATCCCACCTGGAGCTCATGATGAAGTCAGTCAGTCGATTGAAGCTATGTGCCCGCTACGCCCTGCTCGGATTGGCCGGCAGCGCAGCGCTGGCGACCGCCTCCCTGAGCCATGCGGCCAGCAAGACTTACACCCTGGACGCCGACTTTGACCTCGGCGTGCTGGATGGCGTGAACCACACCGCGCCGAACAACAACCAATTGCAACTGAACACCGTGGGTACCACCTTCCCGGTGATGTGGGTGGCCAACGCGGGCGAGGACACGGTGTCCAAGTTCGACACCACCAACAACGTCGAGTTGGCCCGCTATCGCACCTGGTTCGGTCCGGCTGGACAGGCGGGCACTCGAGGCAACCACGGGGCGTACTCCGGCCCGGCACCTTCACGCACGGCGGTCGATATTCAAGGCAACGCCTATGTGCTGAACCGATTCTTTGAAAACAAGCGGCCGGTGCTGATCAAGATCCTGGCCGAAGGTTTCATCGATCGCAACGGCAACGGGGTGATGGACACCTCGACTGGGGCCACCGCTTTGAACATGGCCGACCTGAACGGCAACGACCAGATCGACGACAACGAGATCACCGACGAGCGCATCGCCTGGGCCGCGCAGGTGGGCTCGCAGAACGGCCTGGGCCGTGCGCTGTGCATCGGCACCGACGGCAACCTGTGGGTCGGCATGTACAACGCCCGGACTTACTACAAGATCAACTCGGCCGACGGCAGCCAGATTGCAGGGCCGGTCAGCACGACTCCCACAGCCGGCAATCCGAATGCCGGAGGCTGGACTCCGTACGGATGCCTGATTGACTCCAACGGCACCCTTTGGAGTGCCTCGTTGGGCTCCTTGCTGGGCAAGATTGAGAACACGGCGAGCAATGCCGGTCCGTATCCGGTGTCCTCGTTCAGCGGTATGAGCAACTATGGCATCGCGCTGGGTAACGGAAAGGTTTATCTCGGCAGCGGTGGCCGTGTGTTCGATCCGGCGACCAACACACACGCCAGCATCGGCTTCACGGTGAGTGGTAGTGGCATCGTGGTCGACGGCAACGGCAGCATCATCATGGGTTCTTCAACCATCCAGAAGGTGTCCTCGGCCGGCGTCATCCAGTGGACGCAGCCTCTGCAAGCCGGCGGCAGCAGTGCCGTCGGTGTGCAGGTCGACTCCAACAACGACGTCTGGCAGGTCGGCTTCACCACGGCGGGCAAGATGCAGAAGTACCGCGGCACCGACGGCGCACCGCTGGGCGTGTTCCCGGTGGGCCGGGATCCGTACACCTACAGCGATGCCGCAGGTTTTGCTGCCCGCAACGTGACCAACAACACCGGCACCTGGACGGTGACCTTTGACGCCGGTGCGGCGGGCACGCCCTGGGGCAAGGTGAACTGGAACGACATCGTGCCGGCCGGCGGCAGCGTGCAGGTCTCGGTGCGCATGGCCGACAGCATCGCCAACCTGCCCCTGCAGGCCTACGCGCCGGTCAGCAAGAACGTGCAGTTCCCGGGCAATGGCCGCTTCATCCAGATCCAGACCCGCCTGAACGCCAACACCGCCGGCACCTCGCCCGTGCTGCTGGACCTCTCGGTCAACAGCCTGGTCACCGCCTGCGACGTGGACGCTGACGGTGACGTGGACTCTGCCGACATCACCTTGATCCGCGCCGGCTTCGGTCAGACCCCGGCCGCCAACGACCCGCGCGACGCCAATGCCGACGGCAAGATCACCGTCGTCGACACCCGCACCTGCGCCACCCGCTGCACGCGCCCGAGCTGCGCGCAGTAAGACGAATTGCTTGACAAGGAAACCATCATGAACTTCAAGAAAACCTTTTGCGCCGGCGCGGCCGCGCTCAGCCTCGTCGCCGGCGGCGCTCAGGCTGCCACGCTCTCGCTGGTAGCCTCGGCGAACCAAGTGGCCATCGACGACTTCGTCACGGTGGATGTGGTGATCACCGGCCTGGACGCGATCAATGAGATCGTGTCGGGCTACGACCTCAACGTGGGCTACAACACTGCATTGCTGGAATGGTCGGTGATCACCACCTATTTTGGCCCGCTCGGGGGGTTCGACAACGTCCTCTGGGGGCTGGACAGCGATGACTCCGACGGCGACATCGGCGGCGATGCCACCTCGTTCCTGACCGATGGTGAACTGGACGTGTTGCAAGGCGACAGCTGGACCCTGATGAGCTTTATGTTCAAGGGCAAGGCCGACGGCGCCACCTTCCTGAACTTCGGTGCGGATCCCGATTTCCAGCGCCTGGTGACGGGCCGGCTGAACCAGGATGACGAAGCTGGCGTGCTGAACCTGACGTATCAGGGCACCTGCATTGCCGTGGGTACGGGTGATTGCAACAACCGCGTGCCCGAACCCGAGACCTACGGTCTGGCGGCCATCGCGCTGCTGGGCGCGGGCTTGGCGCGTCGGCGCCAGGTCGCCAAGGTGGTCAAGCAAGCCTGACCCACCCAGTCCTTTGAGGTCGGCGAGCCCTGAATGGGCGCGCGGCCTCAGCCTCCACTGGCGGATGGCTCTTGGAGCCAGTCCGCCAGTGTCTTTTCGCCCCAGGCATCGGGGCCACAGAGGGTCAGGTGCACGGTGTGCCAGCCACCGGGCTCGTCGCTACGCTGCAGGTCCTGATGCCAGTCAGCACCCATGCGCTTGGCTTGCTCCTGCGCGCGGGCGAGCAGGTCGGCCAGCTCGGCCTCCAGAAGCGGCAGCGCGTGGGCCTGCACGCTGGCCAGCAATTCCCAACTGGCGTCGCCGAAGCCGTCTTCATGCTGGCTGACGGTGAACAGCTTCATGTTCAGTAGGTGCGGCTGCCCTTGAACTGCGCGTGCTGGCGTCGCTTGAGCGGCGTCTTGGCCGCCATGGCGGCAAAGCTGGCGCCGGCATGGGCGTGCATGATGGCCAGGCCCAGGGCGTCGGCGGCGTCCTTGCCGGGCAGGCCCGGCAGGGCCAGCAGGCGCTGCACCATGGCCTGCACCTGCTCCTTTTTCGCCAGGCCGTGGCCCACCACGGCCTTCTTCATCTGCAAGGCGGTGTACTCGCTGACCGTCAGACCGCCATGCGTCAGCGCGGCGAGCAACGCGCCGCGTGCCTGGCCCAGCAGCAGCGTGGACTGCGGGTTCACGTTGACGAAAACGATCTCCATGGCCGCGCAGTCGGGGCGGTACTGCGTCATGACTTCGCGCACCCCATCGAACAGCAGTTTTATGCGCCCCGGCAGGTCGCCGGTGGCGATGCCAGCCCCCGTGGTACGCACCGTGCCGCTGGCCACGTAACGAAGTCGAGGTCCCTCGGCGTCGATGACGCCGAAGCCCGTGGTCTGCAGCCCGGGGTCGATGCCGAGGATGCGCATCAAACGTCCAGCTTGAAGTACCAGCGCACGGAGTGGAAGAACACCGGCGCTGCGAAGCAAAGGGCCGCCACCCGGTCGAGCAGACCGATGGCTCCGGTGATGGTGTGCGAGTTGCCCCAGTAAAGGATGCCGGCGTCCTTCTTGAGGGCCTTCATGACCAGGCCACCGAGCGTGCCGGCCCCGGCGGCGATGAAGGCCAGCACAAAGGCCTGCCCGGCCTTGAAGGGCGTGACCCAGTAGAGCAGGGCGCCGGTGAAGGCGCCTGACAGCACGCCGATCCACCACGCCCGTTTGCTGAACGAACGGCTGATGTGCCGCACCACCGGGCGCCGGCGCAGTTTGCGGCTGGCCACTTCCTGCGCCACCTGGGCGATGGACACCACCATGACCAGGAAGAACAGCAGGAAGGCGCCGCGGCCCTGGTAGCGCGGGAACTCCAGCAGCAGTAGCGCCGGCGCGTGCGACAGGCCGTACACGCAGACCATGATGCCCCACTGGATCTTGGCGTTGCGTTCCAGGAAGCGGCGCGGGTCATCGGCCAGCGCGCTGATGACCGGAATGGCCAGGAACACGTAGACGGGAATGAAGACCGAGAACAGGTCGAAGCGTCGCAGGCCGACGATCACGTACTGCAGCGGCAGCACCACGAAGAACGCGGCGATGAGTGCGCGGTGGTCGCTGCGTGTGGTGTGCTGCAGGGTGATGAACTCGCGCAGGCAGAAGAAGCTGAACAGGCCGAACAGGATGGTCGAGCCCACCGGGCCGCTGATCCAGGCCAGCCAGAAGAGCAGGGCACCGACCCAGGCGCCGTTGAGGTCGCGCTTGAACTGCGCACGGGCGCTGCGCGGGTCGACATGCAGGCTGTCCACCGGGTTCTTCACCCGGTAGAGCACGCCGCCGATGGTGATGAGCAGCAGCAGCCCGAAGAGGATGGCAAAAAGCAGCGCCACATGGGTGGCGGGCTCCATCATGCGCAGCTCGCGCAACATGTCTCTCACGGCTTCCACCCGCCCGGTTTGAGCGCCATCATTTCCTCGCGGGCGCGTTCCAGGAAGTCGCGCTTCTCCTCGCCGGGCTGGATCTGCGTCGGGCTGCCGAAGGTCACCGTGCACAGGATGGGCACCGGCACCACCTCGCCCTTGGGCATGACACGCTGCACGTTGTCGATCCAGGTTGGGATGATCTGCACCTCGGGGAATTGTTCGGCGAGGTGGTAGATGCCGCTCTTGAAGGGCAGGGGCTCACCTTTGGCGCTGCGCGTGCCTTCGGGAAAGATCAGCAGCGAGTCGCCGGCCTTGAGGGCTTCCACCAGGGGTTCCAAGGGATCCTCATCGGGGCTGGACTTGGTGCGGCTCACGTATACCGTGTTGAAGACATCGGTGGTCAGCCACTGTTTGAACTTGCTCTTGGTCCAGTAGTCGCGCGCCGCGATGGCGCGGGTTCGCGGCCGCAGTTCGGTGGGCAGAGCCGCCCAGATCAGCACCAGATCGAAATGGCTTTGGTGGTTGGCGATGTAGATGCGCTGTTCGTTGGAGGGCGGACAACCCTTCCAGTGCCCCTGGGCACCCGTGATGACGCGCGCGATGAAGGCCAGGAAAGGCCCCATGAAGTCGGCAAGGCGCATGGAGCGGGATTGTGTGGCAAACCACGGTCTTGACCGGTGGTGGCAAAGTCCGCCGCCAATGACCGATGCAGTTTTGACCCCGCGTGCCGCACCGCGCCGCTTCCGGGTGGGCGAGTGGCTGGTAGATGCCGACCAGAACCTCTTGAGCCGAGACGGAGAGCAGCGATCTGTTCGTCACCAGGCCATGGCTTTGCTGCTGCTGTTGGCCGAGCAGCCAGGCCAACTGGTCAGCCGCGAGGAGATCGAACAGCGCATTTGGGACGGCAATGCATTTGTCGCTCCGAAGGGCATGACCAATGCGCTGTGGGCGCTGCGCCAGGCGCTGGGCGACGATCCCGAGCAGCCGCGCTATGTGCAGACAGTGGCCAAGAAGGGCTATCGACTGGTGGCCGAGGTCGTGGATGAAGCGGCGACCGAAGGGCTGCCGCGCCAAGAAGGCGTGCAAGCCCAGCAGCGGCCCGGTGGCGGCGCTCCGCCCGTCGGCGAGCTGCCGCCTGCACCTGGCGCGCCCACTCGATCGCTTTGGCGACCGCACGGTTTATGGGCCGCCTGTGTGGCTCTAGTGATGCTCGCACTGCTGCTGGCTTGGCCTTGGCTGAACCAGCGCGAGGCTGCAGAAGAGGCGCCGCCTAGGGCAGCGAGCTCTTCCGCTCCGGTTACCGCCGCGCCGCTGCAAAACCTGCAGGTGCTGCGTTCGCTGACCCAACTGCCGGGCCACGAGTACCTGGGCGCCATCAGTCCGGACGGCCAGTGGCTGGCCTACGCGCATTGGCAATGGCGCGGTGCGGCCGAGTTGTTCTTGCGGCCTGCCGCAGCGCTGCAGGAGCCTGCGCAGTCAGTTTCCATGGACGGTCGCGAGTTGCTCTCGCTGGCATGGTCGCCCGATGGACGCCGGCTGGCCATCGCGAGCGCAATGGGCAACCGGGATTGCCGCGTGGATCTGCTGGCCTTCGCCACGCGCGAGCGTCGTGAGCTGGCCGAATGCACGATCGACGAGATCGGTGCCGGCCTCGCTTGGTCGCCGAATGGTCGTGAACTGGCCTATCTAGGGCGTCACCAGGGCCGACGAGCCGTTCTTGCGAAGGATCCCGACTCGCCGTCGATGGCTCGCGTGCTGTTCGAGCCGGGCGCTGGCGAGTCGCCACGTTTCCTCGTCTGGCACGACGGCGGCCAGCACTTGAGCTACACATTGCTCGCCCAGGGCGCCACGCATGTGGAGCAATTGCGCTTGGCCGACGGGCAGCGGCGCCGGCTCAATGCGCAGCCGCTCGCGGACTTGCAAGGGCTTGCTCAAGGGCCCGACGGCGACTGGCTGGTGGCTCAACGCGCCCAGGAAGGCGCGCAACTGGCGCGCCTGCACGCTGCGGATGGCAGCGTGCATCCGCTGGGTGTGCCCGGTCGGCGCCCTGTGGCAGCAGGCGCAGGGCGATGGCTAGTGGTGCATGGCGTTTCACACAGCAGCTTGGCTGCGGTTTCAATGGACGGGCGTTCGACGCCGCTCAAGCCTGTGCTGTCGCTTGCGCAGAGCCTCAGCAGCCCGGACTGGCATGCCGCCCGGCAACGCTTAGTGGCTGTGACGCTGCGGGGCAATGTGCCAGGTCTGGTGCTCCAGGAAGGGGACGCGCCGCCGCGTGAGTTGCTGAACCTGCCTGGATTGGCAGCAGACCCTCAGTGGTCACCCGACGGGCGGCGCATCGCCTATCGAGGCCAGTGCAAACCGGGGACGGAGCGCGGCCTGTGCGTGTTCAGCCTGGATGAGGGCAGCGTGCTCGAGCTGTCCGGCCGGTCGCTGGGCTACGGACCGCCGGTGTGGTCGGGCGATGGCCGTGCCGTGTGGGCCGCCAGCGCGCGCGGGGGTGACTGGCAGGTCTGGCGCTTTGCGCTGGACGGCCAAGCGTCGGCCCTGACGAGCGAAGGGATCTTGCCGCGCGCACGTCTGGCGATCGTCGGTGAACAAGTCGTGGTGCCGAGCCGCGACGGTGAGCAGCTGCTCGCGCTCGACGCCGTCAGCGGCGCCACGCGCCAGCGCTGGCCGACCAACCCGGTGGCGGGTGAGCACCTGCTGGATTACCGGCCCTGGCGCGACGGCCTGTTGCTGCTGCAAAGGGGCGCGCACGAACGCTTCGAGACCTTGGATCTGCGCACCGGGGCGCGTCAGGAGCTGGCTCGCTACCCGGCCGGCAGCTTCGACGAATCGGCCCGCTTCACGTCCGACGAGGCGCAACGGCGAGTCATCGCCACCAAGCTCGATGTGGCCAACTCGGATCTGGTGCTGGTGGGCTTCTGATCCGGGTCAACCCTAGGATTTGCCCGTTTCGACGCCGATTCGACCGGCATTCGATCGAATTCGACCCGGTTGGATCTGGCTTGGGTGGCCCGAAGACTCGCATTTTTTGAGCATGGCGACTCCTCAAATCTGGAGTTGTCCATGTCCCATCGTCGCCATCCCCCGACGCTGAACTGCCTGGTGTTGGCCTTGCTGGCCGCCACTGCCCAGGCCCAACAAGCCCCTGTGCAGCAGCTGGAACGCGTTGAAGTCACCGGTTCCAGCATCAAGCGCATCCAAAAAGAAGGAGCGACACCGGTGCAGTTGGTGTCGCGCGAAATGATCGAGCGCTCCGGCGCGTCCAACCTGGGTGAGCTGCTGATCAGCAACCCGGCCTTCTCCGGTGCAGACGATTCCGCCTTCTCGCTCGGGCCTACGCTATCGGGCTCGCAAGGCGCCGCCGTGCACGGCTTCGGCAATGCCGACACCCTGGTGCTGCTGAATGGCCGGCGCCTGGCCGCCTACCCGGTTGGGGGCAGCTATGTCGACCTCAATAGCATCCCGCTGGATTTGATCGAGCGGATCGAGATCCTGCGCGACGGCGCCTCTGCGCTGTACGGTTCTGATGCCGTGGCCGGCGTGGTCAACGTGATCACCAAGCGCGAACTGCGGGGTTACGGTGTGGCGCTGTCGGCGGGCCAGAGCAGCCGCAGCGACGGCGACCGGCTGCGCGGGTCGATCAGTGCCGGCTGGGGCGATCTGGGCCGAGACGCCTTCAACGTCATGCTGGGCGCGGAGGTCGAGCGCATCGACCGAATCTTCACCAAGGACCGCCCGGAGACGGCCAGCGCCGATCTGCGTCCCTTCGGACTGGGCGACGATCGCCTGCCCACTTCGCCTGAGCCCAACGTCTACTTCATCGACGACAACCGGTACGCGCCCATCCTGCCCTGCAAAGCGCCGCTGCCGGCCGAAGGCGTCGAGGTGGAGAGTGCGCAGCCCGGCAAGGTGTGCGCCTTTGACCCCAACACCACCACGCTCTTGCAGCCCAAGGTCGAGTCGCGCGCCTTTTTCGCCGCGCTGAACGCGCAGTTGCCAGGTGACAACCGGCTGCGGGTGGAGTTCTTCGACAAGCGCAAGGAGTCGGGCAACTTCCTCAACCCCCAGCCCATGAGCGGCACCGTGCTCGCCGCGGACCCGATCAACCCCTATGGCGTGAACGTTATTTGGCTGTTCCGCCCGGTCGACCCGCGCCTGTTCCGGCGCAAGGATGTCGAAGTCGGCGCGCAGCGCCTGCTGGCCAGCCTGGAAGGCGTGTGGGGTGACTTTGACTGGACGGCTACCGTGGCGCGCGCGAGCAGCGACTACACCGAGCGCGGGGGCGGCTACTTCATCAACTCCTTGTTCACGGCGGCGCTGCGCAACCGCGTCATCAACCCCTTCACCGGCAAGCTCAATCCGGACGACCTGGTCCCGTTGACTGCCACTCCGGTGCGCACGGCTGAGACGACGCTGGAGTACGCCGATTTCAAGCTCAGCGGCCCCGTCGCCAAGCTCGGCGGTCGCGACGTGCTGATGGCCACCGGGGCCGGCTACACACAGGAGGCTTACCGCAACACGCCCGATCCCTTGCAGGTCGGAGGTCTGTTGCGTAGCGACCCGCAATTGGCGCTCGTGAACGCCGATCGCAAGATCGCCTACCTGTTCACCGAGGCCATCGTGCCGCTGGCGCCAGGCGTCGAAGTGCAGGCCGCACTGCGCTACGACAAGTACAGCAAGGTCGGCAGCACCACCAACCCCAAGGTGTCGCTGCGCTGGGAGCTGACGCCACAGTGGCTGCTGCGTTCGTCCATCGGCCGAGGCTTTCGGGCGCCCACGCTGGAAGACCTTTTCGCCAGCGACACCACCGGTTTCCCCAACGTCATCGACTTCCAGGGCTGCGCATCGGCCGGCATCTCGCCCGATAACTGCACGCCCAAGCAAATCTTCACCGCCGTCAAGTCCAACCCGGCCTTGAAGCCGGAGAAGACCCGCGCCAACACCCTGGGCCTGGCCTGGGCGCCAGTGCCGGAGGCGCTGCTGAGCGTGGACTGGATTTCGCTGGACAAGCGCGATGCCATCGCGGCCTTGGATGTCCAGACCATCCTCGACAACCCCGACCTGCCGGTGGCAGGCTACGGCGTGGCGCGCAACCTGGTGCGACGTCTGGCCAATGGCCAGATCGATCCCGACACCAGCACACCGGCCATCATTGCGCCCACCGCCAACCTGGCCGCCATTCGCACCCGGTTGCTGGACCTGGGCGTCCGCTGGGACACTCGCGCGCGTGGCGTCAAGTGGCGCGTTGAGAACCGCTTGACGCGCTTGCTCAAGCGCGAGGCCGAACCGGCGCCGGGCATCGGCTTCGAAGAGTGGTCGGATCTGGCCGGCTTCGCCAAATGGCGCAACAGCCTGAGCCTGAACGCCGACCTGGGCGCCTGGAGCGGAGGCCTGTCGGTGAACAGCATCGCCAGCTTCCTCGACGCCAGTTCGCCGGCCGGGGTGACGGCGGGCACGCGCCGCGTGCCGAGTTGGACGACGGCGGATCTTCGCCTGGGCTACAAGGGCTTGCTGGGCAAAGACAGCAGCCTGGAATTGCTGGTGAAGAACGTCAGTGATGAACCCACGCCCCTGAGCATCGCGCTGAACACCGCCACCAAGGTGGACTTCAACCACAGCGCCGTGGGGCGCTTCTACCAGCTCAGCCTGCGCACCAAGTTCTGAGAGCGGCGGTCGCCGGGCGGGTACCGCTTGCCAGCAGGGTCTGGCGGGCGGCGCCGGCTATGGGGATGGACGTCGTCGCCCGCTCGCCCGGTATCTTTTCGTCAGACCGTCTCGACCGTCGGCACCGCGCCGCGCAGCGAGTGCGGGTAGGCGTCGGTGATGTCCAGGTCGATCAACTGGTGCATCAGCCGCTCATGGCCTTTGAAGTTGACGATGCGGTTGCACTCGGTGCGGCCCATCAATTCGCTGGGGTCCTTCTTCGCATGGCCGGTCACCAGCACCGGCTGGCGCGTGCCCACCAGTTGCTGGCTCAGGCTGAAGGCATGGGCTTCGATGGCCGCTTGCAATTGCTGAAGGCGCGCCACCTTCACCTCGTTCGGCGTGTCGTCGGGCAAGTTGGCCGCCGGCGTGCCGGGGCGCGGGCTGAAGATGAAGCTGAACGAGGCGTCGAAGCCGACGTCCTCGATGAGCTTCATGGTCTTGGCGTGGTCTTCATCGGTTTCGCCAGGGAAGCCGACGATGAAGTCGGTGGCCAGGCGCAACTCGGGACGTACGGCGCGAAGCTTGCGCACGATGCTCTTGTACTGCAGCACGCTGTAGCCGCGCTTCATGGCGGCCAGGATGCGGTCGCTGCCATGCTGCACCGGCAAGTGCAGGTGGTTCACCAGCTGCGGCACCTTCGCGTAGCAGTCGATCAGGCGCTGCGTGAACTCGTTGGGGTGGCTGGTCGTGTAGCGGATGCGCTCGATGCCGGGGATCTCGGCCACGTACTCGATGAGCAGCGCGAAGTCGGCGATCTCGCTGCTGCCGCCCATCTTGCCGCGGTAGGCGTTGACGTTCTGGCCCAGCAGCGTGACTTCGCAGACGCCCTGAGCTGCCAGGCCCGCGACCTCGGTGAGCACGTCGTCCAGCGGCCGGCTGACCTCTTCGCCACGGGTGTAGGGCACCACGCAATAGCTGCAGTACTTGCTGCAGCCTTCCATGATGGAGACGAAAGCACTGCGGCCCTCCACACGCGCCGGTGGCAGGTGGTCGAACTTCTCGATCTCGGGGAAGCTGATGTCGACTTGCGGCTTGGTGGTGGCGCGCCGCTTGGCCAGCAACTCGGGCAGGCGGTGCAGGGTCTGCGGGCCGAATACCACGTCCACATAGGGCGCACGCTCAATGATCGCCGCGCCTTCTTGAGACGCCACGCAACCGCCCACGGCGATCTGTACGCCCTTGACCTTCAGATGCCGTACGCGACCGAGGTCGCTGAACACCTTTTCCTGCGCCTTCTCGCGCACCGAACAGGTGTTGAACAGGATCAGGTCGGCCTGTTCCGGGTTGTCGGTCTTCTCGAAGCCCTCGGCGGCGTGCATCACGTCGGCCATCTTGTCCGAGTCGTACTCGTTCATCTGGCAGCCGAAGGTCTTGATGTAAACCTTTTTGGTGCTCATGACCGCTCCTGCGAAGGGCCACTCCCGAGCGGAGCGCGGCCCCCTTGGGGGGAGGCGAAGGCGCGTAGCGCCGCAGACTGGGGGCTCATGGTTTGCTCCAGGTCTGGGTGGCCATGTCGAACTGCCAGCGGGCGGCCTGTTCGGGAGTGTTCGGCCAGACCTTGATGGCGCGCTCGGCGGCATTGAGCACCCAGATGTCCTTCACGAAGCCGTCGGCCTCTCGCGTGTAGTGCACCAGCAGGCGCTTGCCCACCAGTTCACCAGGCATGGCCAGCAGGTTGTTCTCGCCGCGGATGCGTGCGCCCGGCGACAGACGCGCGGGCTTGCCGGCAATCAGCACATCCGGCGCGGCCAGCACTTGCAACTCTGCGCGCAGTGCATCGGCGGGGAAAGGGCGCGCGACCTGGGGTGTCGCGGCGAAGGGGCTCGCCAGCGCGGCGATCAACAGTGCACAGCGGAGCATGGGGTTCATCCAGGGGCTGTGAAGGAACAAAGCCCCGAAGGCATGCACCGTCGGGGCTTCAGGGATTTTGGTGGCGCTTCAGGGATTCGAACCCCGGACCTGCGGATTATGATTCCGTCGCTCTAACCGGCTGAGCTAAAGCGCCAACAGCCCGCTAGTTTAGCGCATGATTTCCGGCTTTCACCAAGCCGCCCGGATTCCTCGATGTTCAGCTTCCTGAAGAAGAAGCCGGCGCCCGCGCCGGACGACAAGGGCTCGGTCTTCACCGAGGTGGCGTTTGCCGATGTCTTCGCCAAGCCCGCCCAACCCTCACAAACCGCGCCTCTAAGCATCCCTCCAGTTGAGTTGTCGGCGCCTGCTGTGCCCGAGGTGCAGGCTGCCCCTGCTGCAGAGTCTGGCCCAGGAGCTCCTGGGGCTGAGCCTGCGGCGCTCAACGTCGTGCAGACGCCAGCCACGCCGTCCACGGCCGTGGCGGCGGACCCGGTGACCCAACTGGCGGCCCCGGCCCCGCGCCAAAACTGGATTTCCCGTCTGCGTGCAGGCCTGAGGAAGACGGGTCAGAGCCTGGCGGCTGTGTTCAGCCGCACGCAAATCGACGAGGACTTGTATGAGGAGCTTGAAGAAGCCTTACTGATGGCCGACACGGGCGTGAAGGCCACGCAGTTCCTGCTGGACGATCTGCGGCGCCGGGTGCGTGAAGGTCGGGTCACCGACCCGCAGGCGGTGAAGGGCTTGCTGGTGGATGCGCTGACCGAATTGCTGCTCCCGCTGGAGCGATCGCTGGAGATCGGGCGCCATGAGCCCACCGTGATGATGGTGGTCGGCGTGAACGGTGCAGGCAAGACGACCAGCATTGGGAAGTTGACACGCCACCTGCTCTCGCACGACCAGAAGGTGCTGCTGGCGGCCGCCGACACCTTCCGCGCCGCGGCACGGGAGCAGCTGTCGGTGTGGGCCGATCGCGCCGACGATGGCGGCGCGCAACGGAGCGGTCGTCGCGGCGAGGTGGACATCGTCAGCCAGCAGGGCGGCGACCCGGCCGCCGTGAGTTTTGATGCCGTGAACGCCGGCCGCTCGCGGGGTTGTGACGTGGTGATTGCCGATACCGCCGGCCGCCTGCCCACGCAGCTGCACCTGATGGAAGAGCTGAAGAAGATCCGCCGCGTCATCGCCAAGGCCCAGACCGACGCGCCGCACGAGGTGCTGCTCGTGGTGGACGGCAACACCGGTCAGAACGCGCTGGCCCAGGTGCGCGCATTCGACGACGCGCTGCAACTTACCGGCCTCGTGGTCACCAAGCTGGACGGCACGGCCAAGGGCGGCGTGCTGGCGGCCATTGCCCGAGAGCGCCCGGTGCCCGTCTATTTCATCGGGGTGGGCGAGAAACTCGAAGACTTGCAGACTTTCCAGGCCCGCGAGTTCGCGCAAGCCCTGCTGCACTGAGGTTTGCGGGCCGGCCTGTGGATCACATCCCAGGCAGGCGGCCCTTCATGCCGCCGAGTTTCTTCATCATCTTCATCATGCCGCCGCCGCGCATCTTCTTCATCATGTCGCGCATCTGCTCGAACTGATTGAGCAGGCGGTTCACGTCCTGCACCTGCACGCCGGCACCGGCGGCAATGCGCTTCTTGCGGGTGGCCTTGATGATGTCGGGCTTGCGGCGCTCCAGCGGTGTCATCGAATGGATGATGCCGCCCATGCGGCGCATGTCGCGTTCTGCGCGCTCCATCTGACCCGCCCCGGCCTTGGCGGCCAAGTCGCCCGGCAGCTTGTCCACCAGGCTGGAGAGGCCGCCCATCTTCTGCATCTGCTGCAGCTGCAGCAGGAAATCGTCGAGCGTGAAGGCGTCGCCGGCCTTGATCTTGTCGGCCATGGCTTTGGCCGACTCCAGGTCCACGCCCTTGGTGACTTCCTCGACCAAGGCGACGATGTCGCCCATGCCCAGCACGCGGCCGGCGTGGCGCTCGCCATCAAAGGCTTCCAGGCCGTCGATCTTCTCGGACACACCCGCGAACTTGATCGGCACGCCGGTGATGGCCCGCACGCTCAGTGCAGCGCCCCCGCGTGAGTCGCCATCCAGCTTGGTGAGCACGACGCCGGTCAATGGCAGCGCTTCCTTGAAGGCCTTGGCGGTGTTGATGGCGTCCTGGCCCTGCATGGCGTCCACGACGAACAGGGTCTCCACCGGCTTGAGCACCGCGTGCAGGTCGCGGATCTCGGCCATCAGCGCTTCGTCGATGGCCAGACGGCCGGCGGTGTCCACCAGCAGCACGTCGAAGTAATGCCTGCGGGCGTGGTCGATGGCCGCCAGCGCAATGTCGCGCGGCTTTTGCTCAGGGGTGGAGGGGAACCATTCGGCGCCAGCCTGCGCCGTGACGAGCTTGAGCTGTTCGATGGCGGCGGGGCGGTAGACGTCGCCACTCACGGTCAGCACCTTTTTCTTGCGCTTCTCGATGAGGTGCTTGGCGAGTTTGGCGGTGGTGGTGGTCTTGCCGGCGCCTTGCAGGCCGGCCATCAGGATGACGGCTGGGGGCTGGGTGGCGAGGTTGATGTCCGCCACGCCTTCGCCCATGGTCGCAGCCAGCTCCTTGTGCACCAGGCCGACGAGTGCCTGGCCAGGCGTGAGCGAACCGACCACCTCCTGGCCGAGGGCCTTTTCCTTGACGCGGGCCACGAAGTCGCGCACCACGGGCAGGGCCACATCGGCCTCCAGCAGCGCCATGCGCACTTCGCGCAGCATGTCCTGCACATTGCTTTCGGTGATGCGCGCCTGGCCGCGCATGGTCTTGACCAGGCGGCCGAGGCGGTCGGCGAGGGTGGAGGCCATCGAGAGCTCATGCCCTGCTTCCCAGGAGGGCAACCGTAAACTGAAGGCCATGATCTTATCGACCGGGCTCCTCGGGGCCTTCAGCCTGCTGGCTCTGCTGGCCTTTGCCTTCGCCGCTTGGCGCTTGGCGCGCTGGCCCTTGCTGCTGGCCTGGGTCGCTCAGGCGCTGGCGCTTGCGGTGGACCTTGGAGGCCTGGGCCACGGTCAATGGGGCGGACGTTTCGGCTTTGCACCCGCGCTGTCGTTGACGCTGTGGCTGGTGCTGGCGGTGGTGCTCGCCGAGTCTCAGGGCAGGCTGTGGCTGCAGGCCCAGCGGGTGCTGGCGCTCGCGGGGGCGGCGGTGGTGTTGTTGGCTTGGGTGTTCCCAGGCAAAGCCCATGAGGTGCATAGCGCGTGGGCGCCCCTGCACTGGGGCTTGGGTCTGGCGTCCTACGGCTTGGTGGGCACGGCGGTGCTGCATGCCTGGCTGATGCGGCGCGCCGAGTCGCAGCTGCGCCGGCCTGATGCTCGCGAGCTGGCTGCCGGTTGGCCGCTGCTGCGCCTGGAGCGCCTGACCTTTCAATTCCTCGCCGCCGGGGTCACTGTCTTGCTGGCCGCAGTGCTGATGGGTGCGCTGCTGACACCGGATTGGCGCTGGGATCACAAGTCTGTGTTCAGCCTGCTCGCGTTGGCCGTGCTGGGTGGGTTGCTGGCGGCCCGGCACTGGCTGGGCTGGCGCGGGCGCCAGGCGGTTCGCTGGCTGTATGCCGGAAGTGCGCTGCTTCTGTTCAGCTACGCGGGTTCACGCTTCGTGCTGCAGGTCCTGTTGGGGCGGACGGTCTGATGGGCCGCCTGCTGATCGTTTTGCTACTGGCGGTGGCGGTGCTGCTTTGGTGGAAGCACCGTCAGCGTGGCAAGCGAAGTGAGGAAGCTGCCCCACACAGACCGCGCGAGTCCACTGGCCCCGAAGCGATGATGCGCTGCGCCGAATGCGGGGTGCATTTGCCGTCCAGCCAGGTCCTTCCGGGACGAGGTGGTGTGTTCTGCTGCCACGAGCACCGCGAGCGCTTCGAGGCGCGTCAGTGAGGGGGCAGTGAGTTCAGGGCTGCCGCCCACGGCGGCGGTCGAGCCGCCCACCGTGCCGGTGGAGCCTGCGGGCCGTGCCGGGAGTCCCGTCCGCTTGTTCCGCACGTTCCTGATGGCGCGGGCCGGGCTGGGAGTGGCATTGGCCGCCGCGCAGATCGCTGCCCAGGTGCTGGGCAACCAATCGCCCCGGCTCGGCCTGATGCTGTGCCTGGGCTATGCCCTGCTCACCCTGGTGCAGTGGGTGTGGCCGGTGGTCGAAGCCACGGAATTGCGTTGGCTCCGGGCAAAGGCCTGGTGGGCCACGGTGGGTCTGGACATTCTTCTGTTCTCGGCCTTGGCCGCAGTGGAAAGCCCAAGCAACCTACCGGTGGCGGCCATGCTCGTGTTGCCGGTGCTGCTGAGCGCGGTCATGGCTTCGCGCCGCGCCGGCCTGGCGGCTGCCTCCATGGCCACACTGGGCTTGCTCGGTGCCAGCTTCTACGCCGGTTTGGTGGCTGCGGAGTGGGGCAGTTCGATCACCCAAGGTGGGTTGGCGGGCATCGGCTACTTTGCGGTCGCCCTGTTGGGATCCGAGTTGGCTGCCCGCCTCGTGCGCGAGCAGGCCGTGGCGCAAGGCAGTATGGCCTACGCGCGGCAGCAAGTGGCGCTCAATCAACTGGTCATCGACGAGATGAAAGAAGGTGTGTTGGTGCTGGACCGCGAACTGGTGGTCCGGGCTGCCAACCCAGCTGCACTGGCGCTGCTGGGCGAGCGTGAGCCAGCGCGCCAGCCCCCGTTCTCACTTGAGGGCGTGAGCGCATGGGCGGCCCTTCGCGAAGCCGCACGTGAAGCTTGGCGCAGTGAGCTGGGCGAGGCGTCCGGAGAGCCACTGGCCCCGACGTCATCGCGCGTTCGCGATGTGATGCTGGCCTTCGTGCACGCACCCGCTCGCGCTTTGCGCTTGCGGGTTCGCGCCATGCCGGGGCGCAGCCTGGGCGAAGCCGACGACTTGCTGCTGCTGTTGCTGGAAGACCGCGCCACCCTGCTGGCGCGTGCGCGCCAGGACAAGCTGGCGGCCATGGGTCGGATGTCGGCCGGTATCGCGCACGAGATTCGCAACCCGCTCGCCGCCATTTCTCAAGCCAACGCCCTGCTGGGCGAAGACCTCGGCGGCCAGCCTGCGCACCAGCGCCTGACGGCTCTGGTTGCCTCCAATGTGCAGCGCCTGCAGCGAATCGTCGACGAGGTCATGTTGCTGGCGGCGCCCGCGCAGGGCGAAGCCGTCTCGCTCGACGGCACAGCCATGCTTCAAGAGATCTGCGATGACTGGCTGCGCACGCAGACGGCAGCGCAACTCGACCTCGCCTTGCCGGATGTGCCTGTCTCACTTCGCTTCGAGCCGGATCACCTGCGCCGCGTGGTGCTCAACTTGCTCGACAACGCTTGGCGGCATGCCCAGTGCGAGCCGAAGCCTTGGGTACGCCTGGAGTTGCTGCCGGGCGATCCCCCGCGCTGCCGGGTGCTGAACCCGTCCCCGCCGCTGCCCACCGAGGTGGAGCGCCATCTGTTCGAGCCATTCTTCTCGACACGCAGTCGCGGCTCCGGACTCGGGCTCTACATTTGCCGGGAGCTGTGCGAACGCTATGGCGCGCGCATCGACTACCGCTCTGACACTGAACAGGGCGCGGTGGTCTTCACCCTTTCCTTCCAGGCGGTGCATGAACGCTAACGCTCCTCACGCCGAACGGTTGCTGGTCATCGATGACGAGCCCGACCTGCGCACCTTGTACGAGCTGACGTTGCTGCGCGAGGGCTACCAACTGGAGAGCGCCGGTACCGTGGGCGAAGCGCTGGCCTGCCTGGCGTCGCAGCGCTTCCAGGCCGTCATCACCGACATGCGGCTGCCCGACGGCTCTGGCTTGGACGTGTTGGCGTGGCTGGAGCGCGAAGGACGCAGCGAACGTGCGGTGGTCATCACCGCGCATGGTTCGGCCGAAAACGCCGTCGAAGCCTTGAAGGCCGGCGCCTTTGATTACCTGACCAAGCCGGTGGACCTTCGGCAATTCCGCGCCGTGGTGGCCTCTGCGGCCGGGCGCGACGCCAAGCGCACCGTGGCGGCACCGAGCGTGCCAACGACCGAGCGCTTAGCTGAGGGGTCCCCATCGCTGCGCCGCCTGGCCGGTCAATCCGAAGCCATGAGTCAGGTGCGCGACCTGGTGCAGAAGGTCGCTCGTTCGATGGCGCCGGTGCTGGTGCAGGGCGAGTCGGGTACGGGCAAGGAATTGGTGGCGCGCGCCATCCATGGCGAGGGGGCTCGGTCCAGCGGCCCCTTTGTGGCGGTGAACTGTGGCGCCATTCCGGAGCACTTGCTAGAGGCCGAGTTCTTTGGTTATCGCAAAGGGGCATTCACCGGGGCGACCGAAGACCGCGAAGGCTTTTTCCAGGCCGCCCAGGGTGGGACCTTGTTTCTGGACGAGATTGGAGACTTGCCGCTGGGCATGCAGAGCAAGCTGCTGCGTGCCATCCAAGAGCGCTCGGTACGCCCCGTGGGTGCTGTGGTGGAGTTGCCGGTCAATCTGCGCTTGGTCAGCGCGACGCACAAGGATCTGGGTGCGGAGGTCGCAGCCGGCCGATTCCGGCAAGATCTCTTCTACCGACTCAACGTCATTCAGATCCGGGTGCCGCCGCTGCGCGAGCGCCTGCAAGATCTGCCGGATATCTGCGCGGCATCGTTGGCCCGAATTGCACAGGATGCTGGGGTGTCGCCCGCACCGACGCTGACCGACGGCGCGTTGGCGCGGCTCACTGCGTATGGGTTCCCGGGCAATGTGCGCGAGTTGGAGAACTTGCTGCACCGTGCCCTTGCGCTCTCCGGGGCGCAGCGACTCGAAGCCGATGACCTGGACTTGCCCGATGGCATGGCCCAAGACGAGACGGTGCCTATGCCGTTGAGCCCTTCGCCTTCAAGCGCAGAAGCAGCGCAGGACCTGCTTCCTTCAGACCTTGGCGCCTACCTTGACGAGGTGGAGCGGCGCGTCTTGGAGAGGGCGCTGGCAGCGCATCGCAACAACCGCACGGCGGCTGGCCAGCGTCTTGGCTTGACCCTGCGGCAGATGCGCTACCGAATGGCGCGCCTGGGCATCCAGGTGGACGAAGGCGGCGAAGGACCCGGAAGCGCGTGAAGTCGGTTCGGGTGGCAATTCCTCGCCGCTGTCAAGGTAGGGCATTACGCTAGGGGTAGTCGGTTGAGTGGGTGAGGGGCGCTAGATATAGTGGCCCCGTGCTATCCTCTCGCCCTCAACAAACGCGTCGCAAGGGTCTCGATCCGAAGTGGATCAAGGACTTGCAAGCCGAGGCCGAGGGTTCCTCCCAGTCGGTTCTCGTGCCGGCCGGAAGCGGTGCTTCCAGGTCGAGTGGCGACCGGTGCTTTCACTCCGTTCTTTTCTTCGCCTGACATGCCGCTGGCTGCGCAATTTGCGGTCGGTGTGGCGGGTTCATGCGTGCCCTTTCGTTTCCGTTTCTTACCTTTCCTGATCTGAGGTCGTCCATGCAAAGCAGCGTCCTGTCCAGCGCACAGTCCGTCATCGAGCATCCCCTTCCCGCCGGCGCGCAAGCCAGTGTTGCCGCACCAGGGGCCTACCAGGCCTACCAGATCATTCGCCGAAACGGGGCGGTGGTGGCCTTCGAGCCGAGCAAGATCGCTGTGGCGCTCATGAAGGCCTTCCTTGCCGTCCACGGGGCGCAGGGTGCGGCATCGAGCAGTGTTCGCGAAACGGTGGACGGTCTGACCGAGGCCGTCATCAAGGCCTTGCTGCGTTCGCGCCCCGGGGGCGGTACCTTTCATATCGAGGACGTGCAAGACCATGTGGAACTGGCGCTGATGCGCGGCAGCCAGCATGAGGTGGCTCGTGCCTACGTGCTGTACCGTGAACGGCGTGCCGCTGAGCGTGCGGCCAAGGGCGAGGCGCCGGTGGCGCAAGCCGAGCCCAGCCAGATCATGGTGGTGGATGGCGGCGTGAAGAGGCCGCTTGACCTGCAGGCGCTGCGCGCGCTTGTCGAAGGGGCATGCGCCGGTTTAGGCCGTGACGTGAAAGCCGAGCCCATCCTGCAGCAGACCGAGCGCAATCTGTACGACGGCGTTCCGATGGACGAGGTCTACAAGGCAGCGATCCTTGCCGCCCGGACCTTGATCGAAAGCGAGCCCGCCTACACCCGGGCCACTGCCCGCTTGCTGATGCACACGATCAGCAAGGAGATCCTTGGCCGCGAAGTGTTGGCGAGCGAGATGGCCGCTGCCTACGCTGACTATTTCCCGAAGTTTGTCAAGAAAGGCGTGGAGGCCGAGCTGCTCGATCCGCGTTTGCAGCAGTACGACCTGGCGAGATTGGCTGCAGCGCTGAAGCCCGAGCGTGACCAGAACTTCGACTACCTCGGCCTTCAGACCCTGTACGACCGCTACTTCCTGCATGTGCGCAAGACGCGCATCGAAATGCCGCAGGCCTTCTTCATGCGCGTGGCGATGGGCCTGGCGCTGAACGAGATCGATCGCGAGGCGCGCGCCATCGAGTTCTACGAGGTGTTGTCCAGCTTCGATTTCATGAGCAGCACGCCGACCTTGTTCAACAGCGGCACGCTGCGCTCGCAACTGTCCAGCTGCTACCTGACCACGGTGGCCGATGACTTGGATGGCATCTACGAAGCCATCAAGGAGAACGCGCTGCTGTCCAAGTACGCGGGCGGCCTGGGCAACGACTGGACCCCGGTGCGCGCATTGGGTTCGCACATCAAGGGTACGAACGGTGAGAGCCAGGGCGTTGTGCCCTTCCTGAAGGTGGTGAACGACACCGCGGTGGCCGTCAACCAAGGTGGCAAGCGCAAGGGGGCGGTGTGCGCCTACCTGGAAACTTGGCACCTCGACATCGAGGAGTTCCTTGAGCTGCGCAAGAACACGGGCGACGACCGTCGGCGTACGCACGACATGAATACCGCGAACTGGATTCCGGATCTGTTCATGAAGCGTGTGGTTGAAGGCGGCGAGTGGAGCCTTTTCTCCCCCAGCAACACGCCGGATCTGCACGACCTGTTCGGCGCCGATTTTGAGAAGGCCTATGTGGCCTACGAACAGAAGGCGGCGCGCGGCGAGATCAAGCCCTACAAGAAGATCGGTGCGCGCGAGCTCTGGCGCAAGATGCTCACGATGCTGTTTGAGACCGGGCACCCCTGGATCACCTTCAAGGACGCCTGCAACGTGCGCTCGCCCCAGCAGCATGTCGGCGTCGTGCACTCCAGCAATCTGTGCACCGAGATCACGCTGAACACGAACGACAGTGAGATCGCCGTCTGCAATCTGGGTTCGATCAACCTGTCCCAGCACCTGAAGGACGGCGCGGTCGACCATGCCAAGCTGCGCAAGACGGTCAGCACGGCCATGCGCATGCTCGACAACGTCATCGACATCAATTACTACGCGGTCAAGAAGGCGCGCGATTCGAACCTGCGCCACCGCCCGGTCGGCCTGGGCTTGATGGGTTTTCAAGATGCGCTCTACCAACTCCGCACGCCCTATGCCAGCCAGGAGGCGGTCGACTTCGCCGACCGCTCGATGGAGGCGATCTGCTACTACGCGTACTGGGCGAGCAGCGAACTGGCCGAGGAGCGCGGTCGCTACTCCACCTACAAGGGCTCGTTGTGGGACCGCGGCATCCTCCCGATGGATACCCTGAACCTGCTGGAGCAGGCTCGCGGTGGCCATGTCGATGTGGATCGCAGCGCCACGCTTGATTGGGAGCTGCTGCGCAAGCGCATCGCCCAACATGGCATGCGCAACAGCAACTGCGTGGCCATCGCACCGACGGCGACCATCTCCAACATCATCGGCGTGGACGCCTCGATCGAACCCAGTTTCGGCAACATCTCGGTGAAGTCGAACCTATCCGGTGAATTCACCGTCGTGAACGAGTACCTGGTGCGAGACCTGAAGAAGCTCGGCCTGTGGGACGAGGTGATGGTCATGGACCTCAAGCACTTTGATGGTTCGCTGCGCCGCATCGACCGCGTGCCGGAAGAGCTGAAGAGCCTGTACGCCACGGCCTTCGAGATCGAGCCGGTCTGGTTGATCGAGGCCGGTGCGCGCCGCCAGAAGTGGATTGACCAGGCGCAAAGCCTCAACATCTACATGGCTGGCGCTTCGGGCCGCAAGCTGGATGAGACCTACAAGTTGGCCTGGGTGCGTGGCTTGAAGACCACCTACTACCTGCGCACCACCAGCGCAACGCAGGCTGAGAAGAGCACCGTCAGCCGAAGCGAACTCAACGCGGTGTCGGCGCAGATCGGCGGGCAAGCCGCGGCGCCGGCCATGGCGGCCGAGCCGTCTTTGCCGGCAACCGACGCGAAGTTCTGCAGCATCGACAACCCGGACTGCGAGGCCTGTCAGTGAGCTCCTGGGCGCTGCCAAGCCAGCTGGGCGGTCAGCGAAGCTCTGTGGCGAAGCAGCGCCCGCTCCCGGGGCTGCATGCCCGGATGCAGGCGGGTAGCGTGCTGAGCAAAGCACCTATGGGATTGAACGATTAAACGTTCAAGCTTTTGAACATATTGTCAATTCGATGCTATGACGCAACGACTTGACGCGATGGATGCGAATGCGCACGAGAAATCACTTGTCGCCCGCATGACATCAATTTGATAATTTGCAAGAAGAGGAACGCCCATGTTGCATTGGGAAGACGAAGTCAAACCCAGCCCGCAGCTTCAACCTGTGTCCGCCACCGGCAGCAAGCCCGAGGCGCAGTTCACCGCCCCCAAAGTTCCTGCAATCAGTCCGCCTGCCTCGGCTTCCCAGCGCCGCGTGAACATGGCGGACAAGCGAATCATCAACGGCCAGACGGATGTCAATCAGCTGGTGCCGTTCAAGTACAAGTGGGCTTGGGAAAAGTACCTCGCCACCTGCGCCAACCATTGGATGCCGCAGGAAGTGAACATGAGCCGCGACATCGCGCTCTGGAAGGATCCCAACGGCCTGAGCGAAGACGAGCGCCGCATCATCAAGCGCAACCTCGGCTTCTTCGTGACGGCCGATTCGCTGGCTGCCAACAACATCACCCTGGGCACCTACCGTCACATCACGGCGCCTGAGTGCCGCCAGTTCCTTCTGCGTCAGGCCTTCGAAGAGGCCATCCACACGCATGCCTACCAGTACATCGTCGAGAGCCTTGGTCTCGACGAGGGCGAGATCTTCAACGCCTACCACGAGGTGGCGTCCATCCGCGCGAAGGACGAGTTCCTGATCCCGTTCATCGACGCGATCATGGATCCCAACTTCAAGACGGGCACTTTCCAGGCCGACCAGACGCTCTTGAAGAGCCTGATCGTGTTCGCCTGCCTGATGGAGGGCTTGTTCTTCTACGTGGGCTTCACGCAGATCCTGGCCATGGGCCGGCAGAACAAGATGACCGGTGCCGCCGAGCAGTACCAGTACATCCTTCGCGACGAGTCGATGCACTGCAATTTCGGCATCGACCTCATCAACACCCTGAAGGCAGAGAACCCACACCTCTGGACCCCCGAGTTCAAGGCTGAGATCAAGGCCCTGTTCCTGCAGGCGGTCGAACTGGAGTACCGCTACGCCGAAGACACCATGCCGCGGGGCGTCCTGGGTCTGAACGCCGGCATGTTCAAGGGCTATTTGCGCTACATCGCCAATCGGCGTGCTGTGCAGATCGGCCTGGATCCCCTGTTCCCCAACGAGGAGAACCCGTTCCCCTGGATGAGCGAAATGATCGACTTGAAGAAGGAGCGCAACTTCTTCGAGACGAGGGTCATCGAGTACCAAAGCGGCGGCGCACTCAGTTGGGACTGAGTGGGTCGGTCAGCCTTGATCTCGGCGGCTGAGCAAGACATCAGAAACGAAGTGGCGCATCAACTCGGCCCGAGAGAGGTCTTGGATGCAGCCACTCGAAGAATTCGCCGCTAGAGGCTCCGGCCTGGTGTGGCGAATGACCGACCCGGCGGCGAATCAGCCGGCGGGCGGTGTGTCCTCCCCTTGATCAAGGAGATTTGTAATGGCAACTGCGAAGAAGGCCGCTCCGGCCAAGAAGGCCGCCCCGGCGAAGAAGGCCGCCCCGGCGAAGAAGGCCGCCCCGGCGAAGAAGGCCGCCCCGGCCAAGAAGGCCGCTCCGGCCAAGAAGGCCGCCCCGGCCAAGAAGGCCGCTCCGGCGAAGAAGGCCGCTCCGGCCAAGAAGGCCGCTCCGGCCAAGAAGGCCGCTCCGGCGAAGAAGGCCGCTCCGGCCAAGAATGCCGCCCCGGCGAAGAAGGCCGCCCCGGCGAAGAAGGCCGCTCCGGCGAAGAAGGCTGCAGCTCCGGCGAAGAAGGCCGCTGCTCCGGCCAAGAAGGCTGCGGCGCCGAAGAAGGCTGCTGCCCCCAAGAAGCCGGCCGCCAAGCCTGCTGCCAAGAAAGCTGCGCCGGCGAAGAAGGCGCCGGCCAAGCCTGCCCCTGCGAAACCCGCAGCAGCGGCCACCAAGAACCCGCCTATGAAGGCGGCGGCACCAGCGGCGAAAACGGCCATCAGCCCGCAAGCGGCTTGGCCCTTCCCGACCGGCAACAAGCCCTGAGCCGCTTGGTTTCGCGCGCTGCCCTTGGCAGCGTGTGAAGCGCCAAGGCCCACGCAGCCACGGCTGCGGCGGGCCTTTTTTCTTTTGCTTCAGGGGTGGAAGAGACCGACTTCGTAGCCAGCGACGGCCGTTGGCCGATCGATCCTGAACACGATCTGCAGCTTGCGCTGCTCGTTGGGCGCCAGCGCTTGCGAAGGACCCAGCAACGCGGGATCCAACGACCGCCGTAGCACGGCCTGACCCTTCGAATCACTCAGAGAGAGGTCCAGCCAAGGCATGGCCAGACGATGCGCGGCGCGATTCAGCACGATCAACTCCAGCTGAAAAGCGCCACCCTGAGGTGTCGCTCGCAGACTGCTCGAGCTGACCTGTAGACCGTCCAAATGACGCCAGCCCGTACTCGGCAGTGCGGCCTTATCGGTCAGCCAAGCATCCAATTCGGCATGCTGGGCACGCAAAGGCTCGCGCTCCACCCACGCCCAATGCACTGGCAAAGCCAGCACCAGAAGGGCCGAGATCAGGCTCAGCCCGGCGAGCATCAGCCGCGACTCTGGTTTCCGAGGGCGACGCTCGCGCAATGAGTTCCACGTGGCAGGTGCAGCGATTGGAGCCCCAGCTTCTGCTTGGGAAGGCAATGCCTCCGTGCCCAGCAGTTCCAGCATGCGGCTGGCATCGGGCTCTTGCCAGTCAGGCTCCAGGCGAGGATCGCCGGCTGGGCTCGAATTCACACCCTCTCGCCAGGTCGGTTCGGCAGGCTCTAGCCCATCCGAAGGTCCAAGAGAGGTTGTTGCTGAAACAGCAGGAGAAGAAGTCCTTGGGCCGACATCTGCCGGAGCGGTGGCCGAACGGTCCCTCTGCTCCGCCTCATCAAGCTGCAAGTTCTCCGCCTTCACTCCCTCTTGCATGCCGACTGCTGGAGCGTAGTTGGCGGCCTCACTGACGGACACCTCAGGAAGCGGCGGCTCCGTGTCGTTGACCGTGGCCGAGGTCGAGGCGGCTTGGGCCATGCCAGCGGGCGCATCCAGGTCGAACAACGTGCTTCGCGCATTGAACACCGCGTCGCAACGTCCGCAGCGCACATAGCCATCGCTCGCAGCCAGCTGCTCCTCTTGCACGCGAAAGCTCGTGCCGCAAGCATTGCAGCGCGTTGCCAAGCGCGTGCTTGCGCTCATGGCCGCCTTCCGTTCATCAACACCCACCCATCCTCCCGGTCGACGACTCGGAGCTCCAACCAGGGGGCATAGACGCTCGCGATATCGTCGACTTGGCGCTCCAGCAAGCCCGCCAGCACCAAGTTCGCCCCGGCAGACAAGTGTTCGCAGAGCAAGGGAGCCAGAAGCTTGAGTGGCGTCGCGAGGATGTTCGCCAGCACCAATTGGTACTCGCCCTGGGCCAATTCCGGCAGGCCCACGTTGATGGTCACCCGATTGACTTCGGCGTTGTGGCCCGTGGCCGCCACGGCCGCTGGGTCGATGTCCACGGCGTCAATGTGACGCGCACCCAGCAAGCCTGCAGCAATCGCCAAGATGCCCGAGCCACAACCGTAATCCAGCACTCGCTCCTCTGCACCCTGCGCGCGGCTGGCCAACCAACGCAAACACATGCGTGTGGTCGGATGCGTGCCGGTGCCAAAGGCAAGGCCCGGATCGAGGCGCATCACCGTGCGGGCTTGCGCAGGAGCATCGTGCCAACTGGGGACGATCCAGAATTCCCCGGTGATGGGTACCGGCGCGAACTGCGCTTGTGTGATGCGCACCCAATCCTGCTCGTCCACGACATGCAGGCCTTGAACGTGCAATCCCTCAGCCACTGGCTGCGCAAGTAGCACGGTCACTGCCTCCAGCGCGCTCGGCTGATTCGCATACAACGCCCTGAGAATGCTGCGCTGCCAGCCCGCACGGGGGGTTGGCAGTCCGGGCTCGCCGAACAGAGCCTGCTCGTCTTCGGTGTCGGCGTCAGCGTCTTCCACAGCCACAGACAGCGCGTCGAGCTCCATCAGTGCGTCGCTGACCCACTCCACCCGGTCCTGCGGGCAGATCAATGCCAGTTCAACCAACTGAGTCACTGCCTGTACCTGCAGCTTGGGTTGCCGGGCCTGCTCATCGCTTGTGCTGTGCCATCCACCCCTCGAGGTAATGGATGCTGGTGCCGCCTTCAATGAATTTGGCGTCAATCATCAGCTCGCGGTGGAGCGGGATGTTGGTCTGGATACCTTCCACCACCGTCTCGCTGAGCGCAATCCGCATGCGCGCCAGCGCTTGTTCCCGCGTATCGCCGTGCACGATGATTTTGCCGATCATCGAGTCGTAATTCGGCGGCACGAAGTAGTTGGTGTAGGCGTGCGAATCAACGCGCACGCCGGGACCACCTGGCGCATGCCACATCGTGATGCGCCCTGGGGACGGGACGAACTTCACCGGATCTTCCGCGTTGATGCGGCACTCGATGGCATGTCCACGCAACTGCACTTGGCGCTGACTGAAGGGCAGCTTCTCGCCGGCGGCGATGCGAATCTGCTGCTGCACGATGTCGATCCCAGTCACGAGTTCGGTCACCGGGTGCTCGACCTGGACCCGCGTGTTCATTTCAATGAAGAAGAACTCGCCGTCTTCGTACAGAAACTCAAAAGTCCCAGCACCTCGGTACCCGATCTTCTTGCAGGCAGCCGCGCAGCGGTCGCCGACCTTTTCGATCAGGCGGCGTGGAATGCCCGGTGCCGGTGCTTCTTCGATGATCTTTTGGTGGCGACGCTGCATGCTGCAGTCGCGTTCGCCCAGCCACACGGCGTTCCGATGCGTGTCGGCGAGCACCTGAATCTCCACGTGCCGTGGGTTCTCCAGGAACTTCTCCATGTAGACGGCAGGATTGCCGAAGGCTGCCCCAGCTTCTGCTCGCGTCGTCTGAACCGCGTGAATCAGGGCTGCCTCGGTGTGCACCACCCGCATGCCACGTCCGCCACCGCCGCCGGCGGCCTTGATGATCACCGGGTACTTGATCTCGCGCGCAATGTGCACCATTTCCTTCGGGTCGTCCGGCAGGGCCCCTTCGCTCCCTGGCACACAGGGCACCCCTGAGCGGATCATGGCCTGCTTGGCCGAGACCTTATCGCCCATGATGCGAATGCTCTCGGGCGTCGGGCCGATGAACGTGAAGCCGCTCTGTTCGACCCGCTCAGCAAAGTCAGCGTTCTCGCTGAGGAAGCCGTAGCCCGGGTGGATGGCCTCCGCATCGGTCACCTCGGCGGTCGCGATGATGGCCGGCATGTTCAGGTAGCTCTGTGCGGAAGGTGCCGGACCGATGCAAACCGCTTCGTCCGCCAACTTCACATACTTCGCTTCGCGATCGGCCTCGGAGTAAACGACGACAGATTTGATGCCGAGCTCGCGGCAGGCACGCTGGATTCGAAGAGCGATCTCTCCTCGATTGGCAATGAGGATCTTCTTGAACATCAGCCGATCACTCGATCAAGAACAAAGGCTGACCGAACTCGACCGCCTGGCCGTTCTCGCAGAAGCACTTGACGATGGTGCCGGTGGCATCGGCCTCGATCTCGTTCATGATCTTCATTGCCTCGATGATGCACAGCGGCTCACCGCTCTTGATGCTTTGGCCCACTTCGGCGAAGGGCTTGGCATTGGGGCTGGAGGCGCGGTAGAAGGTGCCGACCATTGGCGACTTCACGACATGCCCGCTCGGCGCAGCCTCCGCCGGCGCTCCCGCGGCCGGCGTCGATCCGGCCGCAGCCGCCGCAGGCGCGACGGGCGCTGCCACCATCGCCGGCGGCGCAGCCACTGGCGCGGCCATGACCACCGGAGCGGCGCTGGCTTTGACGATGCGCACCTTGCCGTCGGCTTCGGTGATCTCCAACTCGGAGACATTGGATTCCGAGACCAGATCGATCAGGGTTTTGAGCTTGCGAAGATCCATGGGTCGTCACTCCTTCAGCCGCACCAGAGCGGCTTGCAGCGCCAGTTCGTAGCCTTGGGCCCCCAAGCCGCAAATCACGCCCACAGCCACATCCGACAGGTAACTGTGGTGGCGGAAGGGTTCGCGGCGATGCACATTGGAGAGGTGCACCTCGATGAAGGGCAGGGCCACGCCGGTCAGCGCATCACGCAGCGCGATGCTGGTGTGCGTGAAGGCGCCGGGGTTGATGAGGATGAAGCGGGTGCCGTCCTGTCGCGCCGCGTGGATGCGGTCGACCAGCGCCCCTTCGTGATTGCTCTGGAAGCTGCTCAACGAGTAACCGGCGCCAGCTGCCTGCTGCTGCAGCCGGGCGTCGATGTCGGCCAAGGTGTCGCGGCCGTAAATCTCCGGCTCGCGGGTGCCGAGCAGGTTGAGGTTAGGGCCATGAAGCACCAATAGGGCCATTGGAGAGCGGACTCTAGAAGCGAGAAGGCCCGCACTTTACGGCTTTTCGTAACAGATGGGCGCGAGTTGCCAGGGTAATTCAGGAGGCAGCCAATTTTTGGCGCTGTTCTCGCAGCAGGGCCAGAGGCGTTTCGCCTGGGCGGCGCCACACGATCTCCCCCTTGAGATTGGCGATCACCGTGAAGGGCAATCCGCCGCGCGAGTTGCCGAGTTTTTTCATCAGATCGGTGCCGTTCATGCCGGCAAGACCGATGGGGAAGCTGACCGGCCGGCGTTTCAGAAAGTCGCGCACCGGGGTCGGTCCATCCACTGCCAAGCCTACGACCTGCCACCCTTCGCGCCCTGGACGAGCCTGCTCGTCGCGATGGAACTGGTCGAAATCGGGCAATTCCTTGATGCATGGGGCGCACCAAGTTGCCCAAAAGTTCAGCACCAGCCAGCGGCCCCGAAAGCTCGCCAACTTCAAGGCCTGACCGCTCGGTTGCTGGAATTCAGCAGACCAAAGCGCCGGATCGGCTGCGGCAGGGGGCGCCCATGCACCGGCCAGGCAAGGGCTGAGGAGCATCGTGCGACGGGTGATCGGTTTCATGGCGGGGCGGATTCTTCCAGCAAGGCGCGCACCTGCGCCGTGTTGCCACGAGGCCGGGTACCGCGCGCGTCGGGCAGCAGGCTGCCGCGTTGCGCCTGGTGGCTCTGCACATTCATCTGCAGGGCCACTGGCTGCTGAAAACCCGGCGGCGGGGCCAGCCAGATCACCAGGGTGTTGGCCTGGGCGCCTCGCGCGTCCCGCGCCGCCGCGCCGGGCTCCGGTGTCTCACCGGCATTGATGAGTGCAATCTCCACCGCCTTGGGGTCGTCGCTGAACAGGTCCAGATGCAGGTCGGACAGTCGGTTCGCCGTGCCGCGCCAAGCCGCGCCGACCAGCAAAGGCTCGAACATCGCCAGCCGATCCATCCAACGCAGGGCCAGAAGGCGCAGCTGGCGCAGCTCGGCCGGTTGGCTGTCGGCCTGGAACAGCGCCAGGTGCTCGCGCAGCGCGTCCTCCAACTGATCGTTGTCGGGCAGGGCGATGCGTGAGCCCAGCCCGAGTTCGCGCACGGCGCGTTGCTTGGCGGCGCCCCAGGGCAGTCCCTCCTCCGCAATCAGCCGGGCGGCGACGGCGGCGATTTCTTGCTGCTCCAGGTTCATGGCAGCTCCACGTCGCCCATGCGCGCCTGGATGGCACTGCTGCGGCCAGCCAGATAGGCGGAAGTCGGCAGTTTTTCAAAGCGCTTGGGCGCCGGCAGCATGACGGCCAGGCGCGCCGCCTGGGCGCGGCCGAGCTGCGCGGCATCGACGCGGAAGTAGTGACGTGCCGCCGCCTGCGCGCCGAACACGCCTTCGCCCCATTCCACGTGGTTCAGGTAGATCTCCAGGATGCGCGACTTGGGCAGCAGTGCCTCCAGCGCCAGGGTGATGACGGCCTCCTGCGCCTTGCGCGCGATGCGTCGCTCCCCGCTCAGGAACAGGTTCTTCGCCAGTTGCTGGCTGATGGTGGAGCCGCCCACCACCTTGGGCGCGCGGCCGCGCCGGGTGGCCCGGGCTTCCGCGCGCTGGTTGCGATTCCACGCCTGTTCGACGGCATCCCACTCGATGCCATGGTGTTCGGTGAAGCCGCCGTCCTCGCTGGCGATGACCGCCCGCGGCAGGTTGGCGCTGATGCGTGACATCGGCTGCCAGGTCTGCGACCAGGCCAAGCGCCCTTGCTCGCCGAGGATGCGACGCATCTCGCTGCGCTGAAAGGTGGTGGACTGGGGATCGACCACTGCCATGAGGCCGATGCGCGCGACGAAGTACAGCTGCAGCGCCAGGATCACCAGCAGCAGCAATGCGAGCAGGCGCAGCAGCTTGGCCAAGCCTCGACGGGGCGCTGCCTTCATGCCGCCCTCATCTGCGACAGGACCGCTGCGGTATCCGGCCGCACGCCATGCCAACGCTGAAAGGCTTCGGCCGCCTGTTCCACCAGCATCCCGAGACCGTCCCGGCGGCGCGCGCCCGGGGCCGCGCGGGCTGCCCAGTCCAGAAACGGTGCGCTGGCCGGTCCGTACACCATGTCCAGCGCCAGGCCATCTGCGTTCAGCAGCCCCTCGGGGAGCTCCAGCCGGCCCGAGTGCAGCGCGGCGCTGGTGCCGTTGATGACGACGTCGAAGCGCCCCGGCGCACCCTGCAAATGCTCTAAAGCGGCCAACTGCACGCCCAGGCGCGCCGCCAGCGACTCGTGGCGGCTCACCAGCTCGTGCGCCTTGCTGCTGCTGCGGTTCCACACGAGCAATCGCGCGGGCCGAGCCTCCAGCAAAGGCCCCAAGCAGCCGCTGCTTGCCCCACCGGCGCCCAGCAGCAGCAATTGGCAGCCCGCCAGCTTGCAGCCGGCGTTGTGCTCGATGTCGCGCAGCAGGCCGAGGCCGTCGGTGTTGTCAGCCCAAAGCCGAGCGTCGCTCGTCCAACCCAATGTGTTGGCGGCGCCGGCCAGCTGCGCGCGATCGCTGGCGAGGTCGGCCGCAGCGAGCGCCTCGGGCTTGAAGGGCAGGGTCACATTGCAGCCTTGCAGGCCGTCGTCCCGCAGGGCTTTCAATGTGGTAGCGAAGCCGTCCAGCGGCGCGAGCACGGCCTCGTAGCGCAACGCCACCCCGGCCTGCGCGGCGAAGGCGGCATGGATGGCAGGCGAACGGCTGTGCGCGATGGGGTGGCCGATGACGGCGTAATGCGGCGGGCGTGGTTCGGTCATGGAGAAGGGGCTTGCAACTCGGCTTGCACGCCTTTGTCGCGGTCAAACGTGAAGCGGGCCGAGAGCACCAGCACCTCGGCCTCGTTGCGCATGGCCTTGCTGAAGCGACCAAAAGGTGCGGCGGCGCGCACGATGGCCTGCGCGCGGGCGTCGAGCGCGACTTGCCCCGACGACTCGATGATCTCCGTGCCGAGCACCCGACCTTCAGCGTCTACGCTGATGTTCATGGTCAGCTGGCCGTAGAGCTTGCGGCCCTGAGCGGTCGGGAAGTTCGCGGTGCCCCGCGCTTCGACCCGGCGACGCAGCCCATCGTAGTAGCGGGCGTACACCACTTCCTGCGTGGCCGGACTGACGTAGCGGCGGCGCGGGGGGGCATTGTGTTCGTTGACGCGTCGCTCCAGCTCGGCCATCTGCGTGAGCAACAGACGCCGGCGCTCGGTCAGCGCCTGGCCCTCGGGGCTGGCCACGTCCTGTGCAGCGTCCGGCGGCGGCAACCGAGCGAGGTCGCGGCGCAGCGCAGTCAGCAGTTGTTGCTGCTCCAGGTGCACGGCCTTCAGGCGGCGATGGGTGTCGGTGGCGGCGTCGCCCAGGCTCAGCGCGGCCTCGGCCAGTAGTGGGCTCAGTGCCCGTTCGTTCGGGTTCCCATCACCGCCGCCCTGCAGCTGGGCCTGTGCCAAGGCTTGCGCCTGCGTGGGAGCCTGCGAGTCGCGGGCGTTGACCAGAATGACCTCGAGCTTGTCTTCCACCCAGCGACGCGGTGCGCTGCCCGGCGTGGCCAGCTGCACGGTGAGCAGCAGCACATGCAAAGCCACCGAAGCCAGCAAGGCCAGCTGCATGGGCGTGGCCTGGGCGAGCCGCTGCGAAAAGCTTGCGGCGGGTGCTTGCGCCGTCGCTGGCGCAGGGTCGTCCTCGAGGAAGACCGTGTCCCCGCTCATGCTGCGCCGGCCACCTCGGCGTCGTTGAGGTCGACGGCGATCTGCAGCGGCGCTGCGGCCGGTTCTTCGTCTTCTTCCGTCTCCTCGCCGGCTTGCGCATCCGCTGGCGGCGGCGCCTGCAGGCGCTCCAGCAAGCTGGCGTGCAGCTCGAGCGTGAGCAGGTCGATGCCGGTCAGGCGCAGCTTCACCGGCGTGCCACGCTCCAGGCTCTCACAGCCCAGGGCCTTGAAGACCAGGGGAAGGGTGTCGGCGCGCACCAGGCCGTCGCGCATCACCGAGGCGGTGAGTTCGGTGCAGCCGGTCTGCTGCAAGTGCTTCAGGCACCAGTAGCGCTCGATCTGCTGCTGGAAGCCGTTGTAGGCGGTGTAGGCGGCATCGAAGGCCGAAAGAATGGCGAAGAGCTGCGCGTCCTTGGGCTTGAAGGGCGCTGCCAGTGCTGCGGTACGGCCGTGGCGTACGCAAGCGATCAGCTGCCACTGGTTGAACAGGTCCACGAAGCGCCGCAAGGGTGAGGTGCACCAGGCGTACTGCGGCACGCCCATGCCGGCGTGCGGCAGCGCCTTCACGCCCATGCGCACCTTGATGCCCGGCTGCAGGCTGGCCTGGCTGCGGTACAGCCCCGGCACGCCCAGCTCGGCCAGCCAGCCGCCCCAGGTGGCGTTGGCCAAGATCATGGCCTCGGCCACCACCAGGTCCAGCGCCGTGCCGCGGGCGCGCTGGCTGATGCGCACGGTCTCCTCTCCGCTCGGCGCCTCCGTGCGCTCCCCGTCCAGCTTGAAGCTGTAGTCGGGGCGGTTGAAGGTCTCGGGCTTGCCGCGCACCTTCTCGCGGCCGGCCTTGAGGTGCACCGCCAGGCGGTGGGCGAAGGCCAGTTCGCTGGCGAACGGGTAGTCGGCCGGCGCCTCGCCGCGCAGCGAAGCTTCGGTGATCACGGCGTCGAGCTGGTCGTGGCGCAGATTGCTGGCAATGCGCACGCGCTCCAGTTTGGTCTCGCTGCTCTTCAGCTCCAGCGTCGCCTCGTCGAAGCGGCAGTAGAGGCTGAGCGCCGGGCAGTCGCGCCCCTCGGTGAGGGTGAAGCGCTCCACCCAGGCGTCGGGCAGCATGGTGATCTTCCAGCCCGGCATGTACACGGTGGACAGGCGCTGGCGTGCCACCTGCTCGTCGTGGCCTGAGCCCGGCAACAGGGCCAGGCCCGGCGCCGCGATGTGGATGCCGAACAGCACCTCGCCGCTGCCCAGGCCTTGCACGGAGAGCGCGTCGTCGATCTCCGTCGTGCTGCTGTCGTCGATCGAGAAGGCCGACTGGCCGGCCAGCGGCAAGTCGTCGATGGCCGGCAGTTCAGGCAGCGCTGGGAAGCCGGTGCCCTTGGGGAAGGTCTCGAACAGGAAGCGCTGCCAATGGAAGGCATAGGGGCTCTGGATGGCGCCGGCCTGGCGCAGCAGGTCCAGCGGCGCGGTCTTGCTGGCCAGCGCGGCCTGCACCAGGGCCTTGTATTCCGGGCCGTTCTTGTCCGGCTTGAAGAGGAGTTTGTAGATCTGAGCCTGCAAGGCCTCGGGGCAACGGCCGGCTGCCAGCTCTTCGGACCAGGCGGCGATCTGCGCGGCCTGTTGCTTCTTCTTCTCGATACCCACCAGCGCGGCCTGCACCTGCTCCTGCGGTGCCTTCTTGAACTGGCCGCCCTTGCCGGCGCGGCGGAAGTAGTGCGGCGCAGTGCTCAGCGCCATCCAGCTGGCCAGCTGTTCAGCTTGGCCTTTGGAACCAAAGTAGTCGGCCGCCAGATCGGCAAAGCCGAACTCGCCCTCCGGCGCGAACTCCCAGGCCAGATCCAGGTCAAAGCCCCGCGCCAGCAGCTCGGCCTCGCGCAACAGCTCGGCTGGCTGTGGCTTGTCGAACTTCAGCAGCAGTTGCGCGTTCTTGATCTTCACGCGCTTGCCAGAGTCCAGCTCCAACTGCAGCGTGCTGTCGGCCTCGGAAAGGATGCGGCCGCCTACCGGCTTGCCGCTGTCGTCGTACACCCCATACATGGGGCGCGATTGTGGCGGAGGGGTTGAGGGGCTTGACCTGGATCTGCGAAGCCGCTCACCCAGAAAGCCCGCATCCCCGCCCGTTCAGTCGGGCACGCGGTAGTCGGCAGGGCCGAAGCGGTCGATGCCGCAGTCCAGCGTGCGTACCCAGGCGCGGAACTCCGCCACGGCCGCACCACCGATCGGTGCGCCGTGCTGCGGCACGATGCAATCGATCGGCAACTCGCTCACCATGTCCGCCCACCAGCGCAGCACTTTGTTGCTCACCATGTAGCGGCGATGGAACCCTTCCATGTAGCGCAGGTGGGGCCCCAGCGAGGTGACGGTGCGCGTCGGGTCCAGGCCGGAGCCGAGCGAGGCCCCGAGGTCGCCGCTGAACAGGATGCGGCTCACCGGGTCGTAGAACTGGAAGTTGCCCTCGGCGTGCAGGAAGTGGGCGGGCAGAGCCCAGATCTCGAATCGATCGGGCGACTCACCAAGTTGCAGCCGAGCGCCGCGATCCTCCAGGCCCTGGATACGCCCGATGGTCTTGCCGGGCTTGCAGAAATGCGGTGCGAAGCGCTCCCACAGCCGCGAGATGTAAACCGTCGCGTCGGTGGCGGTCATCCAGCGGTCCAGCGCCGCAATGATGTCGGGGTCGGCGTGGGAGGCCAGGATGGCGGCCAGCTTGTGCGGTGGGAAGTGCCGTTGCATGCCCAAGTACAGCTGGTTGTAGGCCAGTTGCCGCCGGGATCCAGGATGGCACCGGTGCCGCCATTGACGAGCAGGAACTGGTTGGACTGCACCCCTTCGCCGCCGTCCAGGTCCGAGAACATGAGGCACTGATGAGCGCCGCTTTGAAAGAGTACGGTGGGCATGGCAAGAGAGGATGGAAGGCCTGCTCACTCTAGGCAGACCTGCGGCCGGGCGTTTTGCCCCAAGTCAACGCCTGCTTCCTACACTGCGCACTTTTCGCCGGTCCGGATCCGTCATGAAGACCCTGCTCTCGCTCCTGCCTCTGGGCCTGCTGCTCACCGCCCAGGCACAGACCCCCTACCCCACCACGCCGGTCAAGCCGGTCACCGACACCTACCACGGCGTGTCCGTGAGCGATCCCTACCGCTGGATGGAGGACATGAAGTCCGCCGAATTCCAGCAGTGGCTGAAGGCCCAGGCCGAGCACACGGCGGCTGGGCTCAAGACCCTGCCAGGGCGTGACAAGCTGCGTGCCCGCTTGGGCGAGTTGCTGGATGCCGGTGTGAGCACCGGCGGCTACGCGACGGCGGGCGAGAAGGCCATCGTCTATCTGAAGCGAGAACCCGGTCAGAACCAGCGTCGGCTCTGGATCCGCGAGGGCGTGGACGGTGCAGAGCGCCAGTTGCTCGACCCGCTGGCGGTGCCGGGCAAGCCGGGCAAGCACAGCATCGACTGGTACACGCCCTCTCCCGACGGCAAGAAGATCGCGCTTGGCCTGTCGGAAGGGGGCAGCGAGGACTCGACCCTGGTGGTGCTGGATGTCGCCAGCGGTCAACTCGGCCCCGAGCGACTGCAGCACGCCGGCCTCAACGAGCCCGGCGTGGCTTGGTTGAAGGACGGCAGCGGCTTCTTCTACAACCGTCACCCGGCGGACGAGCGCTACAACAAGAGCGCGGTCTATCTGCATCAGGCCGGCAAGGATCGCCGCGGGAGTCGTCGTGTTTTTGGCTGGGGCATGCCCGGCCGCAAGTTCGACATCGCCGACCTGCCCTACATCAAGCTCAGCAAGGATTCGAAGTGGGTGCTGGCCGAGCTGCTGCACGGCGACGCGCGCGACCGCAGCTACTTCGTGGCGCCCCTGGCCGATGTGCTCAAGCGCGGCGATCGCGCTGCCTGGCGCCGCGTCGTCGGCCCGCAGGACCGCGTCAGCCAGGCGCTGCTGGTGGACGACCGGCTCGTCACCCTGACGCAGAAGGACCACCCGCACCGCGCCGTGGTAGCGCGGCCGCTGGGCGGCAAGGGCAAGGTGGAAACCCTGTTGGAGCCCTCCGAGCAAATCCTGATGGAGATGACCAAGGGCCCGGGCATGGAAGAGGGCGAGGCCGACGTGCTGGTGCGCAGCCTGGACGCCGGCGTCTCCCGCCTGACCCTCGTGCACACCTGCGGCTGCACCCCGCAGCGCCTGCAGCTGCCCTTCGATGGCACGGTGCGCGAAATGGAAGCGCTCGGCGCGGGCGAATGGCTGCTGCGCATGGAAGGCTGGACGCAGCCGGCGCAGACCTGGGTGGTGAAAGGCGACGCCGCGCCGCGTGCGGTGGCGCTGCAGCCGGCCTCCAAGCTCGATGTCTCCGGCATCAGCAGCGAGCGCGTGATGGTGAAGAGCCACGACGGCGTCGAGGTGCCGCTTTCCATCGTCAGCCCGAAGGGCGCGAATGTCGCGCGGCCCACCATCCTTACCGGTTATGGCGCCTACGGCATCACGCAGGAGCCGGGCTTCCGGCCATCGCGCCTGGCCTGGCTGGAGCAGGGCGGCCGCTTCGCCGTTTGCCATGTGCGGGGCGGGGGCGAGCTGGGCGAGGCCTGGCATCAGGGCGCGCACATCGTGAACAAGCAGAACACGGTGAGCGACATGATGGCTTGCGCGAAGTACCTGAGCGACAAGGGCTACAGCAGCCCGCAGCTGTTGGCGGGTACCGGTGGCAGCGCTGGCGGCATCACCATCGGCGGCGCCATCAACCAGGCCCCGCAGCTCTTCGCCGCCGCGCAAATCGCCGTCGGCGTGAGCGACATGCTGCGCATGGAACTCACGCCCAACGGCCCGCCCAACATCGCCGAGTTCGGCACGGTGAAGAACCCCGCGCACTTCAAGGCCATGTACGCGGTGAGCCCGTACCACAACGTCAAGGACGGCCAGGCCTACCCGGCGGTCATCGTCACCACCGGCGCCAACGACCCGCGCGTGGACGCCTGGATGCCCGCCAAGCAGGCCGCCCGTCTGCAGGCGGCCACCAGCGGCCGCCCCGGCGCCAAGCCGGTGTGGCTGCGCGTGGACTACGAGGCCGGTCACGGCATGGGCTCCAGCGTGGCCTCGCAGCTGGACGAGCAGGCCGATGTGTGGAGCTTCTTCCTCTGGCAGATGGGCGTGCCCGCCTACCAGCCGGCGAAGTGAAGCGGCCGCTTTGAAGAAAGCCGTGGATCTGCCGGCCGGCCCGCGCCGGCAGGCCTTCGCCTTCTACCGCGAGGCCGTGCAACCGCGCTGGGGGCTGACCACGCGGGTGGACGTGGCGCCGCTGCTGGCCGCGCTGCCGGTCTGGCGCGAAGCGGTGCCCGGCTTGAGCGCCTTCGTGGCCTACCAGCACGCGCTGCTGCGCGCTGCGGATGCCGTTCCCGAGTTGCGCCAGCGCCTGACATCTGCGGGGGGTGTGGAGGAATGGGCCCAACTCGATGCCTCGCCCACGGTGCTGCGCGCCGACGACAGCTTCGCCTTCGCGCGCCTGCGTTACGCCAAGCCACTGCGCGACTTCGCCCCGCCCGCACTGGCGGCCATCGAGCGCGCGCGGGTCGTCGGTACCGACTGGGGGCTGGACGACGAGCACCAGCCCGCTGCCTTCCACACCACCGTGCTGCCGTTGGTGCACTTCAGCGACTTTTCGCATGCACGGGTCGGCGCCTGTGACGACGGCACGCCATCCATTGCGATGGGTCGCTTCCAGCGGGAAGGCGAGCATTGCTGGATGCCGCTGAACCTGTCCGTCCACCACGCGCTGGTGGATGGCCTGCATGTGGGGCGCTTTGTGCAGGCGCTTCAAGACGGCTTGGATCGGCCACTCGCCCAGTGGTGATCGTGCGGGGAAGTCCAAGCTTCCCCAGCGCCAAGACCCTTGGCGCTCTGGCCCCTTGACGACCCAAGTGCCCGGCTGGAACCGCTACGGTGCCGAAGCGGCGCGCTCGGCGTCGATCGCCTGCTGCACGATCTGGTGAAACTCGTCGCGCCCTTTCATAGCCGCCGGGTCCCGGGCACCGGTCCAGCTGGCGTTGGAGACGATCACCAGCTGGCGCTGGGGATCGATGAACAGGGCCTGGCCGAAGATGCCTCGGGCCATGAAGCTGCCGTCGTCCAGCGTCCACCACTGGTAGCCATAGCCACGGCCGGGATGGCCGATCTCCGTGCGCCGGGTGGTGGCCTCCGCCCACCAGCCCTCGGGCACGATGGAGCTGCCGTTCCCCGGAGTGCCTGCCAAGATGAACAGGCCCAGGCGGGCGTAGTCGCGCGATGCAGCTTGGACGCAGCACCCGCCGATCTCCTGCCCCGTCTTGCTCAGCAGCCAAGTTGCCTGTTGCTCCATGCCGGCCGGGCCCCAAACTTTCTCGCCCAGGTAGCTGGCCAGCGACTTCTTCGTGGCCTGCTGCACAAGGGTGCCCACCAGGTTGGTCTCGCCGGTGCTGTAGTTCCACCGGCTTCCGGCTGGCGCTGCACGGGGCAGCTTGCGCATGTAGCTGACCAGCGCCTCCATGCCGTCCTCGGCCTTGTGCTTGTTGAACTGGGCCACGTCGGACTTCGGATCCTGGTAGTCCTCGTTCCACTGCACCCCCGAGGTCATGGTCAGCAGCTGGCGCACGCTCACCTCGTCGTAGGCCGAGCCCTTGAGGTCCGGGATGTAGATGCTGACCTTGTCGTCCAGGCTCTTGATGAAGCCATCCTTCACCGCCGCGCCCACGAGGGTCGAGGTGATGGACTTGGCCATCGAAAAACTCGTCCAGCGCCCAGCTCCGTCGAAACCCAGGCCATAGCGTTCCAGGCGTAGCCGGCCGTCATGCACCACCAGCAGCGCGGCACTGCGCTGGGCGGCCATGTAGGCGTCCACGTCGATGGGCAAGTTCAGCGGAGCGCCCACAGGCAGGGGCGAGGGCGAGCCGCTGGCGGGCACCCGGCTGGACTTGGCCAGGATGGGCAAGCGGTCCAGCGCGCGAAACGCGGCGTCGCGCTGGGGCTGCGACCAAAACAGCAGGTCGGCGCTGGTCGGCACGGTGGCCAGCAGGCCACGCGTCTCCTTGTCCAGGCTGAACCAGCCGACCGTGCCCGCCACGCCCAGCAACAAGAGACCGCCCAACAGGATCTTCTTGATCTTCAACACCGTTCTCCTTGCGTTGGTTGTTTTGCCTTCGTGCCAAACCCTCAGCTTGGCGGCGACTGCGCCTGGTCCAGGGTGCAAGAAACAGGGGAGGCGCCGGTGTGCTTGGTTCAAAGCCCGCGCATCATGCATGCACCTTCAACTTCGGCAAGCCGTCGGAGTGGAGCGCGATGACAACGCTGGGGCCGCTTCGAAGCCCCTGGTTTGTCGTCCGGCTGATCGATTGAAGGCCTGATGCTGGAGGCCTTTGGTGAGTTGATTCCTGCGGGAGAGCCCGCGGGGATGTCGCCCCCGCCGGCGACCTACTTTTGGCTTGACCCAAAAGTAGGCAAAAGCTCAAGCCCACACCGCGCTCGCCCTTGCGCCTCCGGCTTCAGGGTTCCCGAGCAGCCCAAGAACCCAGGGGCGCGCGCAGAACTCGCTTGCGTTCGCTGCGCTCACTCCGCTCAAACAAGCTGCGCGAGTCAGATCACGTTTCGCGCCTTCGGCGCGAGCCCCTGGGTTCTTGCGCCGCTCGGCGGCGCAGAGGGGCGGGCTCCAACAGCCAAACGGCTGGACCTCGGCAGCAGGACTTCTTGGTCTAGAGCGCCTATGGGGCACAAGTCAGCCTTCGAAGTCATTGCGAAGTTCGCTGACCCCCCGGTTCGGGGGGGGGGGAGGGGCAAGAAACATCCGGATACTCACGTCCCTTTACCGGGGAGGTCTCCAATGTCTCTTTTTGCGCATTTAGGTCGAGGTTTGGCGGGAGGTTGCCTACTCGCGTTGTGCTTCGGTGCTCAAGCGGGGGTCATCACGAATGCCTCCGGCCATGTCACCGCAGTTACCGATCTGGCTGTTTTGGGCAAGCGATATGAGGTGAGCTTCGTTAGGACCAATACTCAGGCGCTAACTGCTCAAGCCCAAGTTCTATGGGCTGACGACTCGCATTACCGTTCAGCAGTAGCTGCTCTCGTGAGTGAGCTGAACTTGGCGACGGATGTCAACTCTTTCATCGTTTCGACCATCGACGGAGCACGCAACAACGACTTCGGTGTTGCCTCCCCTGCCGGCACCTATGCCTACCTTCGCGCTACTAGTCGAGCCAACTGGGCGGTGGTTTCGTGGGACCAATGGCAACCGATCTCTGCTTCTTTCACACTGATCCCGGGGAGCAATCAAGTGCCTGAGCCGACTGGCTTGGCGCTGGCAGCTGTCGCGCTCTTTGCCGTGGGTGCAGCTCGGCGCCGTCCGAGCTGAAGTCAGCAAAGTGGATGGCAGCGCGGCTTAGTGCGGTTCCGGGCCTCGGTTCGGGGGCGAGCCTGGAGTTTTTGGCTTTAGCTCCTGCACTGCACTCAGTCTTTCACACATGGGGGTCAGCGCTTGCTTCAGGCCATCAGGCGTTCAAGACTGATCAGTCCTGAGACAAATGTCCGGCTGTTGGCTGTTCGGGTTTCGAGCCCGCCCCTCTGCGCCGCCGAGCGGCGCAAGAACCCAGGGGCTCGCGCCGCAGGCGCGAATCGTGATCTGACTCGCGCAGCTTGTTTGAGCGGAGTGAGCGCAGCGAACGCAGCGAGTTTTGCGCGCGCCCCTGGGTTCTTGGGCTGCTCGGGAACCCTGGAGCCGAAGGCGCAAGGGCGAGCGCAGTGTGGGCTTGAGCTTTTGCCTACTTTTGGGTCAAGCCAAAAGTAGGTCGCCCGCGGGGGCGAACACCCCGCAGGCTCTCGCTACATCATCATCCCGCCCGTCACCTCCAGCACCGTGCCGGTGACGTAAGCGGCGTCGTCGCTGGCCAGGAAGGCATACGCGGCGGCGATGTCCTCAGGCGCTCCAAGCCGCTGCAGCGGGATGGCCGCCGTCATCTTGTCGATCACTTTCTCCGGCACCGCCGCGGTCATGGGCGTGGCGATGAAGCCGGGGGCGACGGCGTTGACGCGGATGCCGCGGGCGCCGAACTCGCGCGCCCAGGTCTTGGTCATGCCGATCACGCCGGCCTTGGCCGCCGCGTAGTTCGTCTGGCCGAAGTTGCCGTGCAGGCCGACCACCGAGCTGGTGTTGACGATGGCGCCCTTGCCGGCCGCGAGCATGGCGGGCAGCACCGCCTGTGCGCCGTGGAAGACGCCGTGCAGGTTGACGTCGAGCACGGCGTCGAACTGCTCGACGCTCATCTGCTCGAAGCGCCCGTCGCGGGTGATGCCGGCGTTGTTGATGAGCACGTCCAGCCGGCCCCAGGTGTCGAGCGCGAGCTGCACGGCAGCGTCCCAGCAGGGCCGGTGCGCCACGCTGCCAGCAAAGATGCGGCTGCCTGGCAGTTCGGCGGCCAGTGCGGCCAGAGGATCGGGCTTGAGGTCGAGCAGCAGCAGCCTGGCGCCTTCCTGGGCGAAGCGGCGCGCGGTGGCGGCGCCAATGCCCTGGGCGGCGCCAGAGATCAACACGACGCGGTCTTGGAAGCGGTGCATGGGGTTCATGGTCGGAGCAGGAAGCGGGTGAGTTCAGGTTGCCAGCGCGCGAAGTCGCTCAGCGCGTGGTCGCTGCCGGAGAGCAGCAGGCTGCGGCCGGCACCGTAGCGCGTCAGCATCTCGCGCCAGTCCAGCAACTCGTCGCCCTTGGCGATGAGTGCGAACAGGCGGGAGGTGTTCGGGGGCGCGCCGAGGTCGAGGGCGCGCAGCTCGTCCACGTATTCAGGGCGGAAGTAGAAGGACTCCTCGGGCGCGTGCCACTGGCGGTTCTCGCCGATGTAGGCAGCCAGGTCGCGGGCCGGGTCGACGGCCGGGTTCATCAGCGCCACGCGCCAGCGGGGCCGGTGATGTGCCAGGTGCGCGGCATAGAAGCCGCCGAGCGAGCTGCCGACCACTGCCACACCTTCGTCGGGCCAGTTGGCCGTGAGCTGCAGCAGGCCGGTCATGGCTTCGCGCGGGGAGGGCGGGAGTTGGGGGCAGTGCCAGGTCATGTCGGGAAAACCCGCGGCCCACTGCGCCATGGCCTGCGCCTTGGCCGAGCGCGGGCTGGAACGGAATCCATGCAGGTAAACGATGAGTGGCGGCGCGGGCATGACCATCGCCAGTGTAGGCAGGCGTCCAGTAGGCTCCGCCCCTCGCCGCAGGCGCTCACGAAGCGATGCCCGCCGGTTCCATCTCTACCGAGGACGACGACCCGATGTTCAAGCCCACCCTCTCCGCGCTGTCGCTGGCCTTGCTGGCCTGGTCGGCCGCTGCCCAGGACGCCCCCAAGCCGGCCACCCCGGCCACTGCGGCCGCCGCAGGCGCGGCGGCAC